>NZ_JBITJV010000005.1:0-366759 GCF_044460385.1 Streptomyces sp. NPDC050121 | reverse complement strand
AAGGAGCGGACGAGGACCTCGTAGAACACGGCGCGTTTGAACCACTCGGGGTCGCGGTCCTTGGCGGGCGTGTCCTCGAAGGTGTCCGGAACGGGCTCGTTGACGATCATGGTGTGGGTGACCCTCCGATCTGCGGGTTGGACGGTCGCAGGACGGTGAGTACATGCGCGGGCCGGGTGCCCGGTTCGAGGCGCACGTAGTTGGCCCTGCCCCAGTGGTAGGTCTCGCCGGTGAGCTCGTCGCGCACCGACACCGACTCGTGCCAGTCCAGGCCGAGTTGCGGCATGTCCAACGACACCGTCGCCTCCTGGGTGTGGTGGGGGTCGAGGTTGACGACCACCAGAACCGTGTTCGAACCGCTGCTCTTCGAGCTCCTTCTGGAGTAGGCGATCACCGCTTCCTTGTCGGTCGGATGGAAGTGCAGATCACGCAGTCGGTGCAGGGCCGGGTTGGCCCGCCGGATCTCGTTGAGCTTCGTGATCAGCGGGGCGAGACTGCGGCCCTCGCGTTCGGCCGCCGCCCAGTCACGGGGCTTGAGCTGGTACTTCTCCGAGTCGAGGTACTCCTCGCCGCCCTCCTTCAATGGCGTGTTCTCGCAGAGTTCGTAGCCGCTGTAGATGCCCCAGGTAGGGGACAGCGTGGCGGCGAGGACGGCGCGCGCCTCGAAGGCCGGCCGGCCGCCGTGCTGGAGGTAGGCGTGCAGGATGTCGGGGGTGTTGGCGAACAGGTTGGGCCGCATGTAGGAGGCGGCCTCCCCCGAGAGTTCGGTGAGGTACTCCGTCAGTTCCTGCTTCGTGTTGCGCCAGGTGAAGTAGGTGTACGACTGCTGGAAGCCGATCTGGCCGAGCGTGTGCATCATCGCGGGCCGGGTGAAGGCCTCCGCCAGGAAGATCACGTCGGGGTCGCTGCCGTTGATCTCCGCGATGACCCGCTCCCAGAACACCACCGGCTTGGTGTGCGGGTTGTCGACGCGGAAGATCCGCACCCCGTACGACATCCAGTGCCTGAGCACCCGGACGGTCTCGGCGACGAGCCCGTCCAGGTCGGCGTCGAAGGCGATCGGGTAGATGTCCTGGTACTTCTTCGGCGGGTTCTCGGCGTACGCGATCGTCCCGTCCGGGCGGTGGTGGAACCACTCGGGGTGTTTCTGCACCCAGGGATGATCCGGCGAGCACTGCAGGGCGAAGTCGAGGGCGATCTCCAGCCCGCGCTCCGCCGCCCGCTCCACGAACCAGGCGAAGTCCTCGATGGTGCCCAGGTCCGGGTGGACGGCGTCGTGGCCGCCCTCCGGGGAGCCGATCGCCCAGGGCACGCCGACGTCGTCCGGGCCGGGGTCGAGGGTGTTGTTGCGGCCCTTGCGGAACGTCGTGCCGATGGGGTGGATCGGCGGCAGATAGACGACGTCGAAGCCCATCGCGGCGATGGCGGGAAGCCTGCGCGCGGCGGTGCGGAACGTGCCGTGCGGGCGCTCGGGGGTCCCCTCGGAGCGCGGGAAGAACTCGTACCACGCGCCGTACAGCGCCCGCTCCCGCTCCACCAGCAGCGGCAACGGCTCGGAGGCGGTGACCAGATCGCGCAGCGGATGACGGCCGAGGACGGCTTCGGCCTGCGGTGTCAGCGCCGCCGCCAGCCGGGCCGCGGCCGGGCGGGACGCGTCGCGCAGGGCGTCGACCGCGGCCAGCACCACGGTCCGGTCCGGCCCCTGCGGCACTCCGGCGGCCGCCCGCTCGTACAGCCGGGCGCCCTCTTCGAGGACCAGCTCCGTGTCCATCCCCGCGGGGATCTTGATGCGGGCGTGGTGCCGCCAGGTGGCGACCGGGTCCCCCCAGGCCTCCACGGTGTAGGTCCAACGGCCGGTGGTGTCCGGCGTGACGTCCGCGCCCCAGCGGTCGGTGCCGGGGGCGAGTTCGCGCATCGGCGTCCACGGGCCCAGGGCACCGTCCGGGCCCTTGAGGACCACATTGGCGGCGACGGCGTCGTGTCCCTCCCGGAACACGGTCGCCGACACCTGGAACGTCTCACCGGCGACCGCCTTGGCGGGCCGGCGGCCCTGCTGGACCAGCGGGCGGACGTCGAGAACCGGTATGCGCCCGACGGCGGTGTCGGCGACCTCGTCCGAGGAGGCGGTTTCGGCGGGGTGCGCGGGGAGCGCTTCCGGGGTGGGGAGCGCGTCCGTTGTCTCGGGGGCGGGTGTCGCCCTGGTGCGGGGTGTCGGGGGTGCTGACGAGTGGTGCGTGGCGGGCATGACCGCTCCTGTCCGCATCAACGAGGGTGGGCGGATGGATGTGGGGTCGTGTACCGAGGGAGCCTTCCCACCCTGTTCGGGTGTGCAATCCGGCACTTTGTTAACTACTCACGCGTATGTCTACACACAAGACCGGCCTCGTTCGAGGGGAACGAGACCGGTTTTGAGACCCCGTTACCCGGCGGGGAGGACCTGAAGGAGTTTGTCCGGCGAACCGGCTCCCCGACCGGACACCTTCCCGCTCGCCGCCCCCGCTGCCAACGCTTTCGAGACCTCCCCCGGAGTGGCTTTCGGATGGTCGGCGAGATAGAGCGCGGCCGCGCCCGCCGCGTGCGGCGACGCCGTCGACGTACCGGAGTAGACGACCCGGCCCGTGTCGCTCGTGTACGAGGCGGAGGTGATCGACACGCCCGGCGCGAACAGGTCGACGGCCGAACCGTAGTTGGAGAAGGCCGCCCTGGCGTCATTGCTGTCGGTCGCGCCGACCGTGATGGCCTCCCGCACGTCGGCGGGGGAGTGCAGGGCGGCCGGCTGCCCCACGTTGCCCGCGGCGACGGTGTACGTGACGCCGGAGCGGACGGACGTGCGCACGGCGGCGTCCAACGCCGCGTTGTACCCGCCGCCCAGGCTGAGGTTGGCGACGGCGGGCTTGTGCGCGTGCCGGGTGACCCAGTCGATGCCCGCGATGGCCTGCGCGGTGGTGCCCGCACCGGCGTCGTCGAGCACTCGCACCGCGACCACCTTGGCCTTCTTGGCGACGCCCAGGGCGGTGCCCGCGACGGTGCCCGCGACGTGGGTGCCATGTCCGTTGCCGTCGGCGGCGACGCCGTCACCGCCGACGAAGTCCCAGCCGTAGCTCGCCCGGCCGCCGAAGTCGTCGTGCGTGATCCGGACACCGGTGTCGATCACATACACGGTGACGCCCGCGCCCGCGGACCTCGGCCAGTGATAGCTGCCGTCCAGCGGCCGGCTCGGCTGGTCGACCCGGTCCAGTCCCCACGGCGGCGGGTTCCTCCCGACGGCGCCCCCCGCGGCGTCCAGCGTCACCCGGGTGTCCTGCACGACGGACGCCACACGCGGGTCGGCCGCGAGCCGCCGAGCCTGTCTCTCGCCGGCCTCGACGGCGAACCCGTTGAGGACCGTGCCGTAGGTCTGGCTGATTCTCGCCCCGTACGTCCGGGCAAGCCGTCGTCCGTCCTCCGACGACGCGTGCGTGTCCCCCTTCAGCGTCACGAGATAGCTTCCGCCGACGGAGCCGGGCAGACCGGCGCCGAGTATCTTCCCCTCCGGTACGGCGTGCGCGGGCAGGGCGACGGCCGACAGCAGCACGGTCGTGGCGACCGCGGTCAGTCCCCCCACCCGGCGCAGACGCCGCATACGCGTCCGTGCCATGGTTCGCGTTCCCCTCCTCGACTCGACGCGCCCCGCCTTCGCCGGGCACGCCATTGGGCAGCCTCTCGCGGGGCGTGAACCCCCACAAGGTGGCCTCCGGGGGAGAAACAGGGTTTTCGGCCCGTTGCGGAGGGCCTGGGTGGCGCCGGGTCAGGTCACTTCAGCCCGTCTTGCGATTGAGGACGAGGCCGTTCAGGACGAAAAGCGGGGGTCCGGGGGCGGCCAGCCCCCAGCAAGGCCGACACCAGCGCCGGTACCTTTTCAGCAGACGTGGACCCACACCGCCGTGTGTCCATCCAGCGAACGCGCCATGCCGAGGTGGAATGTGAAGGCGATCCGTCGATTCACCGTCCGACCCCTCCTCCCCGAACCCCTCCGCCCGCTCAGCGACCTGGCCCGCAACCTGCGCTGGTCCTGGCACGCGGAGACCCGCGACCTGTTCCAGTCCGTCGACCCCGAGCGCTGGGCCGTCTGCGACGGCGACCCGGTCAGACTCCTCGGCAGCGTGCGCCCGGCACGCCTCACCGAACTCGCCGAGGACCGCCGTTTCCTGCGTCGGCTCACCGCCGCCGCCGACGACCTGCACGACTACATGAGCGGCGACCGCTGGTACCAGGACCAGCCCGCCACCGCAGGGCTCCCCGCCGCCGTCGCCTACTTCTCACCCGAGTTCGGCATCACGGCCGCCCTGCCGCAGTACTCAGGCGGCCTCGGCATCCTCGCCGGCGACCACCTGAAAGCGGCCAGCGACCTGGGCGTGCCGCTGATCGGCGTGGGACTCCTCTACCGGCACGGCTACTTCCGCCAGACCCTCTCCCGGGACGGCTGGCAGCAGGAGCACTACCCCGTCCTCGACCCCAACGAGCTGCCGGTGACCCTCCTGAGGGAGGACGACGGAGCCCCCGCGCAGATCTCCCTCGCCCTCCCGGCCGGCAAACAGCTCCACGCCCGCGTCTGGCTGGCCCAGGTCGGCCGGGTCCCGCTGCTCATGCTCGACTCCGACATCGAGGAGAACGGCCTCGGTGAACGCGGGGTGACCGACCGGCTCTACGGCGGCGGCAGCGAGCACCGGCTGCTCCAGGAGATGCTGCTCGGCATAGGGGGTGTCCGGGCGGTGCGCACGTACTGCCGCCTGACCGGTCACCCGGAACCCGAGGTCTTCCACACCAACGAGGGCCACGCGGGCTTCCTCGGACTGGAGCGCATCGCCGAACTCGCCGACACGGGACTGGACTTCGACTCCGCCCTGGAAGCCGTCCGCGCCGGGACCGTCTTCACCACCCACACCCCCGTCCCGGCCGGCATCGACCGCTTCGACCGCGAGCTGGTCGCCCGCCACTTCGGACCCGACGCCGAACTCCCGCACATGGACGTCGACCGCATCCTGCGCCTCGGCATGGAGACGTACCCGGGCGGCGAGCCGAACCTCTTCAACATGGCCGTGATGGGCCTGCGGCTGGCGCAGCGCGCGAACGGCGTGTCCCTGCTGCACGGCCAGGTGAGCAGGGGGATGTTCGCCGGCCTGTGGCCCGGCTTCGACCCCGACGAGGTGCCGATCACCTCCGTCACCAACGGCGTGCACGCGCCGACCTGGGTCGCCCCCGAAGTGCTCCGGCTCGGCGCCCGCCAGATCGGCAGCGAGCGCGCCGAGGACGCCCTGAGCGTCGGCGGCTCCGAACGCTGGGACGCCGTCGCCGACATCTGCGACCAGGACATCTGGGACCTGCGCCGCGACCTGCGCGAGCAACTGGTGGTGGAGGTACGGCGCCGGCTGCGGGCGTCCTGGCGTCAACGCGGCGCGGGCACGGCCGAGTTGGGCTGGGTCGACGACGTCCTGGACCCGGACGTCCTCACCATCGGCTTCGCGCGCCGCGTCCCTTCGTACAAACGCCTGACGCTGATGCTGAGGGACCGCGACCGGCTGATGGACCTGCTGCTGCACTCCGAGCGGCCGATCCAGATCGTGGTGGCGGGCAAGGCGCACCCGGCGGACGACGGCGGCAAACGCCTCGTCCAGGAACTGGTCCGGTTCACGGACGACCCACGGGTCCGCCACCGCATCGTTTTCCTCCCCGACTACGGCATGGCGATGGCACAGAAGCTGTACCCCGGCTGCGACATCTGGCTGAACAATCCGCTGAGGCCGCTGGAGGCGTGCGGGACCAGCGGTATGAAGGCGGCCCTCAACGGCTGCCTCAACCTCTCCGTCCTGGACGGCTGGTGGGACGAATGGTTCCAGCCCGACTTCGGCTGGGCGATCCCCACCGCCGACGGCGCCGGCACCGACCCCGACCACCGCGACGACGTCGAGGCGGCGGCCCTCTACGACCTCCTGGAACAGCGCATCGCCCCCCGCTTCTACGAACGCGGCCGGGCGGGCCTGCCCGACCGCTGGATCGAGATGGTCCGCCAGACCCTCACCCTGCTCGGCCCGAAGGTGCTGGCCGGGCGCATGGTCCGCGAGTACGTCGAACGCCTCTACGCCCCGGCCGCCCACGCGCACCGGACGATGGCCCCCAGCGCCGCACGGGAACTCGCCGCCTGGAAACAGCGGGTGCGCTCGGCCTGGCACGCGGTGACGGTCGACCACGTCGAGACATCGGCGGCCACCGCCACCGCGGAACTCGGCACGACCCTCGCACTGCGGGTCCGCGTCGGCCTCGGCGACCTCGCCCCCGACGACGTCGAGATCCAGGCCGTCTCCGGCCGGGTCGACGAGGAGGACCGCATCACGGACGCCTCGACGGTCCCGCTGAAACCCACGAGCGGCCCCGACCTGGAGGGCAGGTGGGTGTACGAGGGCCCCCTGTCCCTGGACCGCACAGGCCCCTTCGGTTACACGGTCCGCATCCTCCCGGCCCACCGCCTACTGGCCTCCGGCGCCGAACTGGGCCTACTGGAGATGCCGTCGGGGGATGCGGTGGAGGGGGCGGGGGTGGTGCTGCGGTAACGGCTCTGCCGGGGCGCCGACAAGGGATCGTCGGCGCCCCCGTCCGTCAATCGGTGCTGAGGGTCTCGGTGACACTCGTCAGCGTGGCCGGGGCGGTGCTGGACAGGTTGGTGAACAGGTTGGCTGTGACCGTCCCGCCTTCGGAGACAGCCCACAGGTCGGGTACGCCGTCGCCGTTGGCGTCGGCGGCCTGCAGGTTCAGCGCGGCTCCCGTGTTCCACCCGGTGGCCACCGTATAGGCGGTGTACGTGAGGCTGCCGGTGTCGGGGTCGGCGGCCAGGTTCTCCCACAGGTCGAGCTCGCCGGTGGCCTTGTTCCACAGGAACATCGCGGTGCCGCTGCCGCCGTCCGCGGTGGGTAGCTGCGTGGTGGCGATGGTCCAGTCTTTCCAGTCCGCGGTGCCGTCGGGGGTGGTGACGTCGAGCGCGACGGGGAAGTAGAGGCCGGCGTTGAAGCCGCTCAGGTAGAGGTTGAGGGCGTAACCGTTGGCGCCGTCACCGGAGATGCCGATGAGGTCGGGGAACCCGGTGCCGCGGCCGGAGGTGTTCCCGGCGTTGGCGAGCTGGACGGGGTCGTCGCCGTAGACGTCCTGCAACGAACCACCCCGAATGTAGGCACCGTTCCCGCTGACCGGATTGAGCGGTGAGCCGTCTCCGCTGCCTTTGACGATCATGCCGGTGCCCGCGTAGGGGCCGGCTGGGAAGTAGACCAGCACATCCTGTTCCGCGCCGCCGGTGAAGCGTCCGGTGATGACCGACGAGCCGTCGAAATCCGAGGACGAGCCGATGGAGCCACGGCCGTCGCCGTTGACGCCGATGTCGGTCGGAGAGCTGCTGACGTGCCCGTCACCGGTGCCGGGCGCCAGCCACAGACCTGACGGGAAGCCGTTCTGCGCGCCGACGGTGACCAGGTCGGGGACGTTGTCGCCGGTCAGGTCGCCGTCGGCCTGATTGGTCGAGGGCGCGTCCGAGATGATGAAGATGGTCGTCGTCTCACCGTAGTTGCCGCCTGCGGACAGACTGGTGACCGACAGGGTGTTGGTGTGGCTGGTCGGGGTGACCGTGATGGTGGCGTTGCCGGAGGCGTCGGCGGTCACGTCTACCGACGGACCTCCGTTGAGCTGATAGCGGTAGCGGCTCGGTACGGTTCCGCCGCTGGGCGCGCTCACGGCGATGCTCAATGGCTGTCCGATGGTGGAGGCCACGGGTTCGGAGATCACGGGCGCACCCGTACGCGTCGGATCGAAGGAGAAGTGGCAGACGGTCGACCAGTCGCCGGTGTGCTGGGAGTCGGTGGCCCGGACCTTCCAGTCGAACTCGGTGATGGATCCGCCTGCCGCCGACTCGAGCGTTTCCCTCCGGACGACGTAGCCGGCATTTTGGCCCGAAGCCGCCGACACTCGCACTTCTGCGATCGGGTCGTCGGATTCGCTGCCGTGCGGCGACAGGCGGAAGTCGACGCCCAGGATCCCGCCGTCTGGGTCCGCGACCTTCGCGAACAGAGTGACGTCGCCGTCGCCCACGATGGTGTCGCCGTCACAGGAGGTGATCGGGGAGGTGTGCAAGTCGGTCGGAGCGGCTGGACGGTTGTCATGCGTCGAGGCGGACGCCGCGGTCGGCTGGACGATCCCTGCAGCCGCAATCAGCAAGCCGAGCGCTGCCGTTCCTGTGACGGCACGTCTGCGGCGGGGCCTGTTCGAGGAGGACGAGTGCACGAAGTCGTCGCCTTTCCGAGGGGGCCGAACGGCCCCGAACGGAGTCAAGCTACGGCATGGCGAACGTGAGTTCGAAGTGGTTTCGGCGGGCCGTCCGCGTTGGTCACGTCGACGGACCGGTGGGGAGGTATGCGGACCGGAACTGATTGGCCAAACCCCCTGGCCAAGCACCCGCCACCCTGCCGCACGGTGGTGGGCCTGTTCCCCCGAAGCCCGTCGTACGACGAGGACGACCCCGAGTGCGTACCGGATTCGCCGCCTGTTTGGGCGCGGGTGGTGGAGATCGGGTGACCGAGTGACGGCGTTCCGTGGTGAATGTCCTGTGATCATGTTCACTTCACTTGAGGGAACCGTGTGAACATCTTGTGCTTTTGTTTGGAGATCCTTTAGAACTTCCCCACTCGTGATCTTTTGGGGTGGGGGGATTCCGTGCGTCCGGCACGTCCGCTGGTTCTTGTCGTTGTCTTCGTCCTGGCCGTGCTGGCCGGGACCGAGCAAGTCGCCCTCGCCGTGGGCCAGTCCACGCCCGTCCGCTTTGGGGCGGCTCCAGACCAGCGGTGGGGGTCCGCCGCCGGGCGCAGTCACACCGCGTCCGAGAACGCGACGGACGCCTCCGCGAAGGGCGGGCGTGAGGGCGCGCTTGCCGGAAAGGGCGAGCTGCCCGCCGAACAGAGCGACAGCGTCACCCGCCTGCCCAGCACCACTCGGACGCCCAAGCCCGGCTCGGTGGTTGAGACAGCGGCCCCCGGCGCCGTCGAGCCCCAGGGCTTCGACGCCAAGCGCAGCAAGGAGGTGGCGGGCGAGCGAGCGGAGCGCGAGCGCACCTACCTCAACCCGGACGGCACCTACACCACCCGCTTCTACACCGAGCCGGTCAACTTCCGGGCGAAGGACGGCGGCTGGAAGCCCATCGACACGACGCTGGTGCCCCAGGAGTCGTCGGGTCCCAGCACGATGAGCGTGGGCGGCGAGGGCTGGGAGACCGGTTCGACCGAGGCTCCGATCGAGTTCGCCGGAACGGCCGACGCCGACCCGGTGGTGCGGATGCAGGTCGACGACGGCGTCTCCGTCGGCTACGGCGTGGACGACGCCCACCCCGTCACCGGGCAGGCCGAGGACAGCACCCTCACCTACGAGAACGCGCGCCCCCACTCGGACGTGGAGTTCCTCGCGGGCAGCGACTCGGTCAAGGAGACCCTCGTCCTCAAGGACGCCGCCGCGCCCACCGAGTGGCGCTTCCCGCTTCAGCTGCAAGGGCTCACGGCAGCGCTTGATGAACACGGCAACGTGGTGTTCACCGACGTCGAGGGCGCCGTTCGCGCCTGGACGCCGGCCGGCTGGATGCAGGACTCCCACCTCGCCCCGGACTCCAACGAGGGCGTGATCTCCTCCGGCGTCACCTACGGCCTGACCGTGGAGGACGGCCGGCAGGTCCTGGTCGTCAAGCTGGACAAGGCGTGGCTGACGGCGCCCGAGCGGGTCTTCCCCGTCCGCGTCGACCCGTCGGTGATGTCCGTCGACGCCACGTCGGGCACGTACGTCGAGTACCCGTACAGCCAGAACTTCGCCTCGGACACCGTGCTGAAGGTCGGCACGTACGACGGCGGCAGCCACAAGGCCTCGGCGTTCCTGCGCTTCGCGGGGCTCGAGACCACCCTGAAGAACGCCTGGGTGATCAGCGCCAACCTCGCGCTCTACAACACCTGGTCGCAGTCGTGCACCGCCCGGCCGGTGACCGTGCACCCGATCACCTCGAACTGGGCCGAGTCCACGACCTCCAAATGGCCCGGACCCTCCACTGGTGCGTCGCTCGCGTCGAAGAGCTTCGCGCACGGCTGGCGGCCCGAAGGCACGACGACCTGGTCCTGCGGTGCCGCCTGGGAGACCATCAAACTCGGCTCGGCAGGCCGCAAGCTGGTCGACGACTGGACGCACGCCCGTAAGAAAAACTACGGCCTCGCGGTGAAGGCGTCCGCCACCGACTCCAAGAGCTGGAAGCAGTTCGGCTCCGACGACTACCCGAACGGCAAGCCGAGCCTGGACGTCACCTGGACCAAGTACGGCGCCGCCTACTCGCTCGGCGACTTCACCGCGCCGGTCACCGCCACCACCGAGGGCGTCGAGAAGGTCACCGTCACCAACCAGGGGCAGACGACCTGGCCCGCGGGCGGCGCCTACAAGCTGCGGTACAACCTGTTCGACGCGGCAGGCAAGGAGATCACCGACAGCGCCAAGATCCGCTGGACGGCGATGCCGCAGGCCATCTCGCCCGGCGAGTCGATCACGCTGGACGCGAAGGTCGCCCCGCTGACACCCGCCACGTACACCGTGCAGTGGACGATGGAGGAGGTCGGCGTCAGCCGCTTCACCGCCGCCGGCGTGCCGGGGGCGGCGGTGAAAGTCTCCGCGGTGAACATCCCGCCGCAGCTGACGGCGGAGTCGCCCGGCAGCGGCATCACCGTGAACACCCTCACCCCCACGCTCTGGGCGAAGGGCACCGACGCGGACCGCTACCCGAAAGCCGCCCTGCAGTACTCCTTCGAGGTGTGCGAGGTCGAGGGCAGCAACCTGCGCAAGAACTGCAAAACCGGTACGCGGGGCAACGAACAGCAGTGGGCGGTGCCGTCCGGCTGGCTGTCCTGGGGCAAGACGTACGCCTGGTACGGGTACGCCTACGACGGCTCCGCCACCTCCACGCGCCCCGGCGCGGCCCTGCTGACCACCCAGGTTCCGCAACCCGCCGTGACCAGCCACCTCGGCGGCGCGGACGAGGGCAAGGAGATCGGCACCCGGGAGGGCAACTACGTCACGGCGGCGACCGATGCCGCCCTGACCACCGTCGGCCCCGAGCTCTCGCTGACCCGGACGTACAACTCCCTGGACCCGCGCACCGGCGGCGCGTTCGGCACCGGCTGGTCCACCCGATGGGACATGCAGCTGAGGGAGGAAACGGCGACGTCGTCGGTCCTCGTCACCCTGTCCGACGGCTCGCAGGCGAGATTCGGCAAGAACGCCGACGGTACGTACACCGGCCCGTCCGGTGGCTCGCTCACTCTGGCCCACCAGTCCACCGACTGGGTTCTGCGGGAACGTTCCGGCGCCACCTACCGCTTCCTGGCGGGCGGTGCCCTCACCAAGATCAGCGATGTGGCGGGTCGCAGCCAGACCATCGCGCACGAGACGGCGACCGGCGGCCCGGTGACGAAGGTGACCGACGACCTGTCGGGCCGCTCTCTGTCCTTCGGCTGGACCGGAGCGCACGTCACCACCGTCACCACCAGCGCCATCGACGCGAGCACCCCGGGCCTGACCTGGTCGTACACCTACACCGGCGACCAGTTGACGCGGGTGTGCCCGCCGACGTCGACGACCAAGTGCACGGTGTACGAGTACGCCACCGGCTCGGTCTACCGCAGCGGCGTGCTGGACTCGGCCCCCACCTCCTACTGGCGTCTCGGCGAGCCCGAGGGTTCCGTCGCGGCCAGCGAGGCCGTGTCGCGCACCGGCCTGAACGACGCCGTGCACCGGGATACCCAGCTCGGCGCCGACTCGGCGATCGCGGGCACGGCGGACACCTCCGCGGGCTTCGACGGCGTCGACTCGGTCGTCGAACTGCCGGCGGACACACTGAAGACGTCAGCCTTCCCGACCATCGAGGTCTGGTTCAAGACGACCACGGTCGCCGGGGTCCTCGTCGGCTTTCAGAACGCCGACGTGGGTGAGAAGCCCACCACGGCGCTGCCGGTGCTGAACGTCGACGGCGCGGGCAAGCTGCGCGGGCGGTTCTACCTGTCCGGCGGCGCCTCCGCGGTGCCGATCACCTCACCGCAGGCGGTCACCGACGGCGCCTGGCACCACGCGGTGCTGACGGCCGCCGCCAACACCCAGAGCCTCTACCTGGACGGGGTGAAGCTCGGTTCGATCAACGGTGTCATCGCCGAGCAGTCTCGTGAGTACGCCTTCCTCGGCGCCGGTTACGCCAACGGCGGCTGGATGGACATGGCGGCGAACTGGTACCCGTTCAAGGGCCAGATGGACGAAGTCGCCTTCTACGACCACACCCTGGACCCCGCGACCATCGCCGAGCACTACGCCGCGCGGGCCGCCGTCGGCCAGCTGACGAAGGTCACCCTGCCCTCCGGCCGCCTGCACGCCACCGCGACGTACGACACCGTCAGCGGCCGGCTCACCGAGCACACCGACGACAACGGCGGCACCTGGAAGGTCTCGGCGCCCGCCTACTCGACCTCATCCTCCTCCTACGCGGACACCATCCAGCGCAGCGGCCCCACCGGCTACTGGCGGCTGGGCGAGCGGGGCGGCGCCGAAGCCGTCAGCCCGCTCGGCGAGGACCTCGCCGGAAGCTACCTGGACGGCACACGCCTGGGCAGCGCGGGCGTCTTCGCCGACGGCGACGACACCGCGGCGAGCTTCACCGGCGAGGGCGCGGTCGAGGTACCCGTCGAGTCGCTGGGCGCCAACACGGCGATGTCGCTGGAACTGTGGTTCAAGACCGCCGGTCCGGGGGTGCTGGTCAGCAACCAGGACGCGGACTTCGGCGACACCCCCACCGGCTGGCGGCCCATGCTGCTGATCGACGCCGCCGGCAAGCTGCGCGGCAGACTCTCGGGCAGCGGAAGCAGCCTACTGTCGAAGGAAGTCCTCACCGACGACACCTGGCACCACGTCCTGCTCACCGGAAACGTGGGCATGCAGGCGCTGTTCGTGGACGGCGACCTCCAGGGCAGCACGGCCACCGGCGTCGTCGCGGACCGCTACTCCCATGTCTTCGTCGGCGGCGGCTACTCGTCGACCGGCTGGGACGGACAGGCCTCCGGCTACCGCAACTTCACCGGCCAGATCGACGAGGTCGCCTTCTACGACAAGCCGCTCGTGACGTTCACGCAGACCTCGGGCGTGTGGAAGTACGTCCCGGTGGCCGCGGGCCAGACGGACGCCCCCAACCAGCACATCCAGGCACGCCGCAGTCTGGTCACCGGACGCGGCGACCAGTACGACGGCGTCGCTCTCGCCGACGCCCCGGCCGCCTACTGGCGCCTCGGCGAGGAAGAGGGCACCGCGCTGGGTAGCGAGGTCGGCGGCCCCGGCATGAGAGCCACCTTCCGCCCCGACACCGGCGCTACCTCGAAGCTCGACCAGACAGGCGTCTTCGGCTCGGGCGACGACCGTTCCGTGAAGCTCGGCGGTGGCGGCACGGTGCAGCTCCCCGCCTCGACTCTCGCCGGCACCACGGACCTGACTGCCGAGCTGTGGTTCCGCACCACAGCCGCGTCGGGCGTCCTGCTCGCCTTCCAGGACGCCCCCGTCGGCCAGACGCCCACCTCGGCGCTGCCGGTGCTGAACGTCGACGGCGCGGGCAAGCTGCGCGGGCGTTTCTACCTGTCCGGCGGCGCGTCCGCCACGCCCGTCACCTCGCCGACGGCGGTCACCGACGGCGCATGGCATCACGTCGTACTGACGGCCGCGAGCACCACCCAAAGCCTCTACCTGGACGGTGTGAAGCTGGGCTCGATCACCGGAGCGGTGGCCGACCAGAGCCGCACCTACGCCTACCTCGGCGGCGGCTACGCCAACGGCGGCTGGATGGACCTGCCCGCCGCCACCTACTACTTCAACGGTCAGCTCGACGAAGCGACCCTCTACCGGGGCTCCCTGACGGCCGACCAGGTCTCCGCCCACTACCGCGCCCAGGCCGAGGCCGCGGACTCGGGCCTGACGTCCACCGTGCAGGTCACCGACCCGCAGCAGCACACCAGCGCCACCAGCTACGACGCCCTGCGCGGCCAGCGCGTCGTCGCGGCGAAGGACGCCACCGGCGCGGTCACCTCGTACGCCTACGACTCGGCGAGCAACCTCCACACGGTCACCGATCCCAATGGCCACAGCGTGGTCACCGGCCACGACGCGCGCGGCAACGTCGTGTCGAGCACGACCTGCCGGGACGCCGACTCCTGCTGGACGAGCTTCGCCTCGTACTACCTCAACGCGAGCGACCCGCTCGACCCCCGCAACGACAAGCCGCTGACCCGCAGCGACCAGCGCTCGACCGACTACAAGGACGGCCGCTACCGCACCCAGTACGCCTACAACACGCTCGGCCTGCCTACGACCGTGACCCGCCCGGACGCCTCCACCGCCGTGACGACGTACACAGCGGGTACCGAGACCGCCGTCGGCGGCGGCACGGCCCCCGCCGGCCTCGTGCTGACCCGGACCACACCGGGCGGCGCGAAGACCTCGTACCGCTACTACGCGGGCGGCGACCTGGCCGAAGTGACCTCGCCGTCGGGCCTGGTGACGTCGTACACGTACGACGGACTCGGCCGGAAGACGACCGAGAAGCAGGTTTCCGACACGTTCCCGTCCGGCGTGAGCACTACGTACGCCTACGACGCCGCCTCCCATGTCGTCACCGAGACCGGCGCCGGCGTGCAGAACGAGATCACCCAGGTCACTCACACGGCCCTGATCAGCCGCGCCTACGACGAGGACGGCAACCTGCTGTCGGAGTCGACGAAGGACACCACGGGCGGCGACGCCGAGCGGGCCACGGCCTACACCTACGACGCCCACGGCCTCAACGAGAGCGCCACGGACGCCGAGCAGAACACCACCCGCTACGAGCACGACGAACTCGGCCGGGCCGTCGGCATGACCGACGCGGCGGGCACCCACTTCACGTACACCTACACGGCCCGCGGCCAGCACGCCACGACGGTCCTGGACGACTGGACGGGCGACCCGTCCGGCACCACGAGGGATCTGACGGTGGTGTCGAACGCCTACGACCCGGCCGGCCGTCTCGCCTCCACGACCGACGCGATGGGCGCGACGACCGCGTACACCTACTACGACGACGGTCTCGCGGCCACCACCACCGCCCAGCAGGTCACCCAGGCCGACGGCACCCGGCACGACATCGTGCTGGAGTCCGACGTCTACGACCCGGCAGGCAACCTCACCAAGCAGGTCACCGGCGGCGGCACGACCACGCAGACCTTCGCCGTGGACGCCCTGGGCCGCACCCTCACCAGCACCCTGGACCCGGCCGGCCTGAACCGCACCGCCACGTACACATACGACGGCGACGACCGCGTGAAGGAGCAGACGCAGACCATCTCGGGCGCCAAGAAGCTCACCACGACCTCCGAGTACGACGAGGCAGGCAACGTCACCAAGCAGACCCTCACGGACGGCGCCACGACCCACGTCACCACCGGCACCTACGACGACCGTGGCCTGCCGCTGACATCGGTCAGCCCGCGCGGCAACGTCACGGGCGCGGACCCGGCCGCGTTCACGACCACCTTCCGCTACGACGCGCTGGGCCGCCCGGTGCAGCAGTCCGCCCCGGCCGTCCAGACCGAGGAGGAGGGCGAAGAGTGGGTCACGCTCAGGCCGACCACCCTGACGGGTTACAACACGTTCGGCGAGGCCACCGAGACGAAGGACGTCCGCGGCAATGTGACCCGCAGCGAGGTCGACAGCCTCGGCCGCACCACCGCGGTCACCCTTCCCGACTACACCCCGCCGGGCAGCACCACCGCCCTGACGGCGACCGCCCGAACGACATACACGGCCCTCGGACTTCCACAGACGGCGACGGACCCGCTGGGCCGCGTCACCCGTTACGCCTACGACCAGTTCGGCCAGTTGACCACACAGACGGACCCGGCACCCGATGCCGCCACGGCCGTGGCGGCGGAGACCGACCCGGACCTCCTCAACCCCGCCGGCGCGGACGGCGGCGGTGTCACCCGCACCACCTGGACTCCCACCGGCCTCCAGCTCTCGGTCACCGACCCGATGGGCGCGCGCACCGAGGCGACGTACGACGAACTGGGCAGGCAGCTGACGGCGACAACCGTCGAGCGCTACCCGAGCACCGCCAACCTGGTCAGCCGCTACACGTGGGACGACGCGAGCAACCAGACCAGGTCGACGACGCCGTCCGGCATCAGCACGACGAGCACGTACAACGCGGCCGGTGAGCCGAAGACGGTGACGGACCCGGCCGGAACGACCAAGGTCGACTACGACGGCCTGGGCCGCCGGACGGAGACGACGGACGCGACCAGCCGCCGCACCACGGTGGCCTACGACGCCCTCGGGAACGTCACAGGGACCACCGACTACGGCATGGGTACGACGGCGCTGCGCACGGCGACCGCCGAGTACGACGTGGAAGGCAACCGCACGGCCACCGTCTCCGCACAGACCAACGCCCGCACCACGTACGTGTACGACGCGCTGGGCCGGCTGCGGAGGCAGACCGAACCGGTCTCCGCGACCGATTCGATCACCACGACCTTCGGCTACGACGCGGCGGGCAACCGCACCAGGATGACGGACGGCCGCGACCAGGAGACCGACTACACCTTCAACACCTGGGGCCTGCCCGAGTCGACGATCGAACCGATCACACCGGCCCACCCGAACGCGTCCGACCGCGTCTGGACGACCGTGTACGACAAGGCCGGCCAGGCGGTGACCGAACTGCTGCCCGGCGGTGTGAAGCGCGAGCGCACGTACGACGGCCTCGGCCGCCTCACGAGGGAGACGGGCAGCGGCGCGGAGGCGCCGACGACGACCCGCACCCTGGAACACGACCTGACCGGCCGCCTGACGGCGATCGGCACGGCGGACGGCCTGACCCGCGACACGTACACCTACAACGACCGAGGTGCGCTGCTGACTGCCGAAGGCCCGGGCGGAAGCTCCTCATACGCCTACAACGCCGACGGCAGCATGACCGAGCGCACCACCACGGCGGGCACGACCGACTACACGTACGACGCCGCGGGCCGTATCGACACCGTCCGGGACTCGATCACCGGCAACAACGTCCTGTACGACTTCGACGCGGCGGGCCGCCCGAGCGTGGAGCAGTACGCCGCAGGCCAGACGGTCACGGCCAAGCGCACGTACGGCTACGACCCGTTGGGCCGCGCGCAGTCGGACACGGTGGCCTCGCCCGACGGCACGACGACCGCCGCCTCGACGACGTACGGCTACGACCTGGACGACAACCTGACGTCGAAGAAGACGACGGGCACGGCGGGCGCGGGCACGAACACCTACGCCTACGACTACGCGAACCGCATGACGTCCTGGACGAAGGACGGCACGGCGACGACGTCGTACGAGTGGGACGCGGCAGGCAACCGCACCCAGGCCGGCGCGACTACGGCGACCTTCGACGCCCGCAACCGCCAGCTGACGGACGGCACGACGACGTACACGTACACGGCAAGAGGAACGCTCTCCTCGGTCGCCACAGGCAGCGGCCCGGCCCGTTCGCTCACCTTCGACGCCTTCGAACGCAAGATCACTGACGGCGGCACGACCTACTCGTACGACTCCCTGGACCGAGTCCAGACCCACGGCTCGACGACCTTCACCTACGACGGAGGCTCCAACAACCTCGCGAGCGACGGGACCACGGACTACAACCGCACCCCGGAGGGCTCGCTGCTCTCCCTCTCCACGGGCACGACGAAGCAGTGGGCCCTGACAGACCAGCACGCCGACCTGGTCGCGGGCCTGACGGCCGACGGCAGGACGGTGACCGGTTCGACGTCGTACGACCCCTTCGGCAAGAAGACGGCAACCGCCGGCTCCACCCCGGCGGTCGGCTACCAGTCCGGCTGGACGGACCCGACGACCGGCGACGTCAACATGGCGGCACGCTGGTACCAGCCGGGGACGGGGGCTTTCGGGTCGCGGGATACGTGGCAACTGGACCCGATGCCGTCCTCTCGTGGCAACCGGTACCTTTACGGCGGCGGAAATCCTTTGATGTGGACGGATCCCACTGGTCATAGCTGGGACTGGGGCCACTACTTGAGCGTCGCGGAGAACCTGGTGAGGCCGTCTCCTCTGGGTGTCTTCTTCACCGCGTTCATGGGAGGAAGCGACAGCATCGGTGACGACTGCTGGGGAATGCCGTGCTACCTCACCTATTCCCACGCCTCTACCAAGGAGCTGTTCTGCGACAGCCACCCCTGGACGGCGCAGTGTGGCGGCAGCGGGAGGTCCGCCTACAGCAGCGGCGGAGGCGGGTCGACGTCGAGGAGGGGAGGCGGACACTACGGTGGCGGCTCCACGACCGTCAGCGACCGCTGCAACGGCACATGCACAACAAAGCCGACGACGCCCCCGAAACCGCCAATCGACCAGAACCCCAACAACGGACCCCGCCCTACGGTTGCCCCCACTCGCCCCAAGGCGGCACCGGATTGGACCGACGCGATATGGACCGCCGGCCAGGGAGTCAGCGCGACGGTGACAGCCCAGGCGATGCTCGACCTGGCCGGTATCACGGCTTTCATCCCTATTGAGGCGCTGGCCCAGAACGCGCTGCTCGGCGACGGCAACGGGACGGGCACGGACACCCAGAACCGGGGCGACTGCCGTCGCGGCGGAGAGGGCTGGGTCGACTTCGGCGATCTCGACAGCGCGAACGGCAACCGGGCCACCGGTGTGGAAGCGTGCCTGGACAGCGACTACCTTGCCGAGCACAAGGGAAGCAAGACCGATACGAGTAAGGTCTCCCCTGCTGGCTATCAGTGGGGCAAGGCTTACGCGGGGTACCTCGGCCTCAACTCCAAAATCTCGATCAACGCTTGCCATCTGCTCGGTGACGCCCTCAGCGGATCGGGAACGGATCTGCGGAACCTTGCAACGTGCTCACGCCAGGCGAACTTCGCCATTAACGGTGACGGTCGCATCGAGGACCACATGTACTCCTACGAGAGCCGGGTGAAGAGCGCCATCGACAGTGGACAAGTGGTGCACTACACCGTGACACCCCACTACGCGGGTTCGAGGACGGTTCCGGTGTCCTTCGACCTCACGGCCCGGGGTACCAGGCCCGACGGTTCCCCCGGCATCTCCTTCAGCCAGCCCGTCCCGAACTCGGTCTACAGCCCGCGGCAGGGAATGAAGAACCTCGGCACGGTCACGGACAGTCGCACCGGCCTTGCCGTGCCGACCGGCTCGATGCCGTAACAACCTTTGAGAGGTGATGGATTCGTGTCCTGGCTTGAAGAAGTGAGGCGCATCATGCCCTCCCATCCGGGGGCCGGTGATTCCGTGGACTGGGATTCCATTGAAGCCAGTTGGGGAACGCGCTTCCCCAGCGACTACAAGGAGTTCATGGCCGAGTACGGTGAAGGCGCCATCGATGACTACCTGGCGTTGTTGGCGCCTGAGGCTCACGTTGATCCTGGCGATGCCTCCTATATGGGCATGCAGCAGGAATCAGCGAACGCTGAGGACGTGTGGCGGGCTGCCAAGCCAGGAGCAGCGGAGATTCCGCGCCTCATCGCCTGGGGAGGGGATTCCAGCGCGGACATTCTGTGCTGGCTGGCCACGGACTCCGATCCGGACAAGTGGTCCGTGGTGGTGTGGGGCCGGGGCGACGCGCGATGGACCGAGTATGCGTGTGGAATGCTGGAATTCTTGTGCCGCTTGTTTCGTGCGGAATTCGACGAGTGTCCGCTGGGTGATGTCTCGCTCTGGGGGGTCGGTTCCGCTCGCTTCCTGCACAAGGAGGAGGAGCAGCGGCTCCGGAAGGCCGGAATCTCCCCATGGACCGGTGAACCCGATCCGTTCGCGGGTATGTTCGGAGACTGAGCGAACCCCTCTCAAGTGGCGGTCAGCGGGGTCGCCGGGGATGAACGAGACCGGTCCGAGCCTTAGACGCCCGCCAACGACATCTGATGCCTGCGGGAGCGAGCGGCTCCAGAATCGGCCTGCGGAACTGATAGCAGAGTACGAGGAGGCCAACTCCCCGTACCTCAACCATGAGGTGGAGAAGGAAATCAGGAACTCCATCAAATCGGGCAAACGCCTGGCGTTTCCGTGGTCCCGCACTGCGGCGGTGACATCCCGGCCGAAATCGACAACCCGGGGGTATCCTTCGGACTTTCCGGGAAAATGACGAGGATGAAGGAAAACTATCTTGGGCGAGTGTTGGACATGCTTGGTGATCCGGTGTGGCGAAACCGAGATTCCGAGGCATGGCGGAAGCTGGAGGCCGAGCTGGGCGTGGGTCTCCCAGCGGACTACAAGGAGATCGTCGATGCTTACGCTCCCGTTCGCATCAATGGCCATCTGTACCTGAGCCATCCAGCGACGGAGCGTTGGAACCTGGGCGAGTCGATTCGGAGTACGGCCGATTCCTGGTCGCAGATCGATTGGGATGATGTGGACGTTGAAGGGGATCCGCGTATTTCCCTCGGCGTAGCAGAGTTGATCTTTGGCGGTCCGGACGGGTTGATACCAATCGCTAGTACCGATCGTGGCGATACGATCTTTTACGCGCCCCGGGGAGGGGATGGGATAGGGGCGCTCTTCATTGAAAACGAAGGCGAGTTCTTTGAGTTCTCGTTCTCGTTCGCGGAGTGGCTTTACCTCTGGCTCACCGGTGAGGAGGTTACTGGGCCAGGTGGCTCTGCTTTCTACCCCGGTCCTGTGGTGCTGCAGGACCTGCCAATGACTCCCGACGAGCGTCCGGAGACGCGGTACGGACCACCCCGCGGAATGTGATCCAGGCACCGAAGTCGAAGCAGCGAGTGAGTGGAATGAAGCAAGTGAGCGAAGAGAGACCGGAGATGGTCAGAGGTCGTCTCCGACGGTCTGTGGTGCTGTGGGCTGCCGTGGCCCTGGCCGGGCTGGGTGTGGTGGGGTGTTCGGCGGCCGGTGCTGCCGGTACCGGTGAGCCGGCGGGTGAGGAGGGTGCGCCGGTGGGCTCTGTGTCCGCGTCGGCGAGTTCGTCGAGCGGGTCTGCTTCACTGAGCCCCGCTCCGAGTCGCTCGGCGACCGCATCGCCGACGCCCTCACCGTCGAAGTCCTCGGCTCCGCGGGTGACGAAGGAATCGTCGGCGCATGTGGGCGGCGGTGGCTCCGGCAAGTCGAGCGGTTCGGGTACGACTGGTCGCGGGTCGAGTGGAGGGAACGGGTCAGGTTCTGTTCCGCAGAACCCCAATCGTGGCCCGAACCCTCCACCCGCGCCGCCCCGTCCGGCTCCCACGCCGGAGTGGAGTTCGGCGGAATGGCAGCCTGGCGATCCGGTCGCGACGGTGCCCGGCTCGGGGGCCGACCAGGGGTGAGTCGGGCGTGCCGTCTGGCTGAGGCAAAGTCCTCGTCACGCCTGGGCAGGGCTGACATAGGCTGTGACGCCCGGTAACCGATTCACAGAGAGGCCGACGGCGCGTGTCCGACAGACCGTCCGAAGAGCACAGGTCCGGTTCGGAAGAGGGGGGCGGGGACGGGGCTTCTCCCCAGCCCGGCAGCGGCTCCATATCCGATGAGGAGTGGGCGAGGTTCCTCCAGGACAGCGAACGGGGGATAGCGTCCGCGCCGAAGGAGCCGTCCGCGCGGGCCCGTATGGTCACGGAGCGGCTGCGGCAGCAGGAGGCGCGCGGCGAGTTGCCCGAGAGCTGGCGTGCGGGTCCGTCCCGGCAGGAGATACAGGGGAGAGCCAATCGGAAGCGGCGGCTGTGGGTCATCCTCGGCCTGCCCGTCGTGATCGCCCTGGCCGTTGTCGCGATGAAGCCGTCGGTGTTGCCCGGTGATCCGTTCGGCGCCGGGGGGTCGGAGGCTGCGGCGTCCGCGTCACCGTTGCCGGTTGAGACGGCGGCGCCGACGAGGGCGCCCGAGGCGGTGGACCCCCAAACCCCCACGCTGGAACGGCCGTTCGCTGGTTCCCCGGCCTTGCAGTGGGCCGACGGCGCCGCCGGCATCGTCCTGCCGAAGGCGACCCCGATCGGATCGCTGTCCAAGGCCCAGGTGGAGCAGGCGCTGCAGCAGACCAGGAAGCTGCTGATCGACTCCAACCTCGACCCGGCCACCCTGCGCGGCGAACGTCCCACGGCGGCGCTCTCGGTGATCGAACCACGGCAGAAGGAACTGCTCGACGAGCTGAACACCGGGCTGAGCAAGCCGGACAAGGAACACGACCCGCTGGCGATGTTCAGCCGCTTCGACCCCAAGGAACTGCGGCTGGCGGGCAGCGTGGTCAAGACGCGGGGGCGGATGACGTTCAAGGCCGGTGAGCAGGCCTCCGTCGTCGTGCACGCCGACTACACCTTCGTCTACCCGGTGGTGCGCGTCGCCAAGGACGTCCCGACCGAGGTGTCCCGCACCATCGTGCGCCGCGTGCTCGACCTCGAGCTCCCCGATCCCGCCAAGTACGCGGTCACCCCGGGGAAGATCGCCGTCAGGAAGTACGACCGGGACATCGGCAACTCCGCGTGCGACGTCTATGACGGCTTTCTGCACCCTCACTTCGACTCGGCCGAACCTACAGGCGCGCCTCCGACCGGGCCGACGACGGACCCGTACGACCGCAGTCACAACCTCGACGAGAACCGCGACGAGAGCTGCGGCGTGGTGTCCCGCACCTGACCTTGCATCGCCTTCAGACCACGTATCAGTGCGTGCAACCGGGCCGGAGTCGTCGTGAGGACGACCTCCGGCTCGTCGCTTTCGCGGAGGTGGAGGGCACCGGTGGGGGCGGCGGCGACGTTGACGCAGTTCGAGCCGTCGCCGCTGTAGGACGACTTCTGCCAGTGGAGGGTCTGCACGGGCGGTCCTTTCACAGGTCCTGTATGCGGTTGTGGATGAAGTCGCTTGACTCGGTGGTGGTCAGAGCGCAGGACTCCATGCGGTCGAGTACAGCCCGGTACTTTTCCAACTGGGCCTCCGCGTCGAGGAATTCGCAGGCACCGTGGTGTGAGTCAAGTTGAACCGTGTCGAGTTGGGGGAGCGGACCTTCCACGAAGTCGAAGGACTGGCCCGTGGTCGGGAAATCGTCCGTGTCGAAGGGGATGACGCGGATGGTGACGTGCGGTAGTTCGGTCATGTCGAGCAGGTGTTTCAGCTGGCCGCGCGTGACGACCGGGCCGCCGAAGCCCATGCGCAGCGCCGCCTCGTGAATGATTGCCGTGTACGGGCGCGGGTTCTCCCTGTGCAGGACACCTTGCCGTTTCATGCGGTGGGTGAGGCGGTGCTCGACCTCGTACTGCCGCATGGGTGGGACCACGGCTTGAAACAGGGCTCGAGCGTGGTCGGTCGTCTGGAGCAGCGCCGGGATGTGGAACAGGAGGGCCACGCGGAGCGCGGTGGCGTGGTGCTCCAGTTCGGCCAGGTCGACCAGTGCCACGGGTACGTGGTCGCGGTACTCCTCCCACCAGCCGCGAGTGCGTCGCCCCGTCATTGCGGCAAGGGCGTCGACAAGCCGTCCGTCGGAGCAGTCGTAGGCATGGGCCATGGAGCGGATGCGGTCGGCGCTGATTGGAGTGCGCCCCGTCTCGATCATGCTGACGCGCGCCTGGTTGACGCCGAGCAGTTGGGCGGCGCCGGTGGTCGTGAGCCCGGTGCGCTCGCGGAGTTTGCGCAGTTCCGCGCCCAGCCTCCGCTGACGGAGCGTGGGGCTGTTGGTGGGCGGCACGGAGTCTCCTTCCTGGCCGCAATGCGACGCGCCGGTCCCTCACACGAGTGAAGGTTGGAGGCTTACTGTCGATTTAGTTAGATCTATCTAACCATCTGTCCTACGGTGGTCACGTACCCGCTCAACATCCCGCGCCCCATGAGTCGGAAGCGCACCAAGCCAGGCAAGCCACCGCCCGGCGTGGACGTGAGCGAGTCGCCAAGTCCCTTCCCATCCCTTTCCTGCACCCCCTCCCCTTCCTCCCGGAGGTCCTCATGGTCACCGTAGCCCCGCCCGACGTCTGGGTGTACGCGCTCCGTCTGCCGCATGACCCCAGAGCCGCACGTGTCGCACGTATGACCGTGCGGGCGGCGCTGGGTGGGCATGGCATGGGTGAAGTGCTGGACGTCGTCGAGTTGTTGACGTCGGAGATGGTCGCCAACGTGTACCTGCACACCGACGGGCCCGCATCGCTCCGGCTCACCGCCCCGGGGGACGGGCGGCTCAGGGTCGGCGTCTGGGACAGCCACCCGTATATCCCCGCGCCCTTCGCCAAGCCTCCCGGGGATCGGCTGTCGCCCGTGCCGGTCGACGGTGAGGGCGGGCGCGGGCTGTACCTGGTGCAGGAGTACGCGGACTGGTGGGGCGGCTGGGCGCTTGGGCGCGGGGCGGGAAAGCTGCTGTGGTTCGAGGTCGGCGGGCAGGGGAAGGCGTTGCGCGCAGCCTGAGGACCGGACCGCCCGGCCCACCCGACTACGACTCCTCGGAGACCTCCCCGCACAACCCCCGCAGCACCACCCCGCACCGCCGTGCGTACGCCTGCTGCAACCCGCGGCTCGCGGGGCCGGCCGCCCTCGCGTACCACTTCGCGGCGCGGCTGAAGGCCGACACCGTGAGCCAGACCGTGCCGTCGCCCGTGCGGTCGACGAGGAAGGACTCCTCGCCGCACTCGGGGTGGCCGGGGAGCGTGCCGTACGCCCAGCCGGCGCGGCGGTGTTCGTCCACCGTCCAGACCACGCGGCAGGGGGCCTTGATGAGGCCGGCCAGGGTGACCGTGACGTCGACGTCCGGGGCCGCGCGTTCCGCGGAGGCGTCGATGCCGACGCCCAGGGCTCGGTGCATCTCCCAGGTCAGGACGGCTTCCGCGGCGCGGCGGAAGACCTCGTGGCCCTCGCCGAGGCGGGTGCGGACGTGCAGGGCGTGGAAGCCCGGCGGGCAGAAGCCGGGGCGGTCGCGCGTCGCGCCGACGTCGGTGTAGGTGAAGTCCTGGGGAGACATGGGGCCCAAGCGTAGGGCGGCACCCGGGGATGCCTTCGTCCCGGGTGCCGCCTTGGCTCAACTAACGCTTGTTCAGCTGACGTTGACGGCGGACCAGGCCGCCGCGACAGCCTTGTACTCGGTGCTGCTGGTGCCGCCGTACAGCGCCGAGGCCGCGCTCAGCGTGCCGGCGCGCGCCGCCTTGTAGTTCGTCGTCGACGTGAAGTACGTCGTCAGCGCCTTGTACCAGATCTGCAGGGCCTTGTCGCGGCCGATGCCGGTGACCGTGGAGCCGTTGGACGTCGGCGAGTTGTAGGTCACGCCGTTGATGGTCTTGCTACCGCTGCCCTCGGACAGGAGGTAGAAGAAGTGGTTCGCGACGCCCGAGGAGTAGTGGACGTCCTTGTTGCCGACGGAGGAGGACCAGGAGTCCGCCGAGCCGCCGTCCTTGCTGGGCTTGTCCATGTAGCGCAGCGGGGTGCCGTCGCCGTTGATGTCGATCTTCTCGCCGATGAGGTAGTCGCCCTTGTCGGACGGGTTGTTGGCGTAGAACTCGACACCGGTGCCGAAGATGTCCGAGGTGGCCTCGTTGAGGCCGCCGGACTCGCCCGAGTAGTTCAGGCCGGCCGTGTTCGCGGTGACGCCGTGGCTCATCTCGTGGCCGGCCACGTCCAGCGAGGTCAGCGGGTGCGTGTTGCCGTCGCCGTCGCCGTACGTCATGCAGAAGCAGCTGTCGTCCCAGAAGGCGTTGACGTACGCGTTGCCGTAGTGGACGCGCGAGTAGGCGCCGACGCCGTTGTTCTTGATGCCGCTGCGGCCGAAGGTGGACTTGTAGAAGTCCCAGGTCTCCTGCGCGCCGTAGGCGGCGTCGGCGGCCGCGGTCACGTCGGCGGTGGAGCTGGAGGCGGCGCCGGTGCCCCACGTGTTCGTGGTGTTGGTGAACAGGGTGCCGGTGCCGTTGCTGCTGGTGTGCTTCAGGTTGTACGTCTTGTGACCGCCGCGCGAGGCGTCGGTCAGCGAGTACGTCGAGCCCGACAGCGTGGTGGTGAGACTGACGGTGCCCGAGTACAGCGTCTTGCCGGTGCCGGTCGCGTTCTCGATGCCCTGGTACTCGTACAGCTTCTTGCCGGTGGCCGCGTCGGTGATGACGTGCAGCTCGCTCGGGGTGCCGTCGTCCTGGAGGCCGCCGACGACGGTCTCGTAGGCGAGGACGGGCGTGCCGTTCGCGGCCCAGATCACCTTGCGGGGGGCCTGGTCGGCGGCGGTGGAGTCCGAGCCCGCGGCCTTGGCGGCGGTCAGCGCCTGCTTCTCGGCCTTGGCGGTGGCGACCTTCGGGGTCAGCGTGGCCACCTTGATGGTGGCCGGGTTGGCCTTGGTGACGCCCTTGGCCGCGCCCGTGGCGGACTCGTGGACGACGAGGTCGCCGCCGAGGACCGGCAGGCCCGCGTAGGTGCGCTCGTAGCGGGTGTGGACCGAGCCGTCGGCGTCCTTCACGACGTCCTTGACGACCAGCTTCTCCTTGGCGCCGAGACCTATCGTCTGAGCGGTCTCGGGCGCGTCGGCCTGCTGCTGCTGGATGAGCGTGGTGCGGGCGGCGGCCGACAGCTGGACCGGAGCGGCCAGCGGGACCGCCTTGCCGGTGGACTCCGCCGGGGTCTGGGCGGCAGCGGTACCGGCGGTCAGGCCGGTGGTGACCAGGGCTCCGGCCGCGACGGCGGTGGCGATGGCCAGAGTGGTGCGCTTGTGACGCGCGTAGAGGGAGGTCACACAAGCTCCTTGATGTGGGGGGTCCGGGCGGCGTGGGGCGGCCGTCCGTGACGGGTGTGAAGTTGTGCGGCGGGTGAAGGAAGAGTGACATCAAGGCGCGTACATGTCAGGACCCCGAAGTGATGTTGGCTGAAAGTCGACTGTCTGGTGAACGTTGCCGGAATGTAAACGGAGTTGACCTCGGCAAAGGGACAACAGGGCGTCGGTAAGCGGCCGGTAAAGAGGGGTGCCGCCCCGGGGAGGTCGAACCCCCGCCCGGGACGGCGTTCTGTGCGGTGCCCGCGGCCTACGGGAAGGTCAGCTTCCAGCTGTTGATGTAGCCGGTGTCCTGAGCCGCGTTGTCCTGGACCCTCAGCTTCCAGGTTCCGTTGGCGACTTCGGAGGAGGCGTTCACCGTGTACGTGGTGTTCAGGTTGTCCGTGCTCCCGCCGGTGCCGTACGCCTTCAGCGTGTACGCCGTGCCGTCGGGCGCGACCAGCTGCACCTGGAGGTCACCGATGTAGGTGTGGACGATGTCGACCGCCACCGCGAGGTTCGACGGAGCGTTGCCCGTGCGCCCGGAGACGGTGATCGACGAGGTGACCGCCGCACCGTTGTCCGGAATCGATACGTCGGCGGTGTTCTCGAAGGAGGTGCCGCCGCCGGTGCCGCCGCCGGAACGCGCGCCGACCGCGACGGCCGCCCACGCGTCCTGCACCGCCTTGTACTCGGCGGAGGTGGTGCCGTACAGATCACCGGCCGCCGCCAGCGTGCCGGTGCGGGCACTCGCGTAGTTGGTGGTGGACGTGAACTTCGTCGTCAGCGCCCGGTACCAGATCTGCAGCGCCTTGTCGCGGCCTATGCCGGTGACCGGAAGCCCGTCCGAGGTGGGCGAGTTGTAGCTGACGCCGTTGATGACCTTGGCGCCGCTGCCCTCGCTCAGCAGGTAGAAGAAGTGGTTCGCGGGGCCCGACGAGTAGTGCACGTCGAGGTTGCCGAGGCCCGAGTACCAGCTGTCCTTGGACGCGCCGTCCTTGCTGGGCTTGTCCTGGTAGCGCAGCGGGGTGCCGTCGCCGTTGATGTCGATCTTCTCGCCGATGAGGTAGTCGCCCACGTCGGACGCGTTGTTGGCGAAGAACTCGACGCCCGTGCCGAAGATGTCCGAGGTCGCCTCGTTGAGGCCGCCGGACTCGCCGCTGTAGGTCAGGTCCGCGGTGTTGGAGGTGACGCCGTGGCTCATCTCGTGGCCGGCCACGTCGAGGGCGGTCAGCGGGTCGGCGTTGCCGGAGCCGTCGCCGTACGTCATGCAGAAGCAGCTGTCGTCCCAGAAGGCGTTGACGTACGCGTTGCCGTAGTGGACGCGCGAGTAGGCGCCGACGCCGTTGTTCTTGATGCCGCTGCGGCCGAAGGAGGACTTGTAGAAGTCCCAGGTCTCCGCGGCCCCGTAGTGCGCGTCGGCGCCCGCGGTGGCGGCGTTCGACGTGGTGCCGTTGCCCCAGGTGTCGCTGGTCTGCGAGAACAGCGTGCCGGTGCCGGACGTGCCGCGGTTGAGGTTGTACGTCTTGTGGTTGCCGCGCGCGCCGTCGTTCAGCGTGTAGTTCGACCCCGACTGCGTCGTCGTCAGCGTGACCTGGCCGCTGTACTGGGTGTTGCCGATGCCGGTCTTGATGCCCTGGTACTCGAAGAGCTTCGCGCCGGTGGCCGCGTCCGTGATGACGTGCAGCTGGTTCGGCGTGCCGTCGTCCTGGAAGCCGCCGACGACCGTCTCGTACGCCAGGGTGGGCTTGCCGTTCGCCGCCCAGATCACCTTGCGGGGCGCGGAGTCGGCAGCGGAGCTGGTGCCGCCGAGGGCCTTGGCGCGCTTGACCGCCTGCTGCTCGGCCGCCGCCGCGGTGACGCTCGGGCTGAGCCCGGAGACCTTGATGGCGGCGTTCGTCGCCTTGATGACGCCCTTGGTGGCGCCCGACGCGGCGGTGTCGACGACCAGGTCGCCGCCGAGGACCGGCAAGCCGGCGTAGGTGCGCTCGTAGCGGGTGTGCAGCGTGCCGTCGGCGTCCTTGACGACGTCCTTGACGACCAGCTTCTCCTGCGAGCCGAGGCCGATGGACGCGGCGGTCTGCGCCTTGGCGGCGTCCGCGTCGCGGATCAGCTCGGTGCGCTGCGAGGGGGAGAGCGCGAGGGCCGCGTGGGCCGCGTTGCCCTTGGCCGCCTGCGGTGCCTTCTCCGGGGCGGCGGTCGCGGCGCCGGACTGCACGGCGGCGGCGATGAGCGCGGACACGCC
Organism: Streptomyces sp. NPDC050121; assembly: GCF_044460385.1. Lineage (NCBI taxonomy): Bacteria > Bacillati > Actinomycetota > Actinomycetes > Kitasatosporales > Streptomycetaceae > Streptomyces > Streptomyces sp. NPDC050121. The sequence continues at coordinate 337,717 of NZ_JBITJV010000005.1, read as the reverse complement.
GACGAGGGCGACGGCCGCGGCACGGCGGGGGGTGGTGTGGGGGGTGCGTCTGCGAGAGGGACTGCTGCTCAACACTGACTCCTTCTGCGCGGCCACGGGTCACGCGGCCAGGGGAGACCCGACGGCGGGTGAGCCGTGCGGGCACGACAAAGGCGGTACGCAGAACAAAGGCGGTACGTGGAGCGTGCACGTCGAACGCGTGCGACTGTGGGGTTGCTGTGACGTAGCAGTGGGAAGAGTGGCAGTGGATTGCGCTGTCTGTCAGGACCGCGTCAGGAAGTTGGCCGGAAATGGTTCGTTGTCCGGGAGCTCATGTTCGTTATACGGACCGAAAATCTTCGCCGCTCTCCCCGTGCCACGTCCGCCACAGTGCCGCGTACGAGCCGTCCGCCGACACCAGGGCCTCGTGCGTGCCGAGTTCGGTGAGGCGGCCGTCCTCCATCACGGCGACCCGGTCCGCGTCGTGCGCGGTGTGCAGACGGTGGGCGATCGCGATGACCGTGCGGCCCTTCAGGACGGCGGCCAGGGCGCGCTCGGTGTGCCGGGCGGTCGTCGGGTCCAGCAGGGCCGTCGCCTCGTCCAGGATCAGCGTGTGCGGATCGGCCAGCACCACCCGGGCCAGGGCGAGTTGCTGGGCCTGCGAGCCGTCCGTACGACAACCGCCGCCGCCGCCGCCACCGCCACCGCCCCCGCCCTCGCCACTGGCCTCGCCACCGCTCCCGGCCCCGCTCTCGCCCAGCGCGGCGTCGAGGCCGCCGGGCAGCTCGCGGACCCAGTCGGCGGCGCCGACCGCGGCCAGTGCCGCCCACAACTCCTCGTCGCTCGCCGCCGGTTCGGCGATCAGCAGGTTGTCGCGGACCGTGCCGAGGAAGACATGGTGTTCCTGGGTGACCAGGACGACCTGCCGGCGCAGCGTCTCGGGCGCCAGCTCGGCGACCGGCGCCCCGCCCACCGTCACCGTGCCCGCGCTCGGCGCGTCCACGCCCGCGAGCAGCCGGCTCAGCGTCGTCTTGCCCGCGCCGGACGGGCCGACGACCGCGAGCCGCTCCCCGGGCCGCACCGTCAGATCGACCCCGCGCAGCACCTCGCCGCCGCGCTCATAGGCGTACCGCACGCCGGTGACGTCGATCCGGTCGTCCGCCGGGACGGGCGACGCACCCTCCGCTTCGGCGTGGGGCGCCCGGGCCAGGCCCTCCACCCGGGCGAACGAGGCGCCGCTGCTCTGCAGTTGCTCGACACGCACCAGGATCTGGTCGAGGGGCTCGGTGAACTGGCGCAGATACAGCGCGGCCGCGACCACCGCGCCCAGGCTCATCGCCCCCCGCCCATGCAGCGCCCCGCCCACCAGCAGCACTCCCGCCACCGGCAGCGCGTACGACACCTCCACCACCGGGAAGAACACCGTGCGCAGACGGAGCGTGCGGAAGCGGGTGCGGCGCGAGTTCTCCAGCGCGTCCTGGGTCGCCGCTGTCCGCCGCTCCCGCAGCCGGAACGCCTCCACCGTCCGCGCCCCGGCCGCGGTGGCCGCGATGATCTCGGCGACCTCCGAGGTGGCCGCGCCCTCCGCGAGATACGCCGTGCGCGCCCGCCGCAGATACCAGCGCAGCGCGAACCAGATCGGCGTCAGCGCGAGCACCCCGACCGCACCGAGCAGCGGATCGATCACGAACACCGCGCCGAGCGTGAACAGCGCCTGGACCGTGCAGACCAGCAGCTCGGGCCCGGCGTCCCGCAGCGTCGTGCCGACGGCCGCCACGTCGGCGGTGCCGCGCGTGGTCAGGTCCCCGGTCCCGGCCCGCTCCACGACCGACGCGGGCAGCGCCAGCGCCCGGCCGACGAACTCCTCCCGCACCCGTGCGAGGGTGCGTTCGCCGAAGCGGTGTCCCGCGTACCGGGCCCAGCGTGCCAGCAGCAACTGCGCGGTCGCGCAGACCAGGATGGTCGCCGCCAGCCGGTCCACCGGGCCGGTCCCGTGCCCGGCACGCACCTCGTCGATGATCCGTCCCAGCAGCCACGGCCCGGCGAGCCCGGCCCCCGCGGCGAGCACGTTCAGGGCGAGGACGCCGGGGAACGCCCGGCCGTCGGCGCGCACCAGCCGGGCCGCCGCCCGGCGCACGTCGGCGGCCTCGGCGACCGGCAGCCGGCCCGGTGCCCTGTCGGTCACCGTCATCGCAGGGCCTCCTTCGCTTCGGCGTCATCCGGCTCATCGGCGTCATCCGGCTCATCGGCGTCCCGCGCCACCAACTCCCGGTAGCCCGGCTCCTGTTCCAGCAGGTCGCGGTGGCGGCCGGTCGCCGCGACCTTCCCGTCGACCAGGTAGTGCACGGTGTCGGCCTGGTCGAGGACCAGCGGGGAGGTGGTGGTGACGACCGTGGTCCGGCCGGCCCGCGCCGCCCGCAGCCGTCGCGCGAGCGCCGCCTCCGTGTGCGCGTCCAGCGCCGACGTGGGCTCGACGGCCAGCAGCACCTCCGGATCGGCGAGCAGTGCCCGCATCAGCCGGACGCGCTGCCGCTGGCCCCCGGAGAGGCTGCGGCCCTGCGCGCTCACGGGCGAGTCGAGCCCCTTTGCCAGGCCCTGCACGATGTCGTCGGCCGCGGCCGCCCGCACCGCCCGGACGAGGTCCGCCGGGGAGGGCTCACCTCGTCCGGCGACCACCTCGCGCAGGGTCCCCGCGAACAGGTCGGCCTCGTGGTCGGCGACCAGGATCTGGGCCCTGACCTGCTCCAACGGCATGGCGTCCAGCCGTACCCCGCCCCAGGTGGCGTCCGAGGGGCCGTACCGGCCGAGCCGGTCAACGACGGCCGTCACCTCCGCGTGCCGCGCGCCGGCCAGCGCGGTCAGCCGGCCCGGAGTCGCCCGCACCCCCGACCCGGGGTCGTGCAGCACGGCCGGCTCGGCGGGCGCGTCGGCGGTCCCGGTGTCCGGGGCGGGCTCCAGCCGCAGCAGCCGGACCACCCGCCCGGCGGCCACCACGCCCCGGCTGAGCTCGTAGCCCATGTCGACGAGGAACGCCACCGGGCCGACCAGGACGGCGACATAGCCGTACACCGACACCAACTCGCCCACCGTCAGGTCCCCTTGGGCGGTGAGCCGGGCCGCCAGCCAGGTCACCACCGCGAGGAACAGCGTCGGCAGGCCCATCCCGAGCGCCTGCATCCAGCTGGTGACCGCGCCGACCCGGTAGCCCTGCGCTCGCAGCCGCTGCGAGTCACGGTTGAAGGCGTCCGCGAACAGCCCTTTGCCGCCGAGCCCGTTGAGCACGCGCAGCCCGCCCGCGAGGTCGCCGATCCGCGCGGTGAGGACGCCCTGCCGCTCCCGGTACTCGGCCTCCGCTCCCTGCAGCCGCGCCATCAGCGGCCCGACCAGCACCGCGATCACCGGCATCCCCAGCAGCACCACCGCCGCCAGCAGCGGCGACACGGACAGCAGCAGCCCGGCGACGAAGACGTACACGACGACCGAGCCGACGCCCGGTCCGATCACCGTCAGCGAGCCCGCGATGGTGTGCACGTCACCCACCCCGATGGTGACGACCTCCCCGGCCCCCACCTGCCGCGACAACCCGGCGCCGAGCCGCACCGTCTGCCGGACGACGACCTTGGTGGTGCGGAAGAAGCCGTCCATCCGCACCCGCGTCATCGTGCGGTGCCGCATGATGCTCACCCACGCGTTGAACGCGCCCACCGCGACCATGGCGGCCGTCCAGCCGGCCAGCACGGCCGTGTCACCGGGCTCCAGCCCGTCGTCCACCGCTCTCGACAGCAGGTACGGCTCCACGGCCATCAGCACCATCCAGACGCTGGCCAGTACCGCCCCCGTCAGCGACCGCCACGGCTGGCAGCGCACCAGCCACGCCAGATACGCCCAGCCGCCGCGGCAGTCGGGCGTGCCGGGATCCTCGTACGCGTCGATCATCCACTCGTCCTTCCGGCCCCCCGGCCCCCTGAATGTCTACGCCAGGCTGTCCCGCCAGGCCCGGTGCAGGTCCGCGAACCGGCCGGTGCCCGCGATCAGTTCGGCCGGGCTGCCGTCCTCCACGATCCGGCCGTGCTCCATGACCAGGACCCGGTCGGCGATCTCCACGGTCGACAGCCGGTGCGCGATCACCACCGCCGTACGGCCCTTCAGCACCGTCGCCATCGCCGCCTGCACCGCCCGCTCGCCCGGGACGTCGAGCGAGCTGGTCGCCTCGTCGAGGATCAGCACCGCCGGATCGGCGAGCAACGCCCTTGCGAAAGCCACCAGTTGACGCTGCCCGGCGGAGATACGGCCGCCGCGCTTGCGGACGTCGGTGTCGTAGCCGTCGGGCAGGGCGCTGATGAACTCGTGCGCGCCGATCGCCTTCGCGGCCCGCTCGACGTCCTCCCGGCTCGCGTCCGGCCGCCCGATGGAGATGTTCTCGGCGACCGTGCCGGAGAACAGGAACGCCTCCTGCGTCACCATGACCACCCCGCGCCGCAGCTCGGGCACCGGCAGCTCGCGCAGGTCGACCCCGTCCAGCAGCACCCGGCCCCGCGAGGGGTCGTAGAAGCGGGCGAGCAGCTTGGCCAGCGTGGACTTGCCGGCGCCGGTCGAGCCGACCACGGCGACGGTCTGCCCGGCGGGCAGGGTCAGGTCGAATCGGGGGAGGACCTCGCCGCCCGTGCGGTAGCCGAAGGAGACCCCGTCGAACACGACCTGCCGGCCGGGCTGTTCGCCGGCGAGCGCCGGGAGTTCCTTCGGCGCCGTGGGCTCCGGCACGGACGGCGTCTGCGCGAGCAGGCCGGCGATCTTCTCCAGCGAGGCGGCCGCCGACTGGTAGGAGTTGAGGAACATGCCGAGCCGGTCGATCGGGTCGTACAGCCGCCGCAGATAGAGCACCGCGGCCGCCAGCACCCCCAGCTCCAGCGAGTCGTCCGCGACCCGCATGGCGCCCCACAGCACGATCGCCGCGACCGCCGTGTTGGCGACCAGCCGCGACGCGACGACGTAGCGGGCCATCTCCAGCAGGGCGTCGCCGTTGCGCCGCTCGTGCCGCCGGTTCAGGACCCGGAAGCCGGCCTCGTTGACGGCCTCGCGGCGGAACGCGCGCACCGGCCGGATGCCGTTCATCGTCTCCACGAACTTCACGATCACCGCGGCGATCGCCGTGGACCGGGCGGTGAACACCCGGCCCGCGCGCCGCCGGTAGCTCCGGACGAGGAGGTACAGCGGCAGGAAAGACGCCACCGCGACGGCGCCCAGGCCCAGGTCAAGCCAGAGCAGCATCGCGGAGATGAACAGGAAGGACAGCACGACCGTCACGAGTTCCTGCAAGCCCTCGTTGAGGAGCTCGCGCAGGGCCTCCACGTCGCTGGTGGAGCGGGAGATGAGCCGGCCCGAGGTGTAGCGCTCGTGGAAGTCCAGGCTCAGCGCCTGCGCGTGCCGGAAGATCCGGCCGCGCAGGTCGAGCAGCACGTCCTGGTTGACGCGGGCGGAGACGATCAGGAACGCGTACTGCAGCGCGCCCGAGGCCAGCGCGCACAGCAGATAGCCGACGCCCACCGCGACCAGCGGTCCTCGGTCGTCGGCCCGGAACGCCGGTACGGCACGGTCGATGGCGTACGCCACCAGCAGCGGGCCCGCCTGCACGGCCGCCTGCTGGAGCAGCAGCAGAAGGGTGGTGAGGGCGACGCGCGCCCGCATGGGGGCCAGCAGGGACCGCAGCAGCGCGCCGGTGGCCCCGGGCGGGGTGGGCAGGACATCCCGGTCGAAGGGGTCGTCGGCGGAAGCCCGCAGGGGGGCCTCCTGGTCGTCGTCGGCGGTTTCGGGGGAGGCGGTGGCGGGGGCTGTCATCGGCGGTCGGCCTCCTGTTCCCCGGACAGGGTGGGGGACTGGTCTCCGGACATGAGGTGGGCGTACTCGGCGTTCGTGCGCAGCAGTTCGTGGTGGGTGCCGACGGCGGTGACCCGCCCGTCGGACAGCAGGGCGACGCGGTCGGCGAGGAGCACCGTGGACGGGCGGTGGGCCACGATCAGCGCGGTGGTGTCGGCGAGGACCTGCCGCAGCGCGGCCTCCACGGCGGCCTCGGTGTGCACGTCCAGTGCGGACAGCGGGTCGTCGAGGACGAGGAACCGGGGCCGTCCGACCACGGCTCTGGCCAGCGCGAGCCGCTGCCGCTGCCCGCCGGAGAGGCTGAGCCCCTGCTCGCCGACCTGGGTGTCGACGCCCTGCGGCAGGGTGCGCACGAACTCGGCCTGTGCCACCTCCAGGGCCCGCTCCAGCTCTTCGGCGCCCGCCCGGTCGTCCGCCCCCATGAGGACGTTCTCCCCGACGCTCGCGGAGAACAGGGTCGGTTCCTCGAAGGCGACGGCGACCCGCGCGCGCAGCTCCTCGCGGGGCATCGCCGTGATGTCCTCGCCGTCGAGTGTGATCCGCCCGGCGGTCACCTCGTGCAGCCGGGGGACGAGTGCCGTGAGGGTGGTCTTGCCGCTGCCGGTCGCCCCGACCAGCGCCATGGACTCACCGGGCCGGATGTGCAGGTCGACGCCGTCGAGGATGGGCCGGGAGTCGGGGGCCGCGTCGGGGTAGCGGAAGGTGACGTCGTGGAAACGCAGTCCGCCGCCGCCCTCGGAGCCGGACGCACGGTCGTCGAAGCCGCCGGGTTCCTCCGGCAGTTCGTCCATCACCTCGAAGTACCGTTCCGTGGCCGTGGCCGCCTCCTGACTCATCGCCAGCAGGAACCCGATGGAGTCCACCGGCCAGCGCAGCGCGAGCGCGGTGGACAGGAAGGCGACCAGGGTGCCCGCGGACAGCTCGCCGTCCGCCACCTGCACCGCCCCCAGCACCAGCGCGGCCCCGATCGCCAGTTCGGGCAGCGTCACGATCACGGCCCAGATCGTGGCCAGCAGCCGGGCCTTGCCCAGCTCGGTGCCGCGCAGCGTCGACGACAGTTCCCGGAAGGCCCGCGCCTGGCTGCGGTGCCGGCCGAAGCCCTTGATGATCCTGATCCCGAGGACGCTCTCCTCGACCACCGTCGTCAGGTCCCCGACCTGGTCCTGGGCGCGCCGCGCCACGACCGCGTACCGGCTCTCGAAGTACACGCACATCACGACGACGGGGATGGCCGGGCCGAGGATGACCAGCCCGAGCGTCCAGTCCTGGATCAGCATGATGACGACTCCGAGAAGGATCGTCACCGAGTTGACCAGCAGGAACGTCAGCGGAAAGGCGAGGAACATGCGCAGCAGCCCCAGGTCGGCCGTCGCCCGGGACAGCAGCTGCCCCGACGCCCACCGGTCGTGGAACGCCACCGGCAGCCGTTGCAGCCGCGCGTACAACTCGGCCCGCATCTCCGCCTCGACGTGCGACAGCGGACGCGCCACCAGCCAGCGCCGCGCCCCGAACAGCAGTGCCTCCGCGAACCCGAGCAGCAGCAGGCCGAGCGCGCCCAGCCAGACGCCGGCCGTGTCCCGGTCGGCCACGGGGCCGTCCACCATCCACTTCAGGACGAGCGGGATCACCAGGCCCGTACAGGAGGCGAGCACGGCGACGAAGGCGGCCGTGAACAGCCGTAGCCGTGCGGGACGCACGTACGGCCACAGGCGCAGCAGCGAGCGTACGGCGGAGCGGTCGGGGGTGGTGGTTGCACGTGTACTGGCCATCACCGCGAGCCTACGGACCGGCACTGACAACGCCCACCGAGTTTTGGCCGGACCGGACTCGGACGCTGGTCCTACGACTGCGTGTTCGAGCCGTTCGTTCGAGGGGTCGTACCGCCGTATCCACCGATCGGCTGATGTGCGGTGGAGCGAGCCGGCCGATGTGCGGGCCCGGCGCCGACCGGAACCCTGGTGACATGCCCGTCATCGAAGTCACCGAGCTGCGCAAGTCCTACGACGGCCGTGCGGTCGTCGACGGCGTGTCCTTCGCCGTCGAGGAGGGCGAGGTCTTCGGGATCCTCGGCCCGAACGGCGCCGGCAAGACCACCACCGTCGAGTGCGTCGAGGGTCTGCGCGTGCCGGACGCGGGCCGGGTCCGGGTCACCGGCCTCGACCCCGTCGCCGACCACGCGCGCGTGGCCCGCGTCCTCGGCGCCCAGCTCCAGCAGAGCGAACTGCAGCCCAAACTCACCGTCCGGGAGGCCCTGGAGCTGTACGCCTCCTTCTACCCGAGGCCGCTGGACTGGCGTCCGCTCGCCGAACGCCTCGGTCTGACCCCGAAGCTGTCCACCCGGTTCGCGAAGCTCTCCGGCGGCCAGAAGCAGCGCCTGTTCATCGCGCTCGCCCTGATCGGCGACCCGCGGATCGTCGTCCTGGACGAGCTGACCACCGGCCTGGACCCGCGCGCCCGCCGCGACACCTGGGAGCTCATCGAGGACGTGCGGGCAGGCGGGGTGACGGTCCTGCTGGTCACCCACTTCATGGAGGAGGCCCAGCGGCTGTGCGACCGGATCGCCGTGATCGACAAGGGGCGGGTGGCCGCCCTGGACACCCCGACGGGACTGATCCGGCGCTCGGCCGGGGCCACCGTCATCAGCTTCACCCCCTCCGCCCCGCTGGACGACCGTGACCTCGCCGTCCTCCCCGCGCTCGCGTCCGTCGAGCACAAGGACGGCCGTATCACCCTCTCCGGCACAGACGAGACGGTCAACGCCGTCATCACCCTCCTGGCCCGCCACCGCATCACCGCCCATCAGCTGCGCGTCCTGGACGCCACGCTCGACGACGCGTTCCTCGACCTGACGAAGGCCGAGACGAACGCCGACACGAAGGAGGGTGCGGCATGAGCACCGCCGTACTGAGGACCGAGGTCCGCCTCTTCCGCCGCGAACCCGGAGCCATCTTCTGGATCCTGCTCTTCCCGACCCTGCTGCTGGTGATCCTCGGTTCCATCCCGTCCTTCCGGGACCACCAGTCCGACCTCGGCGGTCTGCGCACCATCGACGTCTACGTCCCGGTCGCCGTGCTGCTCGGCATGATCGTCGGCGGTCTGCAGGCGATGCCGCAGACCCTCACCGGCTACCGGGAGCGCGGCATCCTGCGCCGGATGGCCACCACGCCGGTCCGGCCGAGCGCCCTGCTGTCCGCGCAGATGGTGGTGTACGGCGGTGCCGCCCTGGTCTCCGCGCTGCTCGCCCTCGCGGTCGGGCGGCTCGGCTTCGGTGTACGCCTGCCGCAACAGCCCCTCGGATACGTCCTCGCCCTGCTGCTGGCCGTTCTGGCCGCCCTTGCTCTCGGATCGGTGGTGGCGGCCCTGTCCCGTACGACGAAGATCGCGGGCGCGATCGGTTCGGCCGTGTTCTTCCCGTCGATGTTCTGCGCCGGCGTGTGGGCGCCGGTGCAGTCCATGCCGCACCTGCTCGCCCGGATCGTCGGCTACACCCCGTTCGGGGCGGCCGCGCAGGCACTGAACCAGGCGGCGGCCGGGCACTGGCCGGGCTGGAGCCACCTGGGCGTGCTGGCGGTGTGGATCCTGCTGCTGACGGGTGCGGCAAGTCGCTGGTTCCGCTGGGAGTAGGGGCGGTTCCGTGCAGACTGGGGACATGACCGCGGTGGACAGCCAGATCGACCGGCGCTGGGACCAACTGCACACCTGGGGGCCGTACGCGCTGCTCTGCATCGGCCTCGTCCCCGCGCTCGCGACCGCCGACCCCCATGCCTCCCCGGCCAAGTGGTACACCGCCTGGGCCCTGCTCGGCACGGCGGTCGCGCTCCAGCTGTGGTGGCACGGCGTGCGGGTGCGCCGGCCCGGCCGCGGCCGTACGCCGTCCCGGACCGGGACGGCGTACTACGTCGTCCGCTGGGCCCTCGCCTTCGTCCTCACCTGGATCAACCCGTTCTTCGCGTTCTACGCCGCCGCCGGCTACATGGACGCCGACGAGACGATCCCGGGCAGGCGGTGGCAGCGGCTCGGGCTGCTGGCGAGCGCGGTCACCGTGGCCGGCGCGCAGGCCGGCGGGATGCCGTTCGGGAGCGGGGTGCAGTGGGCCGTCTTCGGCGCGCTGCTGGTCGCCAACTCGGGCCTGCAGATGGTGGTCGCCCATCTCACCGAGCAGGAGATGCAGCGGGCCCGCGAACGCACCGCGACCATCGCCGAACTCGAACGCACCAACGCCGCCCTGCAGCAGGCCCTCGATGAGAACGCCGCCCTTCACGCCCAACTCCTCGTCCAGGCACGGGAGGCCGGGGTCGCCGACGAACGGCGGCGGCTCGCCGCCGAGATCCACGACACCATCGCCCAGGGCCTGACCGGCATCATCGCCCAGCTCCAGGTCGTCGCGAACACGCCCGACCGGGACCAGGCCCGCGAACACACCGACCGCGCCATGGACCTGGCCCGGCATAGCCTCGGCGAGGCCCGTCGCTCCGTGCACAACCTGGCCCCGGTGGCGCTGGAGAACGACGGACTGCCCGAGGCCCTGAAGAAGACGGTCGTCGAATGGGGCGAACGCACCGGCGTACGCGCCGAGTTCACGATCACGGGCACGGCCGAGCAGCTCCACGACGAGATCGCCGCCACCCTGCTGCGCATCGCCCAGGAGGCCCTCTCCAACGCGTCGCGGCACGCCGGGGCGACCCGGGTCGGCGTCACCCTCTCCTACCTGGGCGACGAGGTCATCCTCGACATCCGCGACGACGGCGTCGGCTTCGCCCCCGACGCCGTGCGCACCCGCCCCCGCACCCGGACGGGCGGCTTCGGCCTCGACGGCATGCGGGCCCGCGCCGAACGCGTCTCGGGCGCCCTGACCGTCGAGTCCGCCCCGGGGCAGGGCACGGCGCTGTCGGCTCACGTACCGTTGATCCGCCATGAGTGACGCACCCCTGATCACGCTGCTGATCGTCGACGACCATCCCGTCGTACGGGACGGTCTGCGCGGCATGTTCGAGTCCGCCGCCGGCTTCACGGTCGTGGGCGAGGCGGCGAACGGAGTGGAGGCGGTGGCGACGGCGGCGACGGCCGACCCGGACGTGATCCTGATGGACCTCCGTATGCCGGGCGGCGGCGGGGTGGACGCCATCCGCGAACTGACCCGCCGCGGAGCGCGTTCGAAGATCCTGGTCCTGACGACCTACGACACCGACTCCGACACCCTCCCCGCGATCGAGGCGGGCGCGACGGGCTACCTGTTGAAGGACGCCCCCAGGGACGAGCTGTTCACGGCGGTCCGGGCGGCGGCGGAAGGCCGTACGGTGCTGTCGCCCGCCGTGGCCACCCGCCTGGTCTCCGCGGTCCGCACGCCCCGGGCACCCGCGGCCGAGCCTCTCTCGGCCCGCGAACACGAGGTCCTCACCCTGGTCGCCAAGGGCACGTCCAACCGCGAGATCGCCCGCGAGCTGTTCATCAGCGAGGCCACCGTCAAAACCCATCTCACCCATCTGTACGCCAAGTTGGGCGTCAACGACCGCGCGGCAGCGGTGGCGACGGCGTACGAGCGGGGGATCCTGGGCCGGGGGCGGCGGTGAGCGCGCGACGCGGCGGTTCGTGAACTCGCCCCCTCACCCCACCACCCGCAACAACAGCACCGCCCGCCCCGGCACCGTCACCGCCACCCCCGCCGGATGCGTCACCCCCGGCGCCTCCCCCTGCTCCTCGCTCGACGTGTCGACGACCACCTCGTACCGCTCCGCCCACGGCGGCCCCGGCAGGACGAAGTCCACCGGAGTGTCACCGGCGTGCAGGACGGCGAGAAAGCTGTCGTCGGTGATCGGCGCGCCCTGTTCGTCGCGGCCGGGGATGTCCCGCCCCGAGAGGTACATGCCGAGGGTCGCGGCGGGGGCGTACCAGTCGCCCTCCGTCATCTCCGTGCCCCGTTCGGTGAACCAGGCCAGGTCCCGCAGCCCGTCCGCCGAGTGCGCCCGCCCGGAGAAGAAGGCCCGGCGGCGCAGCACCGGGTGCCGGTGGCGCAGGGCGATCAGCCGCGACGTGAGGTCGAAGAGCGCCCGCCAGCCGGGCTCCTCCAGCAGGCCCCAGTCCAGCCAGCTGGTCTCGTTGTCCTGGCAGTAGGCGTTGTTGTTGCCCTGCTGGGTGCGTCCGAGCTCGTCGCCCGCGACCAGCATCGGCACGCCCGTCGACAGCAGCAGGGTCGTCAGCAGGTTCCTCAACTGCCGTCGCCGCAGGGCCAGTACGCGCTCGTCGGCGGTGTCGCCCTCGGCCCCGCAGTTGAAGGAGCGGTTGTCGTTCGTGCCGTCCCGGTTGCCTTCGCCGTTGGCCTCGTTGTGCTTGCGCTCGTAGGACACCAGGTCGCGGAGGGTGAAGCCGTCGTGCGCCGTCACGAAGTTGACCGACGCGTACGGGCGCCGGCCGCCCCACGCGTACAGGTCGCTGGAACCCGACAGGCGATAGCCCATCTCCCGTACGTCCGGCAGCGCGTGCCGCCAGAAGTCGCGTACGGCGTCGCGGTAGCGGTCGTTCCACTCCGTCCACAGGGGCGGGAAGGCGCCGACCTGGTAGCCGCCCGAGCCCACGTCCCACGGTTCCGCGATCAGCTTCACCCGCCGGAGCACCGGGTCCTGCGCGATCACCGCGAGGAACGGGGACAGCATGTCGACGTCGTGCATGGAGCGGGCCAGCGCCGCCGCCAGGTCGAAGCGGAAGCCGTCCACGCCCATCTCCGTCACCCAGTAGCGCAGCGAGTCGGTGATCAGCCTCAGGACATGGGGCTGGACGACGTGCAGGGTGTTTCCGCAGCCCGTGTAGTCGGCGTAACGGCGGGCGTCCGACTGGAGGCGGTAGTAGCCGCGGTTGTCGATGCCCTTCAGCGACAGGGTCGGGCCCAGTTCGCCGGCCTCAGCCGTGTGGTTGTAGACGACGTCGAGGATCACCTCGATCCCGGCCGCGTGCAGCGCGCGCACCATCCGCTTGAACTCGCCGACCTGCTGCCCCGTCGTCCCGGTGGCCGAGTAGGCGGCGTGCGGGGCGAAGTAGCCGATCGAGTTGTAGCCCCAGTAGTTCTTCATGCCGCGGCGCAGCAGATGGTCCTCGTGGGCGAACTGGTGGACCGGCAGCAGCTCCACCGCCGTCACACCCAGCCTCACCAGGTGGTCCACGGCCGCCGGATGGGCCAGTCCGGCGTACGTGCCACGCAGGTGCTCCGGAATCCCCGGGTGCCGTCGGGTGAAGCCGCGCACATGGAGCTCGTAGATGACCGAGTCCGCCCAGGGGGTCTTCGGACGGCGGTCGTCGGCCCAGTCGTCGTCATCGTGCACGACGACGCCCTTCGGGACGTGCGGTGCCGAGTCCCGTTCGTCGCGGACGGTGTCGGCGACCTGCTGCTGGGGCCAGTCCCGGACGTGCCCGTACACCTCCGGCGGCAGCCTGCTGTAATCATTTCCTTTGGCGCCGTCCACCGCGCGGGCGTACGGGTCCAGGAGCAGCTTCGCCGGGTTCCAGCGGGCGCCGGTCCACGGGTCCCAGCGGCCGTGCACCCGGAAGCCGTAGCGCTGGCCCGGCATCACGCCCGGCACGAAGCCGTGCCAGATCTCGTGCGTGAGTTCGGTGAGCGGGGCGCGGGTCTCCCGTCCCGCCTCGTCGAACAGGCACAGCTCGACCGCCTCCGCGCCCCCCGCCCACAGTGCGAAGTTGGTGCCCGCGACGCCGTCCGGACCGACCCGGAAGCGGGCGCCCAGCGGGGTGGGCGCGCCCGGCCGCACGGGTGGGCCCGGCACCTTGCGCGACGCACCGTTCACGACGGTGTCCGGCGCGGCGCGCTTCGCCGCCACCGCCTCCTGCTCGGCTGCGCTGGACACCGGCTCGCCTCCCGCGGCTCATGGAACGACGTGGGCAAAGAGCGCGCGGTGTCCCGCCGCGGCTCCCCGTGATGTCGTCCTCCCCCCCATTTCTGCCCAGAGCGGCCCTCGCACTCACGTTTCCCCGGGGCGTGCCCGGTCGTTGGGCACCCCGTGAGGCACGTACATGGGCGCGCACGGCGCGCGGGGGTCGCACTGGCCGCCGTACTGACATGGGCAGGACTACTGGCCGGGGCCGCCGGCTGCACCGGCGGAGACAGCCGGAGCGGCATCGACCGGATGCTCGGCAAACCCCCGGCTCCCGAGGACGTCATCCGCGTCACCCCGGCGGACGGCGCCAAGGGCGTGCGGCCGGGGGAGGGGCTGCGGGTGCGGGTGCCCGACGGGCGGCTGGAGTCGGTGAAGGTCGTCCGCTCGCAGGACGCGCAGGAGGCCGAGGTGCCGGGCAAGGTCGCCGCGGACGGCCTGAGCTGGCGGCCGGACGACGACCGGCTCGGGCTCGCCGCCCGCTACACCGTCGACGTCGTGGCGGTGGACGGCGACGGCAACCGCTCGGCCCGGCACAGCACGTTCACCACTTACGTCCCCGGGGAGCGCTTCATCGGCTACGTCACCCCCGACAACCGCGCCGTCGTCGGCACCGGCATGATCGTCTCGCTGGAGTTCAACCGGGAGATCGAGAACCGGGCCGCGGTCGAACGCGCCGTACGGGTCACGGCCGAGCCGGCGGTGGAGATCCGGCCGCACTGGTTCGGCGCCACCCGCCTCGACTTCCGCCCCGAGCGGTACTGGGCGCCCGGCACCCGCGTCACCGTCGCGCTCGGCCTGCGCGACGTCGAGGGGGCGCCCGGCGTCTACGGGCTGCAGCGCAAGTCGTTCTCGTTCACCGTCGGGCGCAGCCAGGTCTCCCTGGTCGACGCGGCCGAGCACACCATGCAGGTGCGGCGTGACGGCGAACTGCTGACCACCGTGCCGATCACCGCCGGGGCGCCGAAGAACACCACCTACAACGGCAAGATGGTGGTGACCGAGATGCTGGAACTGACCCGGATGAACGGCGCCACCGTCGGCTTCAAGAAGGCCGACGGCAAGGGCGAGTACGACATCCCGGACGTGCCGCACGCCATGCGGCTGACCAACTCCGGCACCTTCCTGCACGGCAACTACTGGGCCGAGGAGGACGTCTTCGGCAACGCCAACGTCAGCCACGGCTGCGTGGGGCTGAGGGACGTCAAGGGCGGCAGCTCGGACACGCCCGCGGGCTGGTTCTTCGACCGCAGCCTCGTCGGGGACGTCGTCGAGGTCGTCCACAGCAAGGACAAGCAGGTCGCTCCCGACAACGGACTCGGCGGCTGGAACCTGAGCTGGAAGGAGTGGATCGCGGGCAGTGCCGTGAAATGACCTTGCCGAAATGGCTTCGTTCCCTGTGCAACCTTCCCCGTGTTCGCACAGTCCTAGTTGGGACTGAACGGTGACAATCTTGGCCCGTCCAGGCCGTTGACCTTGTGGTTAGTATGCGGCGAACGCGGGGGACGCGTCGCGGTGCGGGTCCGGTCGGGCCCGGGGGAGTGGGGAGAACGACTTTGAACGTGCGACCGATATCGGGGGCGTCGGTTGGGGGGCGCCCGCGCGGCCGCGACAAGCGGCTGGCGCTGATCGCCGGAGGCCTGCTGTTGGCCGTCACGGCGTGCGGTGGCGGTGGGAACTCGGACGCCGGGGCCGACGCCAAGGACGCGGGCGGCAAGGGGGCTTCCGCCGCCGCCGAGAGCAAGCAGTCGGAGGCGGTCGTCACGATCGCCCCGAAGACCGGGGCCAAGGACGTCGACACCAGCGGCACGCTGAAGGTCACCGCCGCCAAGGGCAAACTGACCGAGGTGACGGTCAAGGACACCAAGGGCCGGAAGATCGACGGCGCGATCTCGGCCGACGGAGCCGGCTGGACGCCCGCCACCCACCTTTCCGCGTCCACCGCGTACCAGGTGCACGCGGTCGCCAAGGACGCAGAGGGCCGGACGGCCGCCGAGGACTCGTCCTTCACCACGCTGAGCCCGCAGAACACCTTCGTCGGCAACTTCACGCCCGAGGACGGCTCGACGGTCGGCGTCGGCATGCCGTTCTCGGTCAACTTCACGCGCGGCATCACCAAGCCGGCCGACGTCGAGAAGGCCATCAAGATCACGACCGTGCCGGCCGTCGAGGTCGAGGGCCACTGGTTCGGCAACGACCGCCTGGACTTCCGCCCGGAGAAGTACTGGAAGGCCGGCACCAAGGTGACCGTCGAGCTGAACCTCGACGGCGTCGAGGGCCGCAAGGGCGTCTACGGCAAGCAGTCCAAGACGGTGTCCTTCACCATCGGCCGCAACCAGGTGTCCATCGTGGACGCCAAGAAGCACACGATGAAGGTCATGCAGGAGGGCAAGGTCGTCAGGACCATCCCGGTCACCACCGGCAAGCCCGGCTACGCGACCTGGAACGGCCAGATGGTGATGAGCGAGAAGTTCACCGTGACCCGGATGAACGGCGACACCGTCGGCTACGACGGCGAGTACGACATCAAGGACGTCCCGCACGCCATCCGCCTGACCAACTCCGGCACCTTCGTGCACGGCAACTACTGGGGCGGCGACGCCTTCGGCAACTACAACGCCAGCCACGGCTGCATCGGCCTGCGGGACGTGCGCGGCGGCTACGACAGCTCCGTGGCGGCCGCCTGGTTCTTCAACCACTCGATGGTCGGCGACGTGGTGACCGTGCAGAACTCCACCGACCCGACGGTCGACCCGGCCAACGGCCTCAACGGCTGGAACATCCCCTGGTCGGAGTGGAAGAAGTAACCGTCCCCTCTTCCCGGGTCCGGTGAACGGGTCCGGTGCCGTACGTCCTGTGACGCACGGCACCGGACCCGTAGTCGTTAGTGATGGTTAACCTGCTGCCATGACCGTGAATCTCGAAGTCGCCGAAGGCGTCGGCACCATCCGCCTCGACCGCCCGCCCATGAACGCGCTGGACATCGCCACCCAGGACCGGCTCAAGGAGCTCGCCGAGGAGGCGGCCCGCCGTGACGACGTACGCGCGGTCGTCGTGTACGGCGGTGAGAAGGTGTTCGCGGCGGGCGCGGACATCAAGGAGATGCAGGGGATGGACCACACCGCGATGGTCCTGCGCGCCCGCGCCCTGCAGGAGTCCTTCACGGCGGTGGCCCGCATCCCCAAGCCGGTCGTGGCGGCCGTCACCGGATACGCGCTGGGCGGCGGCTGCGAGCTCGCGCTGTGCGCGGACTTCCGCATCGCCGGGGACAACGCCAAGCTGGGCCAGCCGGAGATCCTGCTCGGGCTGATCCCCGGCGCCGGCGGCACCCAGCGCCTGGCCCGGCTGATCGGCCCCTCCAAGGCCAAGGACCTCGTCTTCACGGGCCGGATGGTGAAGGCCGACGAGGCGCTGACGCTGGGCCTGGTGGACCGGGTGGTGCCGGCGGCCGACGTGTACACGGAGGCGCACGCCTGGGCGGCGAAGCTGGCGCAGGGGCCGGCGATCGCGCTGCGCGCGGCGAAGGAGTCGATCGACACCGGTCTGGACACGGACATCGAGACGGGCCTGGCGGTCGAACGCAACTGGTTCGCGGGCCTGTTCGCGACCGCCGACCGCGAGATCGGCATGCGCAGCTTCGTGGAGGACGGCCCAGGGAAGGCCAAGTTCCTGTGAGGGACGTCTCCTTCGGCATCCCCTGAAATCGCTTGCAATTGACGGGCCGTCTCACCCGGGTCCCTCGATGGGGCGGTTTATGGAAACCTTAAGGCGACCTTAAGCCTGCCCTGTCGAGGAAGCCTGGCGATTACCCCCGGATGGGCCGTCATCGCAGGTTGGTGCGGGTTTGATGGGGGATGGGCTGCCTCTGGCATATGCCGGGCGAAACATGCGGAATGGTAGGTTCCGGGGGGTGTATTCCGTCGGAACGCCTCCGTAGGGGACTCCGGGCGGCCATGATGGGGGCATGGCGGGGCTGGAGGGCATCGAACAGCCGCGGGGACAGGGCCGTGCGACCGCGGCGCGCTGGTCGCCTGCGGTCGAGGACGAACGGGCGCTCAGGGCGCTGGAGTTGTTCGGCAACCCGACGGAGGGCGAGGTCCAGCTGCCGTCCCGCCCGGAGTCCGCCGCCGCGGCCCGCCGGCTGGCCCAGGTCGTCGTCCTGCGCCACTGGGGACTGACCCCCAAGATGACGGAGGACGCGGTCCTCCTCGTCTCCGAACTCGTCGGCAACGCCGTACGGCACACCGGCGCCCGCGCCTTCGGGCTGAGGATGCGGCGCCGACGCGGCTGGATCCGCGTCGAGGTCCGCGATCCCTCCCGGGGCCTGCCCTGTCTGATGCCGGTCCAGGAGTTGGACGTCAGCGGGCGGGGGCTGTTCCTCGTCGACAAGCTGTCCGACCGGTGGGGCGTGGACCTGTTGCCGCGGGGGAAGACGACGTGGTTCGAGATGCGGGTCGCCGACCGGTAGGCGGCGGTGCCGACCGCGGCGCCGGCCGCGTCCGCGAGCGCCGGACGGGCTGGTTGTACGGGCCGCCGCTGCGTCAATCGCCGGAATTGTCGCATTTCACCCCTTAAATGGTGCGGGTGACCACATCCGACCGTCGTTCCGTGCTGTGGGCGGGCGCCGGGCTCGTCGCCGGGGGTGCGTTCGCGGCCGCGTGCTCGCCCCCCGGGTCCGCCTCCGGCGCCGTCGCCGCCCACCCCGCCGCCACCTCCGCGCCCCCCGCCGCCACGACCCCGGCCTCCGCCGGCCCCGCCTCCGCGAGACCCGCCCGCGCCCCCCGCGCCTACCCCGGGCAGCCCGTCCAGATCACTCACGGGCCCCGGGACCGGCCCCGGGTCGCCCTCACCTTCCACGGGCAGGGGGAACCCTCCGTCGCCCGGACCCTGCTCGGGGAGGCCGAGCGACGAGGGGCGCGGGTCACCGTTCTCGCCGTCGGGAGCTGGCTCGACGAACACCCCGACCTCGCCCGCCGCATCCTCGACGGCGGGCACGACCTCGGCAACCACACCCAGCGCCACCTGGACATCAACGCCATGTCCGAGACGGACGCGGCGGCCGAGATCACCGGCTGCGCCGAACGGCTGCGCAGACTCACCGGATCCATCGGAACCTGGTTCCGCCCCTCCCGCACCGCCCGCGCCTCCCCGCTCGTCGAGACGCTGGCCCGCCGCGCCGGCTACCCGCACGTCCTCTCCTACGACGTCGACTCCCGCGACTTCACCTCGCCCGGCGCCCCCGCCGTCGCCCGCAACGTCCTCGACGCCGTCCGGGACGGGTCCATCGTGAGCCTGCACTTCGGGTACGCGGACACGGTCGCCGCGCTCCCCGCCGTCCTGGACGAACTCGACCACCGCGGACTGCGCGCGGTCACCACCACGGAGCTGATCGGCTGATGCACCGCAACCTCGTCAAAAGCACCCTGCTGGCCGGCGCCGCACTCGCCGTCCTCGCCGCCTGCGGCGCCGACGGCAAGGCCGGCGCCGACCGGGACGGCACGGACCGGGCAACCAAGGCGGCCGCCCCGGCACCGAAGAAGCCGCGCAAACCCGTCGTCGACGGGCTGCCCGGCATGCCGCCCGTGCTGGATCCCAAGGACGTCTACGCCGCCGACCGCCCGAACAAACTCTCCCCGGTGGTCAAGGACTTCCCGTCCCGGGTCTACGTCCCCAACACCGAGTCCGACACCGTCTCCGTCATCGACCCGACAACGTACGAGGTGATCGACACCCTCCACGTCGGCCGCCAGCCGCAGCACGTCGTGCCGTCCTGGGACATGAAGACGCTGTGGGTCAACAACGACCGAGGGCACACCCTCACCCCCATCGATCCGAAGACCGGTAAGACCGGCCGGTCGGTCGAGGTGCACGACCCGTACAACCTCTACTTCACGCCCAACGGCCGGTACGCCGTCGTCATGGCCTCCCTCGACCGCGAACTCGTATTCCGCGACCCGCACACCATGAAGCGGATCAAGACCGAACCGGTCACCTGCTACGGCGTCAACCACGCCGACTTCTCCCTCGACGGACGGTACTTCATCGTGTCCTGCGAGTTCAGCGGGGAACTGCTGAAGGTCGACACCGAGCGGATGAAGGTCGTCGGACAGCAGAAACTGCCCTTCAAGGGCGCCATGCCGCAGGACGTGAAGATCTCCCCCGACGGCAAACGGTTCTACATCGCGGACATGATGGCCGACGGGGTGTGGATCATCGACGGCGACACCTTCGGCAAGCCGCGGTTCCTGTACACCGGCAAGGGCTGCCACGGGCTGTACGTCAGCCGCGACTCCCGCGAGATGTACATCTCCAACCGCGGCGAGGGCACCGTCTCCGTCTTCGACTTCACCAAGAACGCGCTCACCAAGAAGTGGCATCTGCCCGACGGCGGCAGCCCCGACATGGGCGGCGTCTCGGCGGACGGCAAGGTCCTGTGGCTGTCCGGGCGCTACGACTCCGAGGTGTACGCCATCGACACCGGCACCGGCCGCCAGCTCGCCCGCATCAAGGTCGGCAGGGGACCGCACGGCCTCGCCGTCTACCCCCAGCCCGGCCGCTACTCACTCGGCCACACCGGCATCTTCCGCTAGGACCTGTCCTCGGGCGCCGTCAGCAGGAGCTCCGCCCCCACCGGTGTGTAGCCCGCCGCCTGGAACGCCCGTATGCTGCGGGCGTTTCCGGGGGCGACCTGAGCCCAGAGCGGCTCGCCGGCCAGGTGGCGGGCGGCGGTGACCAGGCGGCGGCCGAGGCGCCGGTGTCGTACCGTCTCGTCGACCTCGACCGACACCTCCAGCCGGCCGCCCATGCCGCGCCCCACGACCAGGATCCCGCCGTCCGCCACCCAGGCGCGCACCTCGTGGCGCCGGCGCCGGGCGTAGCGGATCCGGGGATGGCCGCGGTCCTCGATCTCCCGTAGCGGCAGCGGCGGCTCGCCGGGCAGCGGGGCGGCCACCAGCAGCGCGTCGATCGTCTCGGCCGTACGCCCCGTGCGCTCCATCAGAGCGGCCAGGAAGCGCGGGTTCATGGACGCCGACAGGGGATCGCAGTCCACGTCGCGCAGTACGCCGTACACCCAGCCCGGGTCCTCGTCGGTGAAGACGACCGAGTGCGCGGTGAACGCGAGGACGCCCGCGTCGCGGTGGGAGGGCTGGGGGACGACGGTCGTCCGGCCGTCGGGCGGCGGGAACGCCCCGCGTGCGGCCGCGTCGAGAATCTCCCGCAAGGTCTCCATGGTCGGTACTCCTCGAATCTGTGGGCGGCGAGTCTGTGGGCGGCCGCTGCGCCGGGCGTTCACCCGGGCCGTTAATCTGACCTGCGTCAGTAGGACAGCAACGTAGGACCGCAAGGCATGACGAAGAGGGGCGGATCGGTGGCCGACATCGAAGAAGCGCGCAAGCAGTTCCAGCGGATCGACACGGACGGTGACGGCTTCATCACCGCGGCCGAGTTCAAGGCCGCCCTGGCCCAGGAGGGCGACTGGAACGTCACCGAGTCGGTCGCCGAGGTCATCATCAAGAGCCGCGACCTCAACGGGGACAAGGTTCTCTCGTTCGACGAGTTCTGGGCTTACCTGAGCAAGTGACCTGAGTCCAGGCAGAGAGGGGGGCGCCGCCTTGGGCGCCCCCCTTCGCCATGCCGGTCGTTCGATCGGCGGCCGTCAAGGCCGTAGGGCGGGCGCCCCCGGCGCGGTCCGTCGGCGGTACTGGCCCGGGGCCACCCCGTACTCCCGCTTGAACGCCTTGGCGAAGGCGAACTCCGAGGCGTAGCCGGTGCGTTGGGCGACCTGGCGCATCGGCACGTCGTCCGCGCGCAGCAGCCGGCCGGCGGTCGTCATCCGCCACCACGTCAGATACGTCAGCGGCGGCTCGCCCACCAGCGCGGCGAACCGGCGGGCGAAGGCGGCGCGGGAGAGGCCGCCCTCCGCGCCGAGTTCCTCCACGGTCCACGCGCGGGCCGGGTCGCCGTGGATCGCGCGCAGGGCCGCCGAGACCGCCGGGTCGGCGAGCGCGGCCGCCCAGCCCGCCGCCCGCCCGGCGCCCCGCTCCTGCTGCCACCAGGCGCGCAGGATGTACAGCAGCAGAGTGTCCAGCAGCGCGGTCACGATGGCGTCCGAACCGGGGCTGCGCTCGTCCAGCTCCATGCCCAGCAGCTCCACCGCCGCCCGCAGCGAACGGTGCGTGCCCACCCGGGCGGGCAGGTGCACCACCTCCGGCAGCTCGGCCAGGAGACGGTGGGCCCGGCCGCGGTCCAACTGGTAGACGCCGCACATCATGACGGTGTCCGCGGTCGCCGACTGCCCTTCCTGGGGCGGCTCTTTGAGCCAGCGCCCGTCGGGGCCCACCGGCGCCTCCTCCACGGGTACGTCGAGCCCGCTGGCCAGCGCGTGTCCGTGCCCGTGCGCCAGGAACACCACGTCCCCGGCCGCCAGTGCCACCGGCTCGCCCGTCGCCGGGATCAGCCATGCCGACCCGCGCAGCAGCACATGGAAGCCGGCCCCGTCCGAGGCCCCGAACCGGACCCCCCAGGGGGCGAACTTGTCCCGCCGCGAGGAGTGCGGCCGCCCGCTGCGCATCGCGGCGACGGCGTCGCTGAGTACGTCCATGCCGACACCGTAGGCCCTTTGCGTGGGGCGAGACGTACGGACAGGAAAGCGATACCGATGGACATGGATCGTCTCGCCCCACCGCCCTAGCGTCGACGGCATGACAACTTCTTCAACGAATCCCCCGTCGAATGCCTCGTCAAGTTCCTCATGGGGCCCTTCGTCGTCCTCTGCGTCAACTCCCGCCAGGGCAGTGCTCTTTCACGAGATAGGCGGCCCCGACGTCCTGACCGTCGAGGAGGTGGAGCTGCCCGCGCCCGGACCCGGGGAGGTGCTCGTCCGTGTCGAGGCGCTGGCGCTCAACCGGGCCGAGGCCCTCTTCCGCTCGGGCGGCTACTTCTACCAGCCCACCCTGCCCGGTTCCCGCAACGGTTACGAGGCGGCCGGCGAGGTCGAGGCGGTCGGCGAGGGCGTGACCGGTTTCGCGCCCGGCGACCCGGTGCTGTCGGCGGGCAACTTCGACCTCGGTGTCCACGGCGTCTACGGCGACCGGGTCCTGCTGCCCGAGACCTCGCTCGTGGCGCGTCCCGCCGGCGCCGACCCCGTCACCGCGGCCGCCGTCTGGCTGACCTATACGACCGCCTACGGCGCCCTGGTCGAACGGGCCGGGATGCGCCCCGGCGACCACGTCCTGATCACCGGCGCGTCCAGCGGGGCGGGCACGGCCGCGATCCAGGTCGTCCGCCGGGCCGGCGCCGTCCCGGTCGTCACCACCCGTACCGAGGCCAAGCGACGGCGCCTGTACGACCTGGGCGCGGAGCACGTCATCGTCAGCGACGACGAGGACGTGGTCAAGGAGACCCGGCGACTGACCGCAGGGCAGGGCGTCGACATCGTCTTCGACGCGATCGGTGGGGCCGGCTTCGCGGCCCTGGGCGAGGCGGTGGTGCCGGACGGCACGCTGGTCAGCTACGGCTGGCTGGACCCGCAGCCCATCCTGCTGCCCCGCCGGTGGCCGCTGACCGTGCACGGCTACGCCGACTTCGTGGTCACCGGCAACCCGGAGGGCCGTCGCCGTGCCGCCCACTACATCGGCTCCGGCCTCGCCGACGGCACCCTGCGCCCGGTCGTCGCCGAGGTCTTCGACGGCCTGGACCGCATCCGGGACGCCCACCGTCTGATGGAGACGAACACGCACACGGGAAAGATCGTCGTGCGGGTGGAATAGCCTGCCGCCGACCGGGGTTGGCGCCAAGAGGACGCATGCATGTGCATCGATACTGATCGATTCCGGAAGGCAGGGCCTGTCATGAAGATCGGCATCATCGGCGCGGGCAACATCGGCGGCAACCTCACCCGGCGCCTCACCGCCCTCGGCCACGACGTCTCCGTCGCGAACTCCCGCGGCCCGCAGACGCTCACGGAACTCGCCGAGGAGACCGGGGCGACCCCCGTCACCGTCCAGGAGGCCGCCCGCGGCGCCGAGGTCGTGGTGATCACGATCCCGGTGAAGGCGGTGCCCGACCTGCCGTCCGGCATCCTGGACGGCGCGGCCGACGACGTCGCCGTCATCGACACCAACAACTACTACCCGCAGCAGCGCGACGGCCGGATCGCGGAGATCGAGGACGAGGGCATCACGGAGAGCCGCTGGACGGAACGCCGCATCGGCCACCCCGTGATCAAGGCCTTCAACGGCACCTTCGCCCAGGACATCCTGGACCGCCCGCTCCCCGCCGGCGACCCCGACCGCATGGCGCTCCCGGTGGCCGGCGACGACGAGGCCGCGAAGGCGAAGGTGCGCGCCCTCATCGACGAGCTCGGCTTCGACACCGTCGACACGGGCGGCATCGACGACTCCTGGCGCCAGCAGCCCGACACCCCCGTCTACGGTCTTCAGGCCGGCGTCGAGGCGGTCACCAAGGCACTGGCGGAGGCGAGCCCGGAACGCCCCGCGACGTTCAGGGCGTAATGCCACACAGGGCGTAATGCCACACAAGGCGTAGTGCCTGGGCGCAGGGAGTGGCTACACACGCTCCAGGGGCCGGTGCGGCCCGTCGGGCAGCTCGACCGTGATCGAGTCCCCGGGCCGCACCACGCCCCCGCTCAGTACCACGCTCATGATCCCGGCCCGGAACTCCGGGCGCCCGTTCGCGTCCTGGCGGACGACCTGCTTCAGCAGGCCCTTCTGGAAGTCGTCGATCTGCGCGCAGGGGTTGCGCAGCCCGGTCACCTCGAGCACCGCCTCCGCGCCGAGCCGCAGCAGCGTCCCGACCGGCAGCGCGAGCAGGTCGATCCCGCGCGTGGTCACGTTCTCGCCGAGCTGACCGGCGGTCACCTCGAACCCGGCCGCCCGCACCTCCTCGAACAGCTCCTCGTGAATCAGGTGGACCTGCCGCAGATTCGGCTGCGTGGGATCCTGCTTCACCCGCGACCGGTGCTTCACCGTGACCCCGGAGTGCACGTCCCCCTCCACCCCCAGCCCGGCGAGCAGCGTGACGCTGTCGCGATTGGGCTTGGTGAAGGAGTACACCCCGTTACTGCTGACAGCACTGACCGACCCACCCATGATGGGAACTCCCCTCTCCCTGCGACTCCCAGCGAACCGCAGGCCAGAGCCTAGAGGAGGGGGCGAGGAAGGAGCGGATGGATTTCTTCGGCTGAGCGGGTCCGGCCCCGGCGCAAGCCCCGCACGTCATACGCGGACCGAGGCTTTTGGGCGATATATACTCATCTGGGTGTCCGAGCTTGCCGTCAGGCCTGATTCTCTGGAGTCCTCCCGATGACGCCGATGAGCCGCCTGCCATGAGGCCCCACCCGACGCGGGGGCGGATCACGGCGCTGGACGCCTACGACATCCGGTTCCCCACATCTCGTCGGCTCGAAGGGTCGGACGCGATGAATCCCGATCCGGATTATTCGGCGTCATACGTGATCATCCGCACTGATGCCGGGGACGGGCTGGAGGGGCACGGGTTCTGCTTCACCATCGGCCGGGGCAACGAGGTCGAGGTGGCGGCGATCAACGCGCTGCGCCCGCATGTGGTGGGGCTGCGGCTGGGAGAGGTCCTGTCCGACCTCGGGGGGTTCTCTCGCTCGCTCGTCGGCGACAGCCAGCTGCGATGGCTGGGGCCGGAGAAGGGCGTGGTGCACATGGCCATCGGCGCCGTGGTCAACGCCGTGTGGGATCTGTACGCGAAGCGGGAGCGGAAGCCGCTGTGGAAGCTGCTGGCCGACCTGGCGCCCGAGCAGGTGGTCGCGTTGCTCGACTTCCGTTATCTGGAGGACGCGCTGACCCCCGACGAGGCGCTGGGGATCCTGTGGCGGGCGCGGAGCGGGATGGGGGAGCGGGAGGCGCGCCTGCTCGCCGAGGGGTATCCGGCGTATGCCACGTCTCCTGGCTGGCTCGGTTATTCGGACAACAAGGTCGCCGGGTTGGCCCGGGAGGCCGTGGACAGCGGGTTCAGGCAGATCAAACTCAAGGTCGGCGCCGATCTGGACGACGATGTGCGGCGGTGCCGTACCGCGCGGGGGATCATCGGCCCCGGGGTGCGGATGGGGCTGGACGCCAATCAGCGCTGGGGGGTCACCGAGGCGGTGGGGTGGATCCGGCGACTGGCGGAGTTCGACCCGTACTGGATCGAGGAGCCGACCAGCCCGGACGAGATCCTCGGTCTCGCGGCGATCCGCCGGGAGGTGGCGCCGGTGCGGGTGGCGACGGGCGAACATGTGCACAACCGGGTGGTGTTCAAACAACTGCTCCAGGCGGACGCGATCGACTTCCTGCAGTTGGACGCCTGCCGGGTCGGGGGAGTCAACGAGAACCTGGCGATCCTCCTGCTCGCGGCCAAGTTCGGGATCCCGGTGTGCCCGCACGCGGGCGGGGTGGGCCTGTGCGAGCTGGTGCAGCACCTGGCGATGTTCGACTATCTGGCGGTCTCCGGCACCCTCCAGGACCGGGTCATCGAGTACGTGGATCATCTGCACGAGCACTTCCTCGACCCGGTGGTGATCGTCCGGGGGCGGTACGCGGCCCCGACCGCCCCCGGCTTCAGCTCGGCGATGCGGCCCGAGTCGCTCGCCGCGTACGCGTACCCCGGCGGCGCCGCCTGGCAGGCCCCGTACGACGTGCCTCCTTCCACTGGGACGACCGACCGCTGACCACTCACTCGGAGCCGAGTACATGAAGCGACGCATCGCCGCTGTCGGAACAGCCCTCGCACTCGGCTGCGGGCCGGCCGTCACCGCCTGCGGTGGGGGCACGAGCAGCACCACCGACACCGCTTCGGGCAAGGTCGGGGTGGTCCTGCCGCTGCTCACCTCGCCGTTCTGGGAGTCGTACAACTCCTACGTCCCCAAGCAGGCCGCCGCGCAGGACGTTCGCCTGCTTCAGACGGTGAACTCCGACTCCGACCCGAGCAAACAGATCACCGACATCCAGAATCTGCTCGCCCAGAACGCGAAGGGCCTGGTCGTCTCGCCGCTGGACTCCGCGGCGATCGTCACCGGGCTGAACGCCGCACAGCGCAAGGGCGTGCCGGTGGTCGCCGTCGATGTGGCGCCGGACAAGGGCAAGGTCGCGATGGTGGTCAGGGCCGACAACCGTGCCTACGGCGAGAAGGCCTGCCGGCAGCTCGGCGACGCGGTGAAGACGGGCAAGGTCGTGCAGATCCAGGGCGATCTGGCGTCGATCAACGGGCGGGACCGGTCCGAGTCGTTCAGCGCGTGCATCAAGAAGAACTACCCAGGCATCAAGGTGCTGGACATTCCCGCCGTCTGGAACGCGGAGAAGGCGGCGGCAGGCCTGGAGGCGCTCTACACCGCCAACCCCGATGTCAAGGGCATCTACCTGCAGGCCGGCGGCGTGTATCTGGCCCCCACGCTGAGCACGCTGCGGCGGCACAACGCGCTGGTGGCGGCCGGCGATCCCAGGCACATCGTGATCGTCTCGAATGACGGCATCCCGCAGGAGCTGGACGCGATCCGCAAGGGCCTGATCGACGCGACCGTCTCCCAGCCGACCGACCTGTACGCCAAATACGGCATCTTCTACATCAAGCGGGCGATGGAGGGCCAGACCTTCCACCCGGGCCCGACCGGCCACGGAAGCACCATCGTCCGGCTGCCCAGCGGAATCCTGGAGGACCAGCTCCCGGCGCCCCTGGTGACCAAGGGCAACGTCGACGACCCGTCGCTGTGGGGCAACCAGATCGGCAAGAGCTCCTGAGACCCGGCAGACCGTCTCCCCGGGCGGCCAGGAAGCGAGACCGCGATGAACCGGACGCCACTGACCGAACCCCGCGCCGACGGCCCCGGCCGCCCCGCGGTGGCCGAGGCCAACGGGATCCGTAAGCGCTACGGGCCCACCGTGGCCCTGGACGACGTGCGGATCGCCGTGCGGGCCGGTGAGTCGCACGCCCTGGTCGGCCGTAACGGGGCCGGCAAGTCGACCCTGGTGGCCATCCTGACCGGACTGCAGCGGCCGGACCGTGGTGTCGTCCTGTTCGACGGTGAACCCGCCCCCGGCCCGGCGGACCGTGAGGCGTGGCAGCGGCGGGTCGCCTGCGTGTACCAGCAGTCGACCATCATCCGTGATCTCACTGTCGCGGAGAACCTGTACGTCAACCGGCAACCCACGGTGCGCGGCCAGGTGATCAGCTGGCGGCGGATGCGCTCGGCGGCCCGCGACCTGCTGGACGAATGGGGGGTGGAGGTCGACGAGAACGTGCCGGCGGGCGGGCTCACCGTCGGGGACGCCAAGTTGGTGGAGATCGCCCGGTCGATCTCGCGCGGAACCCGGTTCATCATCCTGGACGAGCCGACCGCCCAGCTGGACAGCCGGGCGATCGACCGCCTGTTCACCCATGTTCGGCGGTTGCAGCGGGCCGGGATCACCTTTCTCTACATCTCCCATCATCTGGAGGAGGTCTACGCCGTCTGCCAGGTCGTCACCGTCCTGCGGGACGCCCGCTGGATCACCACGGCGCCCGTGGGCGAGCTGGGCAGGACCGAACTCATCCAGGCGATGACCGGCGAGCGGGGCGCGGGTGCGGTCCCCGGCGCCGGCCGCGTCCGGTCGCGGCCGGCGGACGCGCCCGTGGCCGTACGGGTGCACCGGCTGAACGGCCCGCATTTCACCGACGTCAGCTTCACCGTCCGGTCCGGCGAGACGGTGGGGCTGGCCGGGCTCGCGGGCTCGGGGAGCCATCAGGTCGCCGAGGCGCTGGCCGGGCTGTACCGGCCCGACAGCGGGCTCATCGAGATTCTCGGCCGTCCGACGCGGCCCGGCAGCGTCGCCTCGGCGCTCGCGGCGGGCGTGGGCTGTGTGCCGCGCGACCGGCATCACGAAGGACTGGTACCGGAGCTGTCGGTGGCCGAGAACGCCTCCATGACCATCATGGACCGGCTGGGGCGGCTGGGCGTGATCTCGCGCCGGGCCCGGGACGCCTTCGCCCGGCGGACCATCACCGCTCTCGACATCACCACGGCCGGCCCGGACCAGCCGGTCAAGGACTTGTCGGGCGGTAATCAGCAGAAGGTCGTCATGGGCCGGGCGCTGGCCACCGACCCGGGGGTACTCGTGCTCGTCAATCCGACGGCGGGTGTCGACGTGAGATCCAAGCGGGCGCTGCTGTCGGTCGTCGACCGAGCCAGGGCCGCGGGACGCGCGGCACTCGTCGTCTCCGACGAGCTGGCGGACCTGCGCACCTGCGACCGCGTCCTGGTGATGTTCAACGGCGCCCTCGCCGCCGAGTACGGCGCCGGCTGGACCGACGAGGAACTGGTGGCCTCGGTCGAAGGGGTCGGCACCGGCCATGAATGACACCGCGCCGAACGGCCCGGGGCCCGGTGGTGGGCCGGACGGCGCGGTCCGCCACCCCGTCCGCGCGATCGCCCTGGGCCGGATCCGCGACCTGGCGCTGCTGCCCGCGGTGGTGCTGCTGCTGGTCATCGGTGCGGTCAGCAATGACAGCTTCCTCGAGCGGGACAACCTGCTCAATGTGCTCAGCGCCTCCTCGGCGCTCGGACTGCTGGTGCTCGCCGAGGCGATGATCCTGATCAGCGGCAAGATGGACCTCTCGCTGGAGTCGATCGCGGGGCTCGCCCCGGCCCTCGGCTTCATGGCCGTGATCCCGGCCGCCTCGGCGGGTTTCGGCAGCGAGCTGCCCACGTGGTTCGGCCTGCTGATCATTCCGCTCACCGGGGCGCTGATCGGGGCCGTGAACGGTCTGCTGATCGTCAAGCTCCAGCTCAACGGCTTCATCGTGACCCTGGCGATGAACATCGTGCTGCGCGGAGTCCTGGTCGGCATGGTGTCCGGCAAGACCTTGTTCGACGCCCCCGCCGCGTTCTTCGCCCTCGGGTCCGACAACTGGCTCGGCGTCCCCGTCTCCGTGTGGGCGACCGGTGCCTGTTTCGCCGTCGCCGGGTGGGCGCTGCGCTACCACCGGCTGGGCCGCGCGGTGTACGCGGTGGGCGGCAACGTCTCCGCCGCGCGGGCTGCGGGCATCCGCGTCGACCGGGTGGCCTGGGGCGTTCTGGTCATCGGCGGGACGCTGGCCGCGCTGGCCGGTCTGGTGATCGCCGGACGGGTCGGGGCGATCAACGCCAATCAGGGACAGGGCCTGATCTTCACCGTGTTCGCGGCCGCCGTCATCGGCGGCATCAGCTTGAACGGCGGCAAGGGATCCCTGGCCGGGGCGTTGCTCGGGGTCCTGCTGCTGGGCATGCTGGAGAACCTGCTCACCCTGGCGCAGGTGTCGTCCTTCTGGATCCAGGCCATCTACGGCGCGATCATCCTGGTGGCGCTGATGATCGCCCGACTCACCACCGGCGAGGGCCAGGAGTAGGGCGGGCGGGGCCAGGAGTAGGGCCAGGGCGAGGAGGAGGGCGAGGCCCGGGAGCGGTCCAAGAGGGGGGCAGTGCCAGGTGGTACGAACTAGAATGTCCCATATGCCATCCGCCAGATGGGACGGCTGTCATGATGTTCCCCAAGGAGGTAACACCGGACGGAACGCATGGGCCGTTCGAGATGGCGAATGTGGCTGCTGCGGTGATCGACGCGAAGGGCACGGTCATCGGCTGGACGGAGGCCGCTGAGCGGCTCCTGGGATACGGCGCGTCGGAGGTCCTCGACCGCTCCGCCGTCACTTTGCTGGCGCAGCCCGAAGACGCGTCACGGGCGGCCGACGTCGCCGATGAGTGCGGGATCCGGGAGAGCTGGGGTGGCCTGGTGGGCGCTCGGCACCGTGACGGCCGCCGGCTTGAGGTCGGGCTGCGGGTGACCACGATGTCCGACACCAGCGACCGCAAGGCCTGGCTCGTATCGGCGATCGACGTGTCGAAGGCACCGACCTGGGCGGTCAACTGGGAGGTGCTGGAAGGCTTCCTCACCCGCTCCCCGCTCGGCATGGCCGTGCTCAGCCCGGACCTGCGCTATGTGTGGATGAACGACACCCTGGAGCGCTACGGCGGTGTGCCGCGCGCTGAGCGGCTCGGGCGCCGCATGTCGGACTCGTTGCCGGGCCTGAACACCGACGCGCTCGAAGCACAGATGCGACAGGTACTGAAGACCGGCGTGCCGGTCATCGACTACGAGTACCGGGGCTGGACCTGGGCGGATCCGCACCAGGAACACGCCTACTCCACCTCCTTCTTTCGGCTCGACGACCCGGACGGCAAAACGCTGGGCGTGTGCTACATGGGCATGGACGTCACCGACAGATGGCGGGCCCGGGAGCGCCTGGCCCTGCTCAGCGAGGCCAGCGCCCGTATCGGGGGCACGCTGAACGTGATGCGGACCGCCCAGGAACTGGCCGACTTCTCGGTGCCGACGCTCGCCGACTTCGTGACCGTCGATCTGCTCGAAGCGGTGCTGCACGGCGACGAACCCGGTTCGGGGCCGGCCGACAGCGCGGTACGGCGTGCCGGTCAGCAGTCGATCCACGAGGGCTGCCCGGAGTCGGTGATCGCCACCGGAGACACGATCGACGCACCCAGGTCCTCGCCGTACTTCGAGAGCATGGTCAACGGCACCGCGGTGCTGGAACCGTTCCTGGACCCGGCCACCGCCCCGTGGGTCGCGAAGGACCCGGCGCGGGCCAGGAGCATCGCGGAGTTCGGCATGCACTCGGTGATGTGGGTGCCGCTGTCCGCGCGCGGCACCGTGCTGGGGGTGGCGACCTTCGTCCGTATGGAGCATCCACAGCCGTTCGAGGAGGACGATCTGCTGCTGGCCGAGGAGCTGGTCAGCAGGGCCGCGGTGTGGGTGGAGAACGCCCGCCGCTACACCCGTGAGCACACTGCGGCGCTCGCCCTGCAGCGCAGTCTGCTCCCGCAGGGGCTGAACGGCGGGGCCGCCATGGAGGTGGCCTCGCGCTATCTGCCGGCCGATGTACGGGAAGGGGTGGGCGGCGACTGGTTCGATGTGATCCAGCTCTCCGGCGCCCGGGTCGCCCTGGTCGTCGGTGATGTCGTCGGGCACGGCCTCAACGCCGCGGCGACCATGGGCAGGCTGCGTACCGCCGTCCAGACGCTCGCCGACATGGACCTGCCGCCCGATGAGCTGCTGGCCCACCTCGACGACCTCGTGATCCGTCTGACGGAGGAGAAGGGCGGCGACGACGAGCCCATCGCCACCGCCGTACTGGGCGCCACCTGCCTCTACGCCGTCTACGATCCGGTCACCCAGCTGTGCACCATGGCCCGGGCCGGACATCCGCCGCCCGCCGTGGTCACCCCCGGCGGCAAGGTCACCTTCCCGGCCCTTCCGGCGGGCCCTCCGCTGGGCCTCGGCTCGTTGCCCTTCGAGTCCGCCGAGATCTCCCTCCCCGAGGGAAGCCTGATCGCCCTCTACACCGATGGCCTCATCGAGACCAGTGACCAGGACATCGACGTCGGGCTGTCCCGCCTCAGCGATGTGCTCGCGCACTCCGGCCTGTCGCCGGAGGAGCTCTGCTCGGCGGTCGTGGACAGTCTGCTCACCGGCCCGCAGACCGACGACGTCGCGCTGCTTCTGGCCCGGCCGCATGCGCTGGGCGCCGACCGGGTCGCCTCGTGGGACCTGCCGACGGATCCGGCGATCGTCGCGGGCGCCAGGGAGCTGGCCGTCCGCCAGCTCCTCGGATGGGGGCTGGACGACCTGGTGATGACCACGGAACTGGTGGTCAGCGAGCTGGTCACCAACGCCATCCGGCACGGCACCGGACCCATCAGGCTGCGCATGATCCGGCATGACAGGTTGATCTGCGAGGTGTCCGACGCCAGCAACACCTCGCCTCGGATGGGCCATGCGCGGACCACCGACGAGGGCGGCCGGGGGTTGTTCCTGGTCGCCCAGCTGACCCGCCGATGGGGCACGCGCTACACCCCCGCCGGAAAGATCATCTGGGCCGAGCAGGACCTCCCGGGCCCGGTGGGCCACCGGGGCGGGCGCTGACGGCCCGGCTGCCGAGAGCCCGGGGCCTTCCGCCGCCGGAGCGGGGAAGGCCCCGACAGCGCTGAAAGACACGACGCGCCGGTCAGGCCTGCTGCCTCAGCACTCGATGATGTTCACCGCCAGCCCGCCGCGGGCCGTCTCCTTGTACTTGACGCTCATGTCCGCGCCCGTGTCCTTCATGGTCTTGATGACCTTGTCCAGGGACACCTTGTGCGAGCCGTCGCCGCGCATGGCCATGCGGGCCGCCGTGACCGCCTTCACCGCCGCCATGCCGTTGCGCTCGATGCACGGGATCTGGACGAGGCCGCCGACGGGGTCGCAGGTCAGGCCGAGGTTGTGCTCCATGCCGATCTCGGCCGCGTTCTCGACCTGTTCGGGGGAGCCGCCCAGCACCTCCGCCAGGGCGCCCGCCGCCATGGAGCAGGCCGAGCCGACCTCACCCTGGCAGCCGACCTCGGCGCCGGAGATGGAGGCGTTCTCCTTGAAGAGCATGCCGATCGCCCCGGCGGCGAGCAGGAAGCGGACGACGCCGTCCTCGTCGGCGCCCGGCACGAAGTCGACGTAGTAGTGCAGGACCGCCGGGATGATGCCGGCCGCTCCGTTCGTGGGCGCCGTGACCACCCGTCCACCGGCCGCGTTCTCCTCGTTCACCGCCATCGCGTACAGCGTGATCCACTCCATGGAGTGGGCCAACGGATCGCCCTCGGCACGGAGTTGACGGGCCGTCATCGCGGCTCGGCGGCGCACGCGCAGGCCGCCCGGCAGGATGCCCTCGCGGGACATGCCCCGGGACACGCAGCCCTGCATCACGCGCCAGATCTCCAGCAGCCCGGTCCGGATCTCGTCCTCGGTGCGCCAGGCGCGCTCGTTCTCCAGCATGAGCGACGAGATCGACAGGCCGGTCTCCTTCGCCAGGCGCAGCAGCTCGTCGCCGGTACGGAAGGGATACTTCAGGACCGTGTCGTCGAGTTTGATGCGGTCCTGCCCGACCGCTTCCTCGTCCACGACGAACCCGCCGCCGACCGAGTAGTACGTTTTGGTGAGCAGTTCCGCGCCCGAGGCGTCGTACGCCCACAGCGTCATGCCGTTCGCGTGGTACGGCAGGGCCTTGCGGCGGTGCAGGACCAGGTCGTCGTCGAAGGAGAACGGGATCTCGTGCGAGCCCAGCAGCCGCAGCCGGCCGGACTCCTTGATCTGCTCCACCCTGTCGTCCGCCCCCTCCACGTCCACCGTGCGCGGCGAGGAGCCCTCCAGGCCGAGCAGGACCGCCTTCGGGGTGCCGTGGCCGTGGCCGGTCGCGCCGAGCGAGCCGTACAGCTCGCCGCGGACCGACGCGACGGCGTCCAGCAGGCCCTCGTTGCGCAGTCGCCGCGCGAACATGCGGGCCGCGCGCATCGGGCCGACCGTGTGGGAGCTGGACGGGCCGATGCCGATCGAGAACAGGTCGAAGACCGAGATGGCCACGGGGACTCCTCAAGACAAGGGGTGGTGCAGAAAGGTTTTCGCCGGGTGCCCCGCCCACCCGTCTTACGAGTGTGCGGGGCTGCCGGGCAAACAGGAACTACTTGTTCAGAACGGGGTACAGCGGGTGCTTCTCGGCCAGGGCGACGACCCGGGCCTTGAGCGCCTGCGCGTCGTAGGACGGCTTGAGCGCCTGCGCGATGACGTCCGCGACCTCCGCGAAGTCCTCGGCGGTGAAGCCGCGGGTGGCGAGGGCCGGGGTGCCGATCCGCAGCCCCGACGTCACCATCGGAGGCCGCGGGTCGTTCGGGACCGCGTTGCGGTTGACGGTGATGCCGACCTCGTGGAGACGGTCCTCGGCCTGCTGCCCGTCCAGCTCGGACTCGCGCAGGTCGACCAGGATCAGGTGCACGTCGGTGCCGCCGGACAGCACGTTCACGCCGGCCTCGCGGGCGTCCGGCGCCGTCAGCCGCTCGGCGAGGATCCGCGCGCCCTCGACCGTACGGCGCTGGCGCTCCTTGAACTCCGCCGAGGCCGCCACCTTGAAGGAGACCGCCTTCGCCGCGATCACATGCTCCAGGGGACCGCCCTGGAAGCCCGGGAACACGGAGGAGTTCAGCTTCTTCGCGAACGCCTGCTTCGCCAGGATGATCCCGCCGCGCGGGCCGCCCAGCGTCTTGTGCGTGGTGGACGTGACGACGTCCGCGAACTCCACCGGGTTGGGGTGCAGCCCGGCCGCGACCAGGCCCGCGAAGTGCGCCATGTCGACCCACAGATACGCCTCGACCTCGTCGGCGATCCGGCGGAACTCCGCGAAGTCCAGCTGCCGCGGATACGCCGACCACCCGGCGATGATCACCTTCGGCCGGTGCTCCTTGGCGAGACGCTCGACCTCGGCCATGTCGACCAGACCGGCGTCGTCCACGTGGTAGGCGACCACGTCGAACTGCTTGCCGGAGAAGTTGAGCCGCATCCCGTGGGTGAGGTGGCCGCCGTGGGCGAGGTCCAGGCCGAGGATGGTGTCGCCGGGCTGGGCGAGGGCGAACAGGGCGGCCTGGTTGGCGGAGGCGCCCGAGTGCGGCTGGACGTTGGCGTACTCGGCGCCGAACAGGTCCTTGATCCGGTCGATGGCGATCTGCTCGGCGACGTCGACGTGCTCGCAGCCGCCGTAGTAGCGCCGGCCCGGATAGCCCTCGGCGTACTTGTTGGTCAGGACCGAGCCCTGCGCCTCCATGACCGCGAGCGGAGCGAAGTTCTCCGAGGCGATCATCTCGAGGGTGGACTGCTGGCGGCCCAGTTCGGCGTCGACGGCGGCGGCGATCTCCGGGTCGAGCTCGTGCAGGGGCGTGTTCAGGACGGACATGCGTCTACGACTCCTCAGCCGGTGGTGAAGGCGGTGTACTCGTCGGCGGACAGCAGCTCCTGCGGCTCGCCCGCGACGCGTACCTTGAACAGCCACCCGCCCTCGAAGGGGGCGGAGTTCACCAGCGACGGGTCGTCGGCGACATCCTGGTTGACCTCGACGACCTCGCCGTCGACCGGCGAGTACAGCTCGCTGACCGACTTGGTCGACTCCAGCTCACCGCAGGACTCGCCCGCGGTCACCGTGGCACCGACCTCCGGGAGCTGGACGAACACCACGTCGCCGAGCGCGTTGGCCGCGTGCTCCGTGATGCCGACCGTCGAGACGCCGTCCTCGGCGCCCGACAGCCACTCGTGCTCCTTGCTGTAGCGCAGCTGCTGGGGGTTGCTCATGGCCTGAATTCTCCTGTACGCGGGTGGGTGCTGATGAAGGGGGGACTGCTGGAACCGTGCGTGAGCAGCGGGAATGTGTGCGGCGTCACGCGCCCGGAGGGGTCTTGAGTCTCTACTTGTGGCGCTTGTAGAAGGGCAGCGCCACGACCTCGTACGGCTCGTGGGCGCCCCGGATGTCCACGCCGACGCCCGGGGTCCCCGGCGCCGCGTGGGCCGCGTCGACGTACGCCATCGCGATCGGCCTGCCGAGGGTGGGGGAGGGGGCGCCGGAGGTGACCTCGCCGATCACGGCACCGCCCGCGACGACCGCGTACCCGGCGCGCGGGACGCGACGCCCCTCGGCGACCAGGCCGACGAGGACGCGCGGGGGCTGCTCCTGCGCCCGCGAGGCCGCCGCGGCGAGCGCCTCGCGCCCCACGAAGTCGCCCTCCTTGCCGAACTTGACCACCCGGCCCAGCCCGGCGTCGAACGGGGTGAGGGAGGTGCTCAGCTCGTGCCCGTACAGCGGCATGCCCGCCTCCAGACGCAGCGTGTCCCGGCAGGACAGGCCGCATGGGAGAAGTCCGACGCCCTCGCCCGCCTTGGTCAGCGCCTGCCACAGCTCGACGGCGTGCTCCGGCTTCACGAACAGCTCGAAGCCGTCCTCGCCGGTGTAGCCGGTGCGCGCGATGAGCGCGGGGACGCCGGCGACGGTGCCGGGCAGACCGGCGTAGTACTTCAGGCCGTCGAGGTCGGCGTCCGTAAGCGAGGCCAGGATGCCGGGGGACTCCGGTCCCTGGACGGCGATCAGGGCGTAGGCGTCCCGGTCGTCACGGACCTCGGCGTCGAAGCCGGCGGAACGCTCCACGAGGGCGTCCAGCACGACCTGCGCGTTGGAGGCGTTGGCGACGACCATGAACTCCGCGTCGGCGAGCCGGTACACGATCAGGTCGTCGAGGATGCCGCCGTCCGCGCCGCAGATCATGGTGTAGCGGGCGCGGCCCACGCCCACGGCCGCGAGGTCGCCGACGAGCGCGAAGTTCAGCAGGGCGCCCGCCTGCGGACCGCTGACGGTGATCTCGCCCATGTGGGAGAGGTCGAACAGCCCGGCCTTCGTGCGGACGGCGTTGTGCTCGTCGCGCTCGGAGCCGTAGCGCAGGGGCATGTCCCAGCCGGCGAAGTCGGTCATGGTCGCGCCGAGGACACGATGCAGCGCATCGAGCGCGGTGTGACGGAGTTCTTCAGTACTGCTCATCGGACGGTCGTCTCCCAAGGCATGACGGGCGAGGTGGTTCCTCCCCACTCCTCCCCATCTGTCATCGGAACCTGAGAGGTTCGCCATGACTGCCCGTTACGACGGGTCGGACATGGCTTGCACCTTGGGTGGGGCCGACCTCGTCGAGACAAGGGGCGGCCCGCTTTTCAGATGTGCCTCGCCCGCGCGGTAACGGGGACCTGAGAGATTCAAGGGAGGGACTTGCTCCTTCGGCGCCCCAGCGAAACTGCTGCTGAGGACTCTCCCGCGCGGATTCGAACGGCCGGTATGCAGTTGGCGCGGCCATCATTGCACGGCCCGCCCCGATCGCGGCAGGCCGCATCTGTAACCGGCCTGTGTCGGTATGCGTACGAAATCGCGAGGCGCCGCGCATTACCTTCTCTTTACGCTTGGCGGGGATGAGGACTACCTGACCCCAGGGGAGGACGATCACGGTGAACGAGGCGACCACGGCGAGGACCACGGCATTCGCGACCATCTCGGGGATCGCGCTGCCCGCGCAGCCCGGCGCCCAGGCCCGCAAGGCGTGCGGCCGGCAGCCCGAGCCCGTCGTCCGTGACCTGCGCGAGCGGGCCGGCCGCAGCCCGCACGGCCTGCTCTTCGGCCCCCGTGACCTGGTCGTGGTCACCGGACTGCCCGGCAGCGGCAAGTCCACGCTCATGAAGCGGGCCGTGAGCGGTGTCCGCGTCGACTCCCAGGACACCCGCGACCGCTGGGACGCCCGCGCACCCCGCCTCCTGCCCTACGCCCTCTACCGCCCCCTCGTCCGCCTCGCCCACTACGCCGGACTGCGCCGGGCCCTGCGCGGCGGCAAGGGCGTCGTCGTGCACGACTGCGGCACACAGACCTGGGTGCGTGACTGGCTGGCCCGCGAGGCCCGCCGCCGCGGCGGCACCCTCCACCTGCTGCTGCTCGACGTCGGCGCGGACACGGCCCTGGAGGGCCAGCGCGAGCGCGGCCAAGGCGTCTCGCGGTACGCGTTCCTGCGCCACCGGCACGCCGCCGCCCGGCTGCTGCGCTCGGTGGAGAAGGGCCGGCTGCCCGAGGGCTGCGGCTCGGCGGTCCTGCTCGACCGCGACGCGGCCGACACGCTGCGCCGGATCGGATTCACGGGCTGAGGGCTCGGGCGGAACGCCCGGTACCCGCTAGCCTTTCAGCCACAGCAGAGTGAGCGGTTCTTAGCAGGCGGTAGGCAGATGGACTTCCCCCCGGCAGACTTCCCGACGGACTTCTCCGCGGACTTCCCGGCGCAGGCGCACCCCCATTCGCACGGCGGATGGCCCGGCAACGAGCTGGAGGAGGTGCTCTCCGTCTCCCTCGGCGTGCCGGGAGCCGGCGGCCGCATCGTGGAGGTGCTCGGCCGCAGCTTCGTCTGGGTGCCGCTGCCCAGCGGCGGCGGCCCGCACAGCGGCCCCCTCGACCTGCCCACCCTGGAGCTCGACGGCCAGGTGTACGTGCCGGTCTTCAGCTCCGAGGAGCAGTTCCGCCAGGTCGTCGGCTCGCACATGTCGTTCACGATCGCGCCCGCCGTGGAGTTCGCCCGCGGGCTGCCCCCGCAGGTCGGCATCATGGTGAACCCCGAGGGCGTGGTCGGCGTCCCGCTGCCGCCGCCGGCCGTCGCCGAGCTGTGCCGGGCGGGCCGCACCCCGTTGGACGGCCCCGCGAGCGGCGGCCGCGTCCGCCTCTACGAGCCCGACTGGCAGGACGACCCGGTGGACTTCCTGGCCGCGGCCTCGGCGGAGTTCGAGTCCATAGGCGTGGTCCGCACGGCCCGCCGCTGCCTGGCCGCGATCGAGACGGCGGACCCGGTGATGTTCGTCGGCGTCGAACTCTCCCAGTGGGAGGGCGACCTGCGCGCACTCCCGCTGGAGGCACTCGGCAGGGCCCTGGGCCGCACCTCGTCCCCCTGGCCGGTCAACCTGGTCCTCCTGGACGTCGCCCAGGACCCGGTGGGCGAATGGCTGAGGACCAGGGTCCGCCCCTTCTACACAAGGGCCCACTAGCAACTCCCTCAGGGTAAAGCCGGCCTGGGGGCGCGGGGCTGTGCTCCCCTGCGGCTTCGCCGCGGGGCGCGCTCGGCCACGCACGATCTGCAGCCCGAGGATGACAGCACGCCCCGAGCTCTCAACGGCTCGACCAGCAGAGCGCCTAAGCTGGACTCCAACGCGGGGCAACAAAAAAGAAGGGGCGGTACAGGTGAGCGCCAGCGGCATCGCGACCGGTCAGGTCGAGCACATGCTGCGCCAGGTCACGCCCGGGCGCTACGACGCCTACGAGGCGCTCCTGCGCGCGCTCGCGACCCCCTCCTCCGGCCAGGTCTGGATGCTCCTGTGGCACGGCCAGGCCGGCTCCCCGGACGCCCAGTACGGAAACATGGAGGTCGAGGGCTACGGCTACGCGCCGTGCGTGACCTCCGCCCAGGAGCTCAGCGCGAGCGGCTGGAACAGGTCCTACGAGGTGGTCGACGGACTCGACGTGGCCCGCACCCTCTACCCCGACCACTACGGTCTCTGGCTGAATCCGCACGCTCCCGGCGGCGGCGTCGGCATCCCCTGGCTGGACCTGCGCCGGATCGCGACCGGCCTGGAGCGCCAGCCCGCAGGCCCGCTGCGGCTGTCCGAGCCCGGCATCGAGGTCCCGCAGTTCTACGCCCTGCTCGCGCAGAACGCCCACCGTACCCCGGTGGTCCGCGCGTTGCGCCGGGCCTGGGTACAGCCGGCGCTGGGCGCTCCCTACCTGGCCATCGGGCTCGACGTGTACGAGTCCTCGCCGCCGGCCGTGGACGCCGTACGGGCGATGATGCAGCAGTCCATCGGCGCGGTGCCGGAGGGGCTGCCGGTGTCGACGGTCGCCATGACCGACGAGTACGACCCCGTCGTGATGTGGATGCGTGCCAACGCCCGGCCTTTCTACGACCGTGAGGCCCACGCTTCCGCCCCGGCCCAGGCGCCCGCGGGCGGCTACGGCTATCCGCCCACCGGACGCTACTGACCGCCGCC
Organism: Streptomyces sp. NPDC050121; assembly: GCF_044460385.1. Taxonomy (NCBI): domain Bacteria; kingdom Bacillati; phylum Actinomycetota; class Actinomycetes; order Kitasatosporales; family Streptomycetaceae; genus Streptomyces; species Streptomyces sp. NPDC050121. Next base: position 297,534 of record NZ_JBITJV010000005.1, on the reverse strand, counting down.
GCGGATCTCCCTCGCCCCTCCTGTCGCCTTCACCCTTCCTTCCACTCCTGTCACGGGGTGGTTACCGGACGTCTTCGCGCGTAGATAACGGCGATTAGTACCAGTTATGTCCGATCTGCCCTAACTAATCCCCGTCCGGGGGGCGTTACCCGCCGTCCGGATAACGGAACCCCTCTACCCGCATCACGTTTACGCATCCATTCACTGCCAAGTCTGGCAACAGATCGCCAAAGCGTTGAAGACTCCCGCTCCAGGGGACTTATCCCCTGCGTATTACGGACTGATCACGCCGCTACCGCGGCAAAGTGCGGGCCGGCTACCGCCGGTTGAGAGGGGTCCCTGCCAGATGACGGCACCATTGCACGAGCCGACCGCGGAAGCGGCCCCGAGCGCGGCCGAGGAAGCGGCGGTCGCCACCAGCGGCGCCAAGGCCGTTCAGGGCCGTTCCCTGGGCCGGATCGCCTGGGAGCGCCTCAAGCGGGACAAGCTGGCCCTCACGGGCGGCATCGTGGTGCTTTTCCTCGTCGTGATCGCGCTGCTCGCGCCGGTCATCACCGGGCTCCTGGACCAGGACCCGAACGAGTACCACGAGAACCTCATCGACCCGCTCTTCGGCACGCCCACGGGCTCCCTGGGCGGTGTCAGCGGCGACCATTTGCTCGGCGTCGAGCCGGTCAACGGCCGCGACATCTTCGCCCGCATCCTCTACGGCGCCCGGATCTCGCTGCTGGTCGGCTTCCTGTCCGCCGTGGTCGCCGTGATCCTCGGAACGGTGCTGGGCATCCTCGCCGGCTTCTTCGGCGGCTGGATCGACTCCCTGATCAGCCGGGTGATGGACGGTCTGCTGGCCTTCCCGCAGCTGCTGTTCATCATCGCGCTGGTCTCCGTCATGCCGAACCACATGCTGGGCCTCACCGGCTCCAGCGTGCGCGTCTTCGTGATGATCCTGGTCATCGGGTTCTTCGGCTGGCCCTACATCGGACGCGTGGTGCGCGGCCAGACGCTCTCGCTGCGTGAGCGCGAGTACGTCGAGGCCGCCCGGTCGCTGGGCGCGGGGCGGGTGTACATCCTGTTCAAGGAGCTGCTGCCCAACCTGGTCGCCCCGATCGTCGTCTACACGACGATGATGATCCCCACCAACATCCTCACCGAGGCGGCCCTCAGCTTCCTGGGCGTCGGCGTCAAGCCGCCCACCGCCTCGTGGGGACAGATGCTCTCGAGCGCGATCGACTACTACGAGTCCGACCCCATGTACATGGTGGTCCCCGGTGTGGCGATCTTCATCACCGTCCTGGCCTTCAACCTCTTCGGCGACGGCGTCCGGGACGCGCTGGACCCGAAGGCATCCCGCTGAACCGCTGACGCTCCGACGCACAGCACCCCAACCGTCCCGTGGCCTTCACACGGGGTCTCTCATCTATCCGGAGGATCCGAGATCGTGACTACCCAACGCACCTCAGGGCGGCGGAAGCAGGCATTTGCCGCTGCCGCCGCGGTCGCCGCGCTGCTGACCACGGCGGCGTGCGGCGGTGGCGGAGACGACGACAAGGGCTCGAGCACCGGCGCCGCCGGCTTCGACGCCGCGAACAACAAGGTCGCTCAGGCTTCGCTGGCCAAGAAGGGCGGCACGCTGAAGTTCGGCAGTGCCCAGGACGCCGACTCGTGGGACACCACGCGCGGTTACTACGGCATGATGTGGAACTTCGCCCGCTACTACAGCCGCCAGCTCGTCACGAACAAGGCGGAGCCGGGCAAGGCCGGCGCGGAGCTCACCCCGGACCTCGCCACGGGTCTCGCCAAGGTCTCCGCCGACGGCAAGACCTACACGTACACGCTGCGCGACGGCATCACGTGGGAGGACGGCAAGCCGATCACGTCCAAGGACGTGAAGTACGGCATCGAGCGCGTGTGGGCGCAGGACGTGCTGTCCGGCGGTCCGACGTACCTGAAGGACGTGCTGGACCCCAAGGGCGAGTACAAGGGCCCCTACAAGGACACGTCCGCGGACAAGCTGGGTCTGAAGGCCATCGAGACGCCGGACGACAAGACCATCGTCTTCAAGCTGCCGCAGGCCAACTCGGACTTCCAGGAGATGCTGGCGCTGATCTCGGCCTCCCCGGTCCGCCAGGACCAGGACACCAAGGCCAAGTACCAGCTGCACCCGTTCTCCTCCGGCCCGTACAAGTTCCAGTCGTACAGCCCCGGCAAGGAGCTGACCCTGGTGCGCAACACGTCCTGGAAGCAGGCCTCGGACCCGGTCCGCAAGGCCTACCCGGACAAGATCAACATCCAGTTCTTCTCGGACGCCAACCAGCTCGACCAGCGTCTGCTCAGCGGTGACCTGGACCTCGACCTGACCCAGACCGGCATGTCCCCGCAGGGCCGCACCACCGCCCTGAAGGAGCACAAGGCCAACCTGGACAACCCGGTCTCCGGCTACATCCGCTACGCGGTCTTCCCGCAGAGCGTGAAGCCGTTCGACAACATCGAGTGCCGCAAGGCCGTCATCTACGGCGCCGACCACGTGTCGCTGCAGACCGCCCGTGGCGGCCCGGTCGCCGGTGGCGACATCGGCACCAACATGCTGCCGCCGTCGGTCCCGGGCTCCGAGGGCCAGAAGTACGACCCGTACGAGATGGCCGGCGCCAACAAGAGCGGCAACGAGGCCAAGGCCAAGGAGGCCCTGAAGGCCTGCGGTCAGCCCAACGGCTTCAAGACCACCATCGCGGTCCGCAACAACAAGCCGGTCGAGGTGGCCACCGCCCAGTCCCTGCAGGCGTCGCTGAAGAAGATCGGCATCAACGCCGAGATCGACCAGTTCGACGGCTCGCAGACCACCGGCATCATCGGCAGCCCCTCGAACGTGCAGAAGAAGGGCTACGGCATCATCATCATGGGCTGGGGTCCGGACTTCCCGTCCGTCCAGGGCTTCGGTCTGCCGCTGTGGGACAGCAAGTACATCCAGCAGAGCGGTAACAACAACTACGCGCTCATCAAGGACAAGGCGATCGACGGTCTGTTCGACACCTACGTCACCACCCTGGACAACGCAGGCAAGGCCAAGGTCGCCACGGACATCAACCACAAGGTGATGGAGGGCGCGTACTACCTGCCCTTCGTCTTCGAGAAGTTCATCAACTGGCGCGGGGACAACCTGGCCAACGTCTACACGACCGACGGCTACAGCGGTCAGTACGACTTCGTGAACCTCGGTCTGAAGAACCCCCAGAAGTAAACCCGGCACACCCGCCGAACGGCACGAAAGGCAGGTGAAGGCCGGCGCAGCGTGATCGCGGGCCATCTGGGGGTACCTCCCACGTCCATAAGACAGTGGGGGAGACCGCAGGTGGCCCGCGGTCCGCGGCGGGCCGAGAGCTGTGCTCGCTTACCTCATCAGGCGGTTGTTCGCCGCCGCAGTGATGCTCGTGGCCATCATCATGGTGGTCTTCGGCATCTTCTTCCTCGTCCCCAAGTGGGCGGGCGTGGACATCGCATTGAGCTTCGTGGGCAAGCAGGCCGACCCTGCCGCCGTCGAGGGCGTGCGCCAGAAGCTGGGCCTGGGCGACCCGATCTACGCCCAGGTCTGGGAATTCTTCAAGGGCATCTTCGCCGGCCGTACCTACTCGGGCGGCGGAGACACCATCCACTGCGCCGCGCCCTGCTTCGGCTACTCCTTCCGCAGCGAGCAGGCCGTCTGGCCGGTGCTCACCGACCGCTTCCCGGTGACCCTGGGGCTCGCGCTCGGCGCCGCCGTGCTGTGGCTGATCTTCGGTGTCGCCGCGGGCGTGCTCTCCGCGCTCAAGCGGGGCACCCTGTGGGACCGCGGCGCGATGGTCGTCGCCCTGGCGGGTGTGTCGCTGCCCATCTACTTCACCGGCATGCTGAGCCTGGCGATCTTCGCCTTCGGGCTCAACTGGATCGACGCGCAGTACGTGCCACTGGAGGACAGCTTCTCCGGCTGGCTCGGCGGCATGATCCTGCCGTGGATCACCCTCGCCTTCCTGTACGCGGCGATGTACGCCCGGATCACCCGCGCCACCATGCTGGAGATCCTCGGCGAGGACTACATCCGCACCGCCCGGGCGAAGGGCCTCAAGGAGCAGACCGTCATCGGCAAGCACGCCATGCGCTCGACGATGACGCCCATCCTCACCATGCTCGGCATGGACCTCGGCGCCCTCATCGGCGGCGCGATCCTGACCGAGTCCACGTTCAACCTGCCCGGTCTCGGCCGGGCCGTGCTGGACGCCATCCGCAACCAGGACCTGCCCATCATCGTGGGCGTGACCCTGATCACTTCCCTCGCGGTGCTCGTCGCCAACCTCGTGGTGGACATCCTGTACGCCGTGATCGACCCCCGAGTGAGGCTCACGTGACCGAACTCAGCAAGAGCGGAGCGGCCGTGGGTGAGCCCACTCCCGCCACGCCCGCGCCGACGTCCTTCCTCGAAGTGCGCGACCTCAAGGTGCACTTCCCGACCGACGACGGCCTGGTCAAGTCCGTCGACGGGCTCAGCTTCCAGCTGGAGAAGGGCAAGACCCTCGGTATCGTGGGCGAGTCCGGCTCCGGCAAGTCGGTGACGTCGCTCGGCATCATGGGCCTGCACACCGCCGGCCAGTACGGCAAGCGCAAGGCCCAGATCTCCGGCGAGATCTGGCTGGACGGCACCGAGTTGCTGTCCGCCGACCCGGACCACGTGCGCAAACTGCGCGGCCGTCAGATGGCGATGATCTTCCAGGATCCGCTGTCGGCGCTGCACCCGTACTACACGATCGGTCAGCAGATCGTGGAGGCGTACCGGATCCACCACAACGTCGACAAGAAGACCGCCAAGCGCCGTGCGGTCGAGATGCTCGACCGGGTGGGCATCCCGCAGCCGGACAAGCGGGTCGACAGCTACCCGCACGAGTTCTCCGGCGGTATGCGCCAGCGCGCCATGATCGCGATGTCGCTGGTCAACAACCCCGAACTGCTGATCGCGGACGAGCCGACGACCGCCCTGGACGTGACCGTCCAGGCGCAGATCCTCGACCTCATCCGCGACCTGCAGAAGGAGTTCGGCTCCGCGGTCATCGTCATCACCCACGACCTGGGCGTCGTCGCCGAACTCGCCGACGACATCCTGGTGATGTACGGCGGCCGCTGTGTCGAGCGGGGCCCGGCCGAGAAGGTGTTCTACGAGCCCCGGCACCCCTACACCTGGGGTCTGCTCGGCTCGATGCCGCGCCTGGACCGTGAGCAGCAGGAGCGCCTGATCCCGGTCAAGGGCTCCCCGCCCTCGCTGATCAACATCCCGTCCGGCTGCGCCTTCAACCCGCGCTGCCCGTACGCGGACCTCCCGAAGGACAACGTCACCCGCACGGTCCGTCCGGAGCTGGCCGAGGTCGGCAGCCGGCACTGGGCCGCCTGCCACCTGGGCAAGGAGCAGCGGGAGCGTATCTGGACCGAAGAGATTGCGCCGAAGCTGTGAGTGACGACGAGAAAGCGGTGACCATTCCCGCACAGGCCGACGGCTCCACGGAGCAGGGCGCGACCCTCACCGAGGACGCCGCCCCCGGCGAGGTGCTGCTGAAGGTCAGTGGACTGCAGAAGCACTTCCCGATCAAGAAGGGCCTGCTTCAGCGGCAGGTCGGGGCGGTGCACGCGGTCGACGGCATCGACTTCGAGGTCCGCTCCGGCGAGACGCTCGGCGTCGTGGGCGAGTCCGGCTGTGGCAAGTCGACGATGGGCCGGCTGATCACCCGGCTGCTCGAACCGACCGGCGGCAAGGTCGAGTTCCAGGGCAAGGACATCACCCACCTCGGCGTGAACGGCATGCGTCCGCTGCGCCGCGACGTGCAGATGATCTTCCAGGACCCGTACTCGTCGCTGAACCCGCGCCACACCATCGGCACGATCGTCGGCGCTCCCTTCAAGCTGCAGGGCGTGACGCCCGAGGGCGGCGTCAAGAAGGAAGTGCAGCGGCTGCTGTCGGTCGTGGGTCTCAACCCCGAGCACTACAACCGCTACCCGCACGAGTTCTCCGGCGGTCAGCGCCAGCGCATCGGCATCGCCCGCGCGCTCGCGCTGAACCCGAAGCTGGTCGTGGCGGACGAGCCGGTCTCGGCCCTGGACGTGTCGATCCAGGCCCAGGTCGTGAACCTGCTGGACGACCTCCAGGAGGAGCTCGGCCTCACGTACGTGATCATCGCGCACGACCTCTCGGTGGTCCGGCACGTCTCGGACCGTATCGCGGTGATGTACCTCGGCAAGATCGTGGAGCTGGCCGACCGCGACCTGCTCTACAAGTCGCCGATGCACCCGTACACCAAGGCGCTGATGTCGGCGGTGCCGATCCCGGACCCTCGGCGCAAGAACGCCAAGAGCGAGCGGATCCTGCTCAAGGGCGATGTGCCCTCGCCGATCTCGCCGCCGAGCGGCTGCCGCTTCCACACCCGGTGCTGGAAGGCGACGGAGGTCTGCAAGACCAAGGAGCCGGCGCTCGTCGAGCTGCGGCCCGGCCAGCAGGTGGCCTGCCACCACCCGGAGAACTTCGCGGACCAGGCTCCGCAGGACACCGTCCTGCTGACGGTCGCGAAGGAGGCGGCGGAGCTGGTGGCCGACGAGGTCCTCGCGGAGTCCGCGGAGACCTCGGCGGCGGTGGCGGCGGAGGTCGCGGAGTCCGCGGAGGCGGAGGCGGCTGCCGAGGAGACGTCCTCTCCCGAGGCGGCGTCTGCCACCGAGGAGGCTGCCGAAGAGCCGTCTGCCACCGAGGAGACGTCCTCTCCGAAGGCGGCGTCTTCTGCCGAGGAGGCTGCCGAAGAGCCGTCTCCTGGCGAGGAGGCTTCCGAGCCGGCCGGGACCGCGAAGGCCGAAGGCCAGGAGTCAACCGACAAGTAACGCATGACAAGTTGGCAAAGTCATGTACATGATTGAACGGGGGAGTCCAGAGTCATCCGTGTCCGACTTATCGGTACACGTTCGAAAGGGATGACCCATGAGACTCTCCCGTTCGTCACGCTTAGGAGCCGTCGCTACAGCGGCGGCTTCCTTCTTCGCCATCGCCGCGTCCTCCGCTCCCACCCCCGGAGCGGCCGGCATCGGCGACTCGTACTTCCCCCAGCTCGGCAACGGCGGCTTCGACGCCCGCCACTACGACCTCGCCATCGCCTACAACCCCGACACCGACCGCCTCGACGGCCGTACGACGATCACCGCGCGGGCCGGCCAGAACCTCTCGTCCTTCGATCTGGACCTGCAGAAACTGGAGGTCACCCGGGTCGAAGTGGACGGCAAGCGGGCGCGGTTCACCCGCGACGGCGACGAGATCCGCATCACCTCGCGCGAAGCGATCCGCAAGGGAGCGACCTTCGAGGTGGCCGTCACCTACGGCGGCGTCCCCGAACCGCTCGGCGGCCCCATCGTCTTCGGCTCCGACTACGGCTGGATGAAGACCGCCGACGGCGTCTTCGTCGCCTGCGAGCCCAACGCCGCCTCCACCTGGTTCCCGTCCAGCGACCACCCCTCGGACAAGGCCACCTACGACATCCGCGTCAAGGCGCCGAAGGGCCTGACCGCCGTCTCCAACGGCCGGCTGGTCTCGACGTACGACAAGGGCGGCTCGACGTACACGCACTGGCGCGAGACGAAGCCGATGGCGAGCTACCTCGCGACCGCCACGATCGGGAAGTTCGACGTGAAGACCGGGACGACGCCCGGCGGCACCCCGATCTACGTCGCGATCGACCCGGTGCTCGCGAACGGCAACAACGTCGACGTGTACGGCGTCACCGCGGCCGCCACCGACTACTGGTCGCAGGTCTTCGGCCCGTACCCCTTCGAGGAGACCGGCGCGATCGTCGACGACATGCCGCAGGCCGGGTTCTCGCTGGAGGTGCAGTCCAAGCCGGTGTACTCGGCCGTCCGCAACGAGTCGACGATCGTGCACGAGCTGGCCCACCAGTGGTTCGGCGACTCGGTCTCGGTGGCGCACTGGAAGGACATCTGGCTCAACGAGGGCTTCGCCACCTACGCCCAGTGGCTGTGGGCCGAGCACCAGGGCACCCGCTCGGCGCACGACTCCTTCCTGGCCGGCTACAACTCCCGCCCCGCCGACAACGCCTTCTGGCAGATCACCGTCGGTGACCCGCAGCGCGACACCATGTTCGCCTCCGCGGTCTACCAGCGCGGCGCGATGACCCTCCAGGTGCTGCGCGAGCGCATCGGCGACGCCGCCTTCTTCAAACTGCTCCCCGCCTGGACCAAGCTGCACCGCTACGGCAACGCGGCCACGGACGACTTCGTCCGCCTCGCCGAGCGGATCTCCGGGCAGCAGCTCGACGATCTTTTCCAGACCTGGCTCTTCACCACAGGGAAACCCACCCTGTGACGCCGTATGGCCTGGGTTTGTAAGGTTCACAGTCGCTGCTGGGTGACAATGTAAGGGTGATCCAGCAGATCTTCAGTCCCTCCGTCCAGCACACGCTCGATGTCGTCGGCATCTTCGTGTTCGCCATCTCCGGCGCGCTGCTGGCCGTCCGCAAGAACTTCGACGTGTTCGGCATCGCCATGCTCGCCGAGGTCACCGCGCTGGGCGGAGGGCTGTTCCGGGACCTGGTCATCGGGGCCGTGCCCCCGGCGGCCTTCACCGACCTGGGGTACTTCCTCACGCCGCTGTTCGCCGCCCTGCTGGTCGTCTTTCTCCACCCGCAGGTGGAGCGCATCCAGACCGGCGTGAACGTCTTCGACGCGGCAGGACTCGGCCTGTTCTGCGTCACCGGCACGACGAAGGCGTATGCCCACGGGCTCGGCCTCACCGCCTCGGCCACCCTGGGGCTCGCGACCGCCGTCGGCGGCGGCGTGCTGCGCGACGTGCTGGCCAACGAGGTGCCGTCACTGCTGCGCTGGGACCGCGATCTCTACGCGGTCCCGGCGATCGTCGGCGCCACCATGGTGGTGCTCTGCATCCGTTACGACGTGTTCACCCCGTTGGCCAGCGGTCTGGCCGCCGTCACCGCTTTCGTCCTGCGGCTTCTGGCGATGCGTTACCACTGGCGAGCGCCTCGCGCTTGGAATCGGCGTTCGACGGTGCGTGAGGAGTAGTCCCGGCGGTGGCGAGCCCGTGCTGGTTGAGCTGCGTCGTCAGCCATTTGAACGCCGGCACCACCTGCGGCCGCCACAACGCCATGGTGTGGCCGCCCGCGTTCTTCGGGATGTAGATCACCTTCACGGTGGTCGGCGCCTTCGCCACCTTCTGCAGGGCGAGGCCCGCCTGGTAGCCGTCGTTCGGCTCGCCGGATACGTAGAGCGCCACGGCCGGCGGGGCGGTCGCCTTGCGGAGCATCAGGTACGGGTTGGTGGACTTGCGCAGCGCCGGGTCCTGGGCGGTGAGCGAGTTGGGCTCGCCGATGGGGTCGTTGTAGCCGGACAGGCTGACCGCGGCCCGGTAGCGGTTGGGGTGGGCGATGGCGAGCTTGACCGCGCAGTGCGCGCCGGCCGAGTAGCCGGCGACAGCCCAGCCCTTGGGGGCCGGCTGGGCCCGGAAGTTGTCCGTGACCATCTTCGGCACGTCGATGCTCAGCCAGCTGTCGGCGTTGACGGTGCCCGCCACGTTGGCGCAGCCGGTGTCGACGCCGGGCAGCAGCGTGGTGCGCGGTGCGATCAGGATGAACGGCGCGACCTTGCCCTTGCGCATCAGCGGCTCCAGCTGCGTGGCCACGTGCATCGACCCGAACCAGGACTTCGCCGAGCCCGGGTAGCCCGGCAGCAGCTCCACGACGGGGAAGGCCTTCTTCGCGTACGCGGGCTGGTTGTACTGCGGGGGCAGCCAGACGTAGACCTCGGCGTTGATGCCGGAGACACGGCCCTTGAGCTGGGTGACGCGCACCCCGTGCAGGCCCGGACCCTGGGCCTCGCTGAATTTCTGCGCGACCTTGGGCAGCTTGTCCAGCGCGATGCCGCCGGTGCCGTCGGCACCCAGGTCGGCGGCCTGCGCCACATGGTTGCCCGTGCCCAGGAGGTCGTCCCAGGTGTCGTACAGGTTGTTGCTGTTGTTGACGAGCACGAAGACCAGGGCGATGGCCGTGCCCTGAGCGAACATCAGCATCAGCACCCGGGCGAAGGCCCGCAGGATCAGCGGTCCGCGCAGCCGCGACCACAGCAGCAGTGGCACTGCGACGGCAACGACGGACAACGCGATCAAGGTGAAGAGGAACGGAGTCCCGGTGAGGCTCATGTCCTTGCAGAGGGAAAAAACGCCGTCGAGGTTACGGACGAGTTCGGACACTTACCAAGAAATTGCGGAACTCTCAAGAGAGTCTCGTCCTCCCCTGCCTGCGATGCAGCCCGTAGCAGCCTCGCAACCTGGGAAAGCTACCGCTTAGTAATCACCTGTTGTACCGTTCAGCCATGCCAGAAGCAGCTACCGCGGCCGCCCGGCGGGCCGTCATCGGCGACAGTGAGTTCGACCGCGACACCGCGCTCACCCCGCGAGCGCCGGGCGTCTACGACATCGACCTCTCGGCCGGCTGGACGATCATCAGCGCGGTCAACGGCGGCTACCTCCTCGCCGTCCTGGGCCGCGCCCTCGCGGACGCCCTGCCGCACCGCGACCCCTTCACGATCTCGGCGCACTACCTCACCGCCTCCCGGCCCGGCCCCGCGGTCGTCCGCACGGACGTCGTCCGCACCGGCCGCACCCTGTCCACCGGCCAGGCCTCGCTCTTCCAGTACGACGAGGACGGCGCCGAGGTCGAGCGGATCCGCGTCCTCGCCTCCTACGGCGACCTGGACACCCTCCCGGACGACGTCCGCACGACGGCGAAGCCGCCGGTGATCCCGCCGATGGAGCAGTGCTTCGGCCCCGAGGACGGACCGGCCCCCGTCGACGGCAGCTCCGCCATCGCCGACCGGCTGATGCTCAAGCTCGACCCGTCCACCCTCGGCTGGGCGCTCGGAGCGCCCTCCGGCAACGGCGAGATGCGGGCCTGGTTCGGCCTCAAGGACGGCCGTGACCCCGACCCGCTCTCCCTCCTCCTCGCCGTGGACGCCCTGCCGCCCACCGCCTTCGAGATCGGCCTGCGCGGCTGGGTCCCCACGGTCGAGCTGACGGTCCACGTCCGCTGCCGTCCGGCCCCCGGCCCGCTGCGCGTCTCCATCACCACCCGCAACCTCGCGGGCGGCTTCCTGGAGGAGGACGCCGAGGTCTGGGACAGCACGGACCGACTGGTCGCGCAGTCCCGGCAACTGGCGCGCGTCAGGCTCGGTTGAGGGTTGAGGGTTGAGGGTTGAGGGTTGAGGGGTGAGGGGTGGGGGTTGAAGGCTGCGGTTGAGGGCTGCCTCTGTCACGGAGCTGTACCAGCGCACGCGCCGGGCGTCGAGATGAACTCCCAGGTCACAGCGGTTGCTTGAGGGGTGCTTTACCTGATTGACAGGCAGGGGACAGAGGGGGCTCAAGGAAGCCCTAAGCGCCGTTGGTTGAGTTCCCGCCTCAGGTTGTCCTCATCTTCCCTGGAGCTGTCTCTCATGAAGCGTGCGCTGATGCCCGTCCGTCTCGTCCCCGCGGTGGCGCTGCTGGCGCTCTCCCCGCTCGTCCTGGCGGCCTGCGGCTCGGGCGACTCCTCCTCCACGAACAGCGGCACGTCCGGTGGGCAGTCCTGCCAGGCGCCGTCCGGCAATCCCTCGGGCAGCGGCGCCCCCTCGGGAGCTCCTTCGGGCGCGCCGAGCGGTGCGGCCGGCGGCGCTCCTTCGGGGCGGCCGACGGGTACCCCGACCGGCACGCCGACCGGTGTCCCGTCCGGCGCTCCGAGCGGCGGCCCCGGCGGTGGCGGTCAGGGCGGTCCGGGTGGCGGCCAGGGCGGCGGCGGGTGCGGCGGGCCGGGCGGCGGCCAGGGGCAGCCGGCCCAGCCGGCCCAGCCGGCCCAGCCGGCCCAGCCGGCCCAGCAGCAGGGCTGATCGGCAGATCACCCACGGGGGCGGCGCACTCGGGGACTGCACGAACGAATGCGCCGCCCCTGTGTCTGCCTGTCGGGGCTGTCGGGGCTGTCGGGGCTGTCGGGGCTGTCGGGGCTGTCGGGGTGCCTGCCGGAGTGACTGTCGGGCGTTTCAGTCCAGCCAGTGGTGGCGGCCGATGCTGATGAGCCGCATCTGACGGGTCGCGAGCCGGCTGACCCGCTCCCGGTCCTCCGGCGAGGCCTCCAGGGCCTCCAGGAACAGCGAGGCCGTGATGAGCATCTGGTCGACATAGAGGTGCGAGAGCATCAGCAGATCGTCGTCGCTCCAGCCCTCCGCCTCGGCGTCCTTGGCCAGCTCGGCCCTCACCTCCTCGGCGAACCGGCCCAGTTGCTCCCGTATCGCCTCCCGCACCGGCTGGACCCCGCCGTGCCGCTCGCGGGCGATGAAACGGACGTGCGCGGGGTACGCGCTCACATGGCCCGCGATCAACTCGACAGCGCGTGTGATGCGTTCCTCGCTGCTGTCGGCCGCGGTCACCGTGGTTCGGATCATCGGGTGCAGGCTGCCCAGCGCCTCCTCGACGAGGGCGACGCCCAGGTCCTCGGTGGAGCGGAAGTGCCGGTAGAAGGCGGTGGGGGCGACACCGACGGCACGGGTGACCTCACGCAGGCCCAGGCTGCTCAGGCTCTGCTCCTCCAGTAGCCCCAAGGCCGCGTCCAGCAGCGCCTGCCGGGTCTTCTGCTTCTGGGCCTGCCTGATGCCGAAGGTGTGACTCATGTCATCCAGTTAACAACTGTTCTCCGGAATTGGAAAGTCGTGGGACGCGCTAGACTCTAAGTCAGTGAACAACTGTTACTACAAATGTTCACCCAAAATTTACGGAGGGGGATCCGATCCCATGCTGTTCCTGGTTGCCGCACTGCTGCTGTTCGGCGTCGTCATGGGCGCCATCGCCCACGCGCCGTTCACCTTCACCCTCGTCGCCGCCACCGTGATCGCCGCCTGGCTCGGCATCTTCGCGCTCCGTGAGCGCCACGGCCGCCGCCGGCAGACCTCGACCCACTGACCCACAGGAGCTCTGAACAACCATGCAACTCACCGCCCCGGCCACGAGCCGCACCGGTGTCCGGGACGCCGACGGAATGGCCGTCGCGTCCTTCATCCTGGGCCTCCTGGGCCTGCTCGTCCTCAACGTCTTCCTCGGCCCGATCGCCATCGTCCTGGCGGCCGTCGCCCTCTGGCGGGGCACGGCCCGCCGCGGCCGCGCCTACCTCGGCCTGACCCTGGGCATCGCCGACCTCGTGGTCCTGGTGGCCTTCATGCAGGCGGACTCGACGATCTCCTGGAGCTTCTGACTGCTTCTGACTCTTCTGACTGCCGACAGCGCCGGGTGTCTCGGTGCACCTGGCAGTGAGGCCGACGGTCCGGGCCCGTAGAATCGGCGCCACCATGGCATACCTCGACCACGCCGCGACCACCCCGATGCTCCCCGAGGCGGTCGAGGCACTCACCGCGCACCTGAGCATCACCGGTAACGCCTCCTCCCTCCACGCGGCCGGCCGACAGGCCCGCCGTACGGTCGAGGAAGCCCGTGAGACCCTCGCGGAAGCGCTCGGCGCCCGCCCCAGCGAGGTCGTCCTCACCTCCGGCGGCACCGAGGCCGACAACCTCGCGGTCAAGGGCCTGTACTGGTCCCGCCGTGACGCCGACCCGGCCCGCACCCGAGTCCTGGCCAGCCCCGTCGAGCACCACGCGGTCCTCGACGCCGTGCACTGGCTCGGTGAACACGAGGGCGCCACGGTCGAGTACCTGCCGGTCGACTCCTACGGCCGGGTCCACCCCGAAGCGCTCCGCGAAGCGATCGCCCGTAACCCCGACGACGTCGCCCTCGCCACCGTCATGTGGGCGAACAACGAGATCGGCACGGTCATGCCGGTCCGCGAACTCGCGGACGTGGCAGCCGAGTTCGACGTCCCGTTGCACGCCGACGCCGTCCAGGCCTTCGGCCAGGTCCCCGTCTCCTTCACCGACTCCGGCCTCGCCGCGATGACGGTCTCCGGTCACAAGATCGGCGGCCCGTACGGCATCGGCGCCCTCCTCCTGGGCCGCGAGTACACCCCCGTCCCCGTCCTGCACGGCGGCGGCCAGGAGCGCCACGTCCGCTCCGGCACCCTCGACGTCCCCGCGATCGCCTCCTTCTCGGTCGCCGGACGCCTCGCCGCAGAGCAGCGCGAGTGGTTCGCCGGCGAGATCGGCGCCCTGCGCGACGCCCTGATCGACGCGGTCCGTACGGCCGTCCCGGACGCGATCCTCGGCGGCGACCCCGTGGACCGCCTCCCGGCCAACGCCCACTTCACCTTCCCCGGCTGCGAGGGCGACTCCCTGCTGTTGCTGCTCGACGCCCAGGGCATCGAGTGCTCCACCGGCTCCGCCTGCACCGCCGGCGTCGCCCAGCCCAGCCACGTCCTGCTCGCCACCGGCACCGATCCCGACCTGGCCCGCGGCACCCTGCGCTTCTCCCTCGGCCACACCTCCACCGAGGCCGACGTCGAGGCCGTCGCCAAGGCCATCGGCCCGGCGGTGGAACGGGCTCGCGCGGCGGGACTGACGTAACCCGCACCCCTGGCGTGGATCGCCGGGCAGGGGCTGCCGCTGCGGTTCGGCAGCGCCCTGAAGGGCCGCAGGGCGCTGACACCGTGCGGCTCCGCCGCGGGGCGCGACCGGCCACGACGTCGCCGCGGACGATCACCGGCCCGTCGCGGCCCCGCCGCAAGGCGCAGGTCATCTTCGGGGCGGGACGCACAGGACGGCTGACGCGCGGCAGCCGTTCACGAATATTGGATGCCTGTGACCTGTGTCACGCTGTCGCCGCCGGGTGGGCGGCAGCGGTGTGCGCCGCCCGCACGAGGCGCAGATACCGGTCCCAGTCCCAGTGCTCGCCGGGGTCGGTGTGGTCCGTGCCCGGCACCTCCACGTGCCCGATGATGTGCTCGCGGTCGACGGGTATGTCGTAGCGCCGGCAGATCGCGGCCGTCAGCCGCGCGGAGGCGGCGTACATGGCGTCGGTGAAGTCCTCCGGCCGGTCCACGAAGCCCTCGTGCTCGATGCCGACACTGCGCTCGTTGTACGCGCGGTTGCCCGCGTGGTACGCCACGTCCAGCTCGCGGACCATCTGCGTGACGTGCCCGTCCTGGGCGACGATGTAGTGCGCGGCCGCCTTGTGCCCCGGGTCCTCGAACGCCTTCACCGCGCTCGCGAGATCGCCCTGCGTGACATGGACGACGACCATGTCGATCCCGTAGTCGTCCGGCCGGTCCGCCCAGCGGAAGTTCGCCTCCGACGCCGCCGCCCACCGCGCGCCCACGAAGTCGACGGCCCCCTCCACCCGCTTCCTGCGCACCCCCGGCAGCCGCCAGTACAGCCGCGCCAGCTCCTCACGCGCCAACACCCCGGTGCCGACGGCCGCCACCGCGCCGCCGATCAGCAGCGCGCGCCGCCCGATCCGCCGGTCGGAATCGCTGTTCTTCTCCCCCATGTCCGCGCCCTTCCTCGCCCCTCGTGATCGTCAACGGATATGCGCGGGATCCGGTTCCCGGCGACCCGTACCCTGGAGGGGTTATGACTGAGACCTCGCAGCGCCCCCGCCCCCTTCGCGTACTCGCCGCCATGTCCGGCGGAGTCGACTCCGCCGTCGCCGCCGCCCGCGCCGCGGAAGCCGGCCATGACGTGACCGGCGTCCACCTCGCGCTCTCCGCGAACCCGCAGTCGTTCCGCACGGGCGCGCGAGGCTGTTGCACCATCGAGGACTCCCGGGACGCCCGCCGCGCCGCCGACGTCATCGGCATCCCGTTCTACGTCTGGGACCTCGCCGACCGCTTCCGCGAGGACGTCGTCGACGACTTCGTCGCCGAGTACGAGGCCGGCCGTACCCCCAACCCCTGCCTGCGCTGCAACGAGAAGATCAAGTTCGCGGCCCTGCTCGACAAGGCGCTCGCGCTGGGCTTCGACGCGGTCTGCACCGGGCACTACGCGCAGGTCGTCGTCCGCGAGGACGGCACCCGGGAACTCCACCGCGCCTCCGACATGGCCAAGGACCAGTCGTACGTCCTCGGCGTCCTGGACGACCGGCAGCTCGCCCACGCGCTCTTCCCCCTCGGCGACACGGTGACCACGAAGGACGAGATCCGCGCCGAGGCCGAGCGCCGGGGCCTGGCCGTCGCCAAGAAGCCCGACTCGCACGACATCTGCTTCATCGCCGACGGCGACACCCAGGGCTTCCTGGCGGGGCGCCTCGGCAAGGCGGAGGGCGCCATCGTCGACGAGTCCGGCACGAAGATCGGCACCCACGAGGGCGCGTACGGCTTCACCATCGGCCAGCGCAAGGGCCTGCGCATCGGCACCCCGGCCGCCGACGGCAAGCCGCGCTACGTCCTGGACATCTCCCCGGTCGACAACACGGTGACGGTCGGCCCGGCCGCCGCCCTGGACGTGACCGCCCTGACCGCGATCAAGCCCCGCTGGTGCGGCGCCGCCCCCACCGGCCCCGGCGCCTACACCGCCCAACTGCGCGCCCACGGCGGCGAGACCGAGGTGAGAGCCGAACTGATCGACGGCCGCCTGGAGGTCACGTTCACCGAGCCCGTGCGAGGCGTGGCCCCCGGCCAGGCGATCGTCCTGTACGACGACACCCGCGTGGTGGGCTCGGCGACGATCGCGTCCACGGTGCGGGCGACGGCCGGGGTGGCCTGACCTACCGGGCGAAGAACTCCGCCAGCACCGGTGCCAGGACGTTCGGGTCGACCATGTGGGTCTGGCCCTCGAGGGTCCGGTACGTGCCGTCCGCAGCCGCCTCGGCGACGGCGCGTGCGGCCTCGCGCAGCCACGGCGGGCTCTCCTCGCCCGCCACGGCCAGCAAGGGGACGCCGATCGAGGCCAGCCGCTCCCGGGGCACCAGCCCGCCGCCCATGACCGAGTCGTCGTGGGCGAGGGTCGGCGCGATGGCCTCCATCCCCTCCCACATCGGCGACTGACGGGCGCCCCGGATCATCTCGTCGGCCAGCCCCGTCAGCCGCAGGAACAGCTCGACGGCGTCGCCGCGCCGCCCCTGAGCGAGCGCCTCGGTGAGGTTCGCCGTGTACTCGGCGCGCGCCCTGGCCTCGTCCTCGGCGAGGGCGAACGGCGTCTCGTAGACCGCGACCCGGCGCACCGGCAGCCCGGCGGCCGCCGCGTGAAGCACCAGCGCGCCGCCCGACGAGATGCCGTACAGCGCCGCCTCGCCGCCCGCCGCGTCGATGAGGGCCGCCAGGTCCTCGACCTCGCGCTGCACCGCGTACGGCGGCGTGTCGCCGCTCTCGCCGCGGCCCCGGCGGTCGTACCAGAAGACCGTGAAGCGGCTCGCGAGCAGCCCGGCCAGGGGCGCCATGGTGCCGCCCGTGGACATCGCCCCGCTGACGAGGACGACCGCGGGACCCTGTCCCTTCCGTTCGTACGCGATGGCGGTGCCGTCGCGCGAAAGCGTCTTCTTGTCCATGTCTGTCGAGACTGTCAGACGGGACGGAACTTGTCGGGGTGGCGGGGCCGGGAGGCCGACGACCGTCAGTCCGCGCGGATGAGGAACCGCTGGTCGGCCGCGCCGGTGCAGCGCTCCTCGACAGCCTCGGCGCCCTCGGTGCTGTCGTCGCCGGTCAGGCCGATGCAGGTGGTGCCGTGGGCCGGACGAAGCCGGAAGCCCTGGGCGGCGTCGGCGGCGGCCTCCAAGCGGAACAGGGTGCCCTGGTCGCAGTCGTCCCGGGGTTCGAGCATGCCCTTCACCGGACCGGTGTCCATGACCGTCAGGCACCCCTTCCCGAGCTGGGGGTGATGCCACTGGATGCGGTAGAAGCCCTCGCCGAACGGTTCGAGGTAGGTGCGCGGCACGGTCGCCCGGGCGCACGGCAGCTGGACGGCGACGGCGCTCCCGTAGGCGCCGCGGCGGTCGCGGCCGTCCGTCAGACAGAGGTCCGGTGTGCGGAGCGGGCGCACGGTGACCCAGCCGTCGACCGGCGCCCGGGAAGCGGTGCCCGGGACGGCCGAGGCCCCGGCCCCGGAACCGCCGGCCTTTGCGGAGCCCTCGGAGGTCTCCGGGAGCAGTCCCCAGGCCGCCAGGGCGAGCAGCGGTACGGCGAGACCGGCCGCGAGCAGGACGGTGCGGCCGTTGGCCCGGCGGGGCCGCCGCCCGCCCGATGCCTCCTCGGTCCGCGGCGCGGGCTCGCCGTCGGCCTCCCGGCCGGGCTCGGGCACCGCGGTGTCCCGCTCGGCGATCCGCTCTCTGGCGTCCAGCCAGGCGTCGACCCGCTCCCCGTCCCCACAGGCGCGGACGAAGGCCGCCAGCACATCGGGGCGGGGGAGGCTCGTGCGCCGCAGGATGTCGGCGAGCGTGCTGCGGGCCAGCACGTCACCGTTGTGGGCGGCCCGCTCCTCCAGTTCGCGGTACGTCAGCCCGGCGCGCTCCTTGAGCCGCCGCATCGACGCGACGAAGCCGGCAGCGTCCCGGGCCTCGTACGGCGACAGCTCTCCCAGATTCCCCATACCTGCATCGTGTTGCAGCCATGAGGCACGGGACAACCGTGGATTCGGTCATGCCCCGTTGTCCGGAACAGAATCCGGACAACGCCCTGACCAGCCCGGACAGCTCCCTGTCTGTCCGGAACAGCCGTGGGCTGTTGCTCATGCTCCTCGACGGTCAGCAGCCTCGGTGGTGCCCGGCCGGCTCTCGGCACAGCGGGCTCCACCCGAGGCGCACCGCGCCACAATCCGAAACAAGGAGTGTCATGAAGGTCCGTCATGTGATGACCGGTATCGCAGGTGCCGCGCTCGCGATCGGCATCGCGGGTTCCCCCGCCCAGGCCGACGGGAGCGTCCGGCTCACCAGCCCCGACAATTCCAACGAGGCGGGGGTCGTCTACCGCAGCTACGGCGACATCTTCGAGATCTGGGACAACGTGCACGACGGCAAGGCGGTCCACGTGAAGTGGGCCTACAACTCCGCCCTCAACGGCGCGGCGACGCTCCGCGTGCCCGTGGACTACGACACGGGCTACACCTACAACCTGGAGCTCGACGAGTCGCGCGGCACGGTCTACTTCAAGGTCTGCCAGGGCACCCGGTGTTCCGCCCTGGGCAGCAGCAACATCTGAGGGACAGCCGGCCCTGAGGAACCCGCGTGAGGGTGCGACCGGTGCAGGAGGGGGGCACCGGTCGCACCCCGCACCCGTCGCGGGCTCAGGCCGGCGAGACGGTCACTTCGTAGAAGCAGAGATGGTCCTTGATCTCGGCGACGTCGGGCTTGGGATCGGGATAGGCCCAGACGAGGTCCGCCGCGTCCGGCAGCGACCAGTAGGACGCCGTGCCCTTGAAGGGGCAGTACGTGTGGGTGTCGGAGGGGGTCAGGAGGTCGAGCCGTACGTCCTCGGCGGGTATGTAGTACCGCACCGGACAGCCGGTCTCGCGCAGGACGAGCGCCCGCTCGGTCTCGGCCAGCACATGGTCTCCGTGGACGACCTTGAGGTGCTGGTCGCCCTGCTCGATCGTGATCGTGTGTCCTTCGCTCATACCGGAGAAGCGCCCGCCGGCCGCCGGTTCTTCCCGCGTACGGTGGCCGCATGCGTATCTGTGTCTTCCTCTCCGCTGCCGACCTCGACGACCGTTACACACGCCCCGCGCGCGAGTTCGCCGAACTGCTGGGCAAGGGCGGTCACACGCTCGTCTGGGGCGGTTCCGACGTCGGCCTGATGAAGGTGGTCGCCGACGGTGTGCAGGAGGCGGGCGGCCGGCTGTGCGGGGTGTCGGTGGACTTCCTCGCGGCCAAGACGCGGCCCGGAGCCGATGAGATGGTGATCGCTCGTGATCTCGCCGAGCGCAAGCGGCTGCTCCTGGAGAAGGCCGACGCGGTGGTGATCATGGTCGGTGGCACGGGCACGCTCGACGAGGCCACCGAGATCCTGGAGCTGAAGAAGCACGGCCACACCGGCAAGCCGGTCGTCCTGCTGAACACCGCGGGCTTCTACGACGGCCTCAAGCAGCAGTTCCGGCGCATGGAGGACGAGGGGTTCCTGCCCCGCCCGCTCACCGACCTGGTGTTCTTCGCGGAGGAGCCGGTGGGCGCGCTGGCCTACCTGGAGGAGAGCGAGGGGATCGCGTAGTCCCTCGCCGATGCGAGCATGGCGGACATGGCTACTCATGTGATCACCGGAGCGGGCTCCGGCATCGGCGCGGCCGTCGCCCGCGCTCTGCACGCGCGCGGGGACGAGCTCGTGCTGCACGCGCGCGACGCGGGCCGCGCGAAGGAACTCGCGGCGGAGTTCCCCGGCGCGCGGACCCTCGTCGGCGACCTGGCCGATCCCGACAAGCTGAGCTGGGCCTTCTCCCACCAGTCGCTCCCGGACCGGGTCGACTCGTTGCTGCACATCGCGGGGGTGGTCGACCTCGGCCCGGTCGGCGACCTCACCCCCAAGTCCTGGCGCCACCAGCTCAACGTCAACCTGATCGCCCCGGCCGAGCTGACCCGGCACTTCCTGCCCCAACTCCGGGCCGCACACGGCCACGTGGTGTTCGTGAACTCGGGCGCGGGCCTCAACGCCCACGCCGACTGGTCCGCGTACGCGGCGTCCAAGCACGGCCTGAAGGCCCTCGCCGACGCGCTCCGTCACGAGGAGCACGCGGGCGGCGTCCGGGTCACCTCCGTCTACCCGGGCCGCACCGCCAGCCCGATGCAGGCCAAGGTCCACCAGCAGGAGGGCAAGGAGTACGACCCGGCGCAGTGGATCGACCCCGAGTCGGTCGCGACGACGATCCTGATGGCCCTCGACCTCCCCCGGGACGCGGAGGTCAACGACCTGACGGTGCGGCCGGGAAGGTGACGGCGACTCCCCGGAGGGTTACGTAGGCTTCCGGGGTGAGCAACAGCACTCAGTTCAGCTTTGGCGGAGCCACCGGCGTCGGCTCCCTGCCCGGCGGTGACGCCCGCGAGGCCGCCAAGACCGCCACCGGCTCCTTCGAGGACTTCCCGTTCCTGCCCGAGCTCCCGGCCCGCGGCCCCGGCGCGGACATGATCGGCCGGACCGCCGGAATGCTCGTCGAGCTGTACGCGCGCGTGGAGCCCAGCGGCTGGCGGATCGGCGACCGGCCGGGACGGGACACCAAGCGGGCCCGGTCCTGGCTGCGGGAGGACCTCGACGCCCTGGAGGAGTTCACGCAGGGCTACGAGGGACAGGTGAAGGTGCAGGCCGTCGGCCCCTGGACGCTCGCCGCCGCGCTGGAGCTGAAGAACGGCGAGGCGGTGCTCTCCGACCCCGGCGCCTGCCGCGACCTCGCCGGCTCCCTCGCCGAGGGCCTGCGCAACCACCTCGCCGAGGTCCGCCGCCGCCTGCCCGGCGCCGGGCTCGTGCTCCAGCTCGACGAGCCCTCCCTCACCGGCGTGCTCCTCGGCCACGTCAGGAGCGCCAGCGGCTACCGCACCTACCGCGCCGTCGACCGGCAGGTCGTGGAGGCCACGCTCCGGGACGTCGTCGGGGTGCACGGCGACGGCCCCGTCGTGGTCCACTCGTGCGCGCCCGACGTGCCGTTCGCCCTGCTGCGCCGGGCCGGTGCGGCGGCGGTCTCCTTCGACTTCTCGCTGCTCACCGAACGTGACGACGACGCGATCGGCGAGGCGGTGGAAGCGGGTACCCGGCTGTTCGCCGGTGTCGTGCCCGGCACGGACTCCGCATTGTCAGACCCTGCCGGTAGCGTCATGGGTGTCAGGACGCTGTGGCGCAGGCTGGGGCTGCAACCGGGGCTTCTCACGGAGGCGGTCACGCTCACGCCGACGTGCGGCCTCGCGGGGGCTTCCCCCGCGTACGCCCGTCAGGCCCTTGCCCACTGCGTCCGGGCGGCGAGATCCCTCGCGGACAACCCAGAGTAACGGGAGGACAACACGGTGGCCGGCGACAGGCAAGCGGAGACGACGGTGCCCACCGAGGCACGGGAGCAGCACGCGCAGCTCGCTGAGCAGATCGAGGAGCACCGCTTCCGGTACTACGTGAAGGACGCTCCCGTCGTCAGCGACGCGGAGTTCGACAGGCTCCTGCGCGCCGTGGAGGCGCTGGAGGAGGAGTATCCCGAGCTGCGCACGCCCGACTCGCCGACCCAGAAGGTCGCGGGCGCGTACGCCACGGAGTTCACGGCCGTCCAGCACCGCGAGCGCATGCTGTCGCTCGACAACGCCTTCGACGACCTGGAGCTCGCCGCCTGGGCCGAGCGCGTCCACAAGGACGTCGGCGCCTCCGCGTACCACTTCCTGTGCGAGTTGAAGGTCGACGGTCTCGCCGTCAACCTCACGTATGAGAACGGCCGCCTCGCGCGCGCGGCGACCCGCGGCGACGGCCGCACGGGCGAGGACATCACGCCCAACGTGCGCACCATCGCCGAGATCCCGGACCGCCTCCAGGGCGACGGCGTCCCCTCCCTCGTGGAGATCCGCGGCGAGGTCTACTTCCCGATGGAGAAGTTCGAGGAGCTCAACGCCCGTCTGGTCGAGGCCGGCGACAAGCCCTTCGCCAACCCGCGCAACGCGGCGGCCGGTTCACTGCGCCAGAAGGACCCGCGCGTCACCGCCTCCCGCCCGCTGCACATGGTCGTGCACGGCATCGGCGCCCTGGAGGGCTACGAGGGCATGACCCGCCTGTCCGAGGCCTACGACCTCCTCAAGACCTGGGGCCTGCCCACCTCCCGGCACAACAAGATGGTCGGCGACCTCGACGGCGTACGGCAGTTCATCGCGTACTACGGCGAGAACCGGCACTCGGTGGAGCACGAGATCGACGGTGTGGTCGTCAAGCTCGACGAGATCCGCCTCCAGGGGCGGCTCGGCTCCACCGCGCGTGCGCCGCGCTGGGCGATCGCGTACAAGTACGCGCCGGAGGAGGTCAACACCCGGCTCGTCAACATCCGGGTGGGTGTGGGCCGTACGGGCCGGGTGACGCCGTACGCCCAGGTCGAGCCGGTGACCGTGGCCGGGTCCGAGGTCGAGTTCGCCACCCTGCACAACCAGGACGTCGTCAAGGCCAAGGGCGTCCTCATCGGCGACACGGTGGTGCTGCGCAAGGCCGGTGATGTCATCCCGGAGATCCTCGGTCCGGTCGTCGACCTGCGCGACGGCAGCGAGCGCGAGTTCGTGATGCCGTCCGAGTGCCCCGAGTGCGAGACGCCGCTGCGGCCGATGAAGGAGGGCGACGTCGACCTGCGCTGCCCCAACGCCCGTACCTGCCCGGCCCAGTTGCGTGAGCGCCTGTTCTACCTGGCGGGCCGTAAGGCGCTGGACATCGAGCACTTCGGGTATGTCGCCGCGGCCGCCCTCACCAAGCCGCTGGAGCCCGGGGACCCGCCGCTGGCCGACGAGGGCGACCTCTTCGACCTCACCATCGACCGACTGCTGCCCATCAAGGCCTATGTCCTCGACCAGGACAGCGGGCTGCCCAAGCGGGACCCGAAGACGGGCGAGGAGAAGATCGCCACGGTCTTCGCCAACCAGCAGGGCGAGCCGAAGAAGAACGCGCTCGCCATGCTGGAGAACATCGCGGCGGCCAAGGAGCGCCCGCTGGCGCGCATCCTCACCGGCCTGTCGATCCGTCATGTCGGTCCGGTCGCGGCCGAGGCGCTGGCCCGCGAGTTCCGCTCGATCGAGCGCATCGAGCAGGCCACGGAGGAGGAGCTGGCCGGCACCGACGGGGTGGGCGCCATCATCGCGGCCTCCCTCAAGGAGTGGTTCGCCGAGGAGTGGCACCAGGAGATCCTGCGCAAGTGGAAGGCCGCGGGCGTCCGTATGGAGGAGGAGAGCTCGGGTGAGGACGAAGGCCCGCGCCCCCTCGAAGGGCTGACGGTCGTCGTCACCGGCACCCTCGAACACTTCACCCGTGACGGCGCCAAGGACGCCCTGCAGAGCCGTGGAGCGAAAGTGACCGGTTCTGTTTCGAAGAAGACGTCATTCGTCGTTGTGGGTGACAATCCTGGATCGAAGTACGACAAGGCGATGCAGCTCAAGGTGCCGGTTCTGAACGAGGACGGTTTCACCGTCCTGCTGGAACAGGGGCCCGAGGCGGCGGCCGAAGTGGCCCTTCCGACCGAGGAGTAGCGAACAGTGGCGGTTGAAGGCCACCCGATCGGCGCATACCAGATGCATACGGGTGGCCGGGGCGCATTCGGGCAACCGTCGACGACCGCTGCCCGTGGAAGCCTTCTGCGGCCTACTGTTGACATGTGCGCCTGCCGTGCCCAGCTGCGGTCGGGGCATCCCCGTGCTCCTGGTGAGCAAGGGGAAGGGTTTTCCAACGCGGCGCCGCCCGGGGTTGTCGGGCAACGGGCCGCGTGGCGTGGGCACCGCCGGCTGTGAGAGGGACGGGAATGGAACCGACCGAGAGCGCCGCCCCGGACTCAACGGTGCGCCGACGCCGCGTCGCCGGCGTCTGGTGGGCGAAATGGACGGCGCGCTCCGGGCGACATCCGGGCGCGCAGGAGTACGTACCGCACACCGCACCGCAGCGCGCGCCCCTCAACGCAACGCCGCACCCCACCCTGAACCACCGCGCCTCCGCCGCCTCGCACCCCGGGCTGCCCGACGCCGAATCCGACCGGCATCTGTCCTGGCCCGCGCTGCCCGCCGCCGTCGTCGCGGCGGCCGGCTTCGCCTTCGGCGCCGGCTTCTACCGCGCCTTCACCGACAACCACGCCCTCTTCCCGTCCGGCACGGTCGGCTGGGCCCTGGCCGTGCTGGCCGGCGTGATCGTCGGCCACCTGGTCCTGCTCGGCCGCGCCCGCTGGTGGGGCGGCACCGGCTCCGGTGCCGCCCTCACCCTCGCCGTCCTGCTGCTGTACGGCTGGGTGCCCGCCGGCATGGTCAGTCTCACCGTCGTCGTCCTGGTCGGCATAGCCCGGCGCCACCGCTGGCGGCAGGGGGTTCTGCACGGCGCGGTGGACATCCTCGGCATCGGCGTGGGCGCGCTGCTGCTGGCGGCCTGCGGGCGGATACCGTCCGTGGAGCGCCCCTGGACCCCCGACAGCTGGACGGTCTACACCGGCCCCCAGGTGGTCCTGGTGGCCGTCGCCTACCTCGCCGTCACCCGCGTCCTGCTCTGGTATCTGCCCGCCCCGCGCTCCGGCGGGCTGCCCACCGTCGCCCGGACGGCCCTGGTCAGACAGGGCCTGGTCGCGGTCGCCCTGCTGGGCATCGCCCCGCTGATCTGTGTGGTGGCCGTGGCCAAGCCCATCCTGCTGCCGCTGTTCGCCATCCCTCTCTTCGCCCTCGACTCCACCCTGTGGATAGCCCGCGCCCGCGCCGAGGAGCAACTGCGCGACCCGCTCACCGGGCTGCCCAACCGCCAGTGGCTCCTGGAGCGCATCTGGACCGCCCTGGACGACGCCGAGCGCATCGGCGCCCGGGCCGCCCTGATGCTGATCGACCTCGACCGTTTCCGTTCGGTCAACGACACCCTCGGGCATCTCGCCGGTGACCGGCTGCTGCTCCAGATAGCCGAGCGGCTGCGGGTCGCCCTGCCGCGCGGGGCGGAGGTCGCGCGGCTCGGCGGGGACGAGTTCGCCGTCTTACTGCCCGTCGCCGACTCCACCACCTCGGCGGCACGGATCGCCCGCGCCCTGGTCTCCGACCTCAGCTCACCCCTCGACCTCGACGGGCTCACCCTCGTCCTGGAGGCCAGCGCCGGCGTCGCCGTCTTCCCCGACCACGCACTCGACGCGGAGGGCCTGCTGCGCCGGGCCGACGTGGCGATGTACCAGGCCAAGCGGGACCGCACGGGAGTGGAGGTGTACGAGTCCAAGCGCGACTCCAACACCCCTGACCGGCTCGGTCTGCTGGGCGACCTGCGGCGCGCGCTCGACGCGCACGAGGTGCAGCTGCACTACCAGCCGAAGGTCCGCTTCGACGGGCAGGTGGCGGGGCTGGAGGCCCTGGTGCGGTGGGTGCACCCGGAGCGGGGGAAGGTGCCGCCGGACGAGTTCATAGCGATCGCCGAGTCGTCGGGCCTGATGCCGCATCTGACGGAGTACGTGCTGGAGACGGCGCTCGCGCAGGTCGCGCAGTGGCGGGTCCAGGGGCTGTTCGTGCCGGTCGCGGTGAACGTCTCCCCGCGCGACGTCCACACACCGGGCTTCGCCGGGTCGGTGGCCGCCCGGCTGGCCCGGCACGGAGTGCCCGCGGGAGCGCTCCAACTGGAGATAACGGAACACGTCCTGCTGGAGGACCCGCAGCGCGCCGCCGCCACCCTCAACGGGCTGACCGGCCACGGCGTGAAGATGTCCCTCGACGACTTCGGCACCGGCTACTCCTCACTGGTGCATCTGCGCCGGCTGCCCGTCAGCGAGCTGAAGATCGACCGCTCCTTCGTGGCCCGGCTGGCCGTCGATACCGAGGACGCGGAGATCGTGCGCTGCACGGTCGACCTCGCGCATTCCCT
This sequence comes from Streptomyces sp. NPDC050121, assembly GCF_044460385.1. NCBI lineage: Bacteria > Bacillati > Actinomycetota > Actinomycetes > Kitasatosporales > Streptomycetaceae > Streptomyces > Streptomyces sp. NPDC050121. The sequence goes on along the minus strand of NZ_JBITJV010000005.1, from coordinate 271,120 downwards.
GGGGCTGCTGGTGGTCGCCGAGGGCGTCGAGGACGACGAGACCTGGGAACGCCTGCGCGACCTGGGCTGCGACGCGGTGCAGGGCTGGCTGGTGGCCGCGGCGATGCCTCCCGAGGAGACGACGGCGTGGCTGCGGGCCCGCGGCTCACGCGGCTGGCAACGCCCCGCGGCGGCCCTCCCGGCAGCAGCCACCGAGGACTGACCGCTCCTGTCCGCCCCCGGTTCGGCCCGGGCGGACAACGGTCTCACCCCGCCTGCGCCACGAAGTGGCGAACGGCGGGTGCAGGCGCCGAGCGCACGCCGCCTCCGGGAGACGGCCGCGCTCAGGGTGCATTGGACTCCGTTGCCCCGGACCCGCCTGCTCGATCTCCGCCGCCAGGCGCCGCGTCGGCACCACCTCCGCTCGTTCGCGCTCCCGGCGCCTGAATCGGCGTGCCCTGGTTCTAGCGGTGCTAGATATTCTTTCGACGCTCTGCTACCTTCGCTACAGTTGCTAGTGCCGCTAGCAAGAAAGCCAAGCGAAGGGAGATCCGCCATGACCGTCACCGCCTACACCCTGGCCGTCGTGCTCAACCTGTTCTGCCTGTTCATCGGGTACCGGTTCCTGTTCCAGCCCGCCTCCGCCGCCGCCGGTTACGGCGTCCCGGCCCGGCCGGAGGGCGACGCCGGCGCCTATCTCTCGATCAAGGGCCTCAGGGACGGCGCCTTCGGCGTCCTCGGACTGGCCCTGCTCGCCTTCGCCGGCGCCACCGCCGCGGCCTGGTTCATGGTCTGCGTGGCGATCGTGCCGCTCGGCGACACCCTGATAGTCCTGCGCCACGGCGGGACCAAAGCCGTCGCCTACGGAATCCACTTCGCCACGGCCGTCGTCGTGCTCATCAGCGGCGCACTCCTCTTCGCCGTCTGAACCGCATCCGCATCCGCGTCAGAGTCCAGTCCGAGAACGCCCACCGAGGAAGCCGGGGAAACGTCATGTCCTTGTTCGTGCCCGAGTTCGACGAGACCGTCATCGTCCGCGACGCCGAAGCCGAGGTCCTCGGCGGCGCACCCGTGGGCGTCAAACTGCTCGCCGACAGCAGCGCGTCCGGCGGCGCGCTGTCCACCGTGCGCGTCACCCTCGGGGAGGGCGCCGACGGTGCCCGCCCCCACCTGCACCGCAACTCCGCGGAGATGTTCTTCCTGCTCGACGGCGAGGCGGAGGTCCTCTCCGGCGACGACGTCGTCACCGCCGAACGCGGCGATCTCGTCATCGTCCCGCCGAACCGTCCGCATGCCTTCGCCGCCGCCCCGGGCAGCACCGCCGACCTCCTGATCGTGATCGCCCCGGGTGTGGAACGCTTCGACTACTTCCGCCACCTCCAGCGCATCCGCCTCGGCGAGGCCACCCCCGAAAGCCTCCTGGAAGTGCAGGAGCTCTACGACAACCAGTTCCTGCGCAGCGACGCCTGGGAAGGCCGCCGAAGCTGACGAGCGGGGGAAACCGTTTCACAGGCATGCCGCACCGCCCCCTAGGATTAGGCCCAAACCACACACTCACTCCACCCCAGAGGAACGCTGCATGCCTGGCATCACGCGCGAGGAGGTCGCCCACCTCGCCCGGCTGGCGCGTCTGGAGCTGAAGCCCGAAGAGCTCGAACACTTCGCGGGACAGCTTGACGACATCATCGGCGCGGTCGCCCGCGTCAGTGAGGTCGCCGACCAAGACGTACCGCCGACCTCGCACCCGCTCCCGCTGACGAACGTCATGCGGGCGGACGAGGTCCGTCCGTCGCTCACCCCCGAGCAGGCGCTCTCCGGCGCCCCGGCCCAGGAGCAGCAGCGTTTCAAGGTGCCGCAGATCCTGGGGGAGGACTAACCGCCATGACGGACAACGTCACCATCATCAAGCTCACGGCCGCCGAGACCGCCGCGAAGATCGCCTCCGGCGAGCTCACGGCCGTCCAGGTCGCCGAGGCCCACCTGGCGCGCATCGAGGCCGTCGACGAGAAGGTCCACGCCTTCCTGCACGTCGACCGCGAGGGCGCGCTCGCCCAGGCCCGCGCCGTCGACGAGAAGCGCGAGCGCGGCGAGAAGCTCGGACCTCTCGCCGGCGTTCCCCTCGCGCTCAAGGACATCTTCACCACCGAGGGCATCCCGACGACCGTCGGCTCGAAGATTCTCGAGGGCTGGATCCCGCCGTACGACGCGACGCTCACCAAGCGGCTGAAGGCCGCCGACGTGGTCATCCTCGGCAAGACCAACATGGACGAGTTCGCCATGGGGTCCTCCACCGAGAACAGCGCCTACGGCCCGACCGGCAACCCGTGGGACCTCACCAAGATCCCCGGCGGCTCCGGCGGCGGCTCCTCCGCCGCCCTCGCCTCCTACCAGGCGCCCCTCGCCATCGGCACCGACACCGGCGGCTCCATCCGCCAGCCGGCCGCCGTCACCGGCACGGTCGGCGTGAAGCCGACGTACGGGGCGGTCTCGCGCTACGGCATGGTCGCCTTCTCCTCCTCTCTCGACCAGGGCGGGCCCTGCGCCCGTACGGTCCTGGACGCGGCACTGCTGCACGAGGTCATCGCCGGGCACGACCCGCTGGACTCCACCTCCATCGACGCCCCCGTCCCGCCGGTCGTCGAGGCCGCCCGCAACGGCAGCGTCGAAGGCATGCGCGTCGGCGTCGTCAAGCAGTTCCGCGGCGAGGGCTACCAGGCCGGCGTCATCCAGCGGTTCGACGAGTCCGTCGCGCTGCTGAAGGAGCTGGGCGCCGAGATCGTCGAGCTGGACTGTCCGTCCTTCGACCTCGCTCTGTCGGCGTACTACCTGATCGCGCCGTCCGAGTGCTCGTCCAACCTGGCCCGCTTCGACGGCCTGCGCTACGGCCTGCGCACCGGCGACGACGGCAGCCACTCGGCCGAGGCCGTCACCTCCCTCACCCGTGAGGCGGGCTTCGGCCCCGAGGTGAAGCGCCGCATCATGCTCGGCACGTACGCGCTCAGCTCGGGCTACTACGACGCCTACTACGGCTCCGCCCAGAAGGTCCGCACGCTCATCACGCGGGACTTCGAGAAGGCCTTCGAGCAGGTGGACGTCATCGTCTCGCCGACGACCCCCACCACCGCCTTCGCGATCGGCGAGCGTGCCGACGACCCGATGGCGATGTACCTGGCCGACCTGTGCACCATCCCGACCAACCTGGCGGGCAACGCGGCCATGTCGCTGCCCTGCGGTCTCGCCCCGGAGGACAACCTCCCGGTGGGCCTGCAGATCATCGCCCCGGCGCTGAAGGACGACCGGCTTTACAAGGTCGGCGCCGCCGTCGAGGCCGCCTTCGTGGAAAGGTGGGGTCACCCGCTCCTCGAGGAGGCTCCGTCGCTGTGAGTGCACTGAACAAGGCCAAGGGCTTCAAGAAGTCCAAGTCCGGTACGTATCTGTCCATCGCCACCACGGCGTTCGGCGCGATCGGTGTCGCCAAGCGGGTCAAGAAGGCCCGCGCCGAGAGCGACACGCTCGTGCTGGTCGACGCCGTCGTGTCCGCCGCCGCCATCGTCACCGGCCTCGCCATCCTCTACCGCGAGCTGAAGCGGCTGGGCGACGACGACGTCCTGCTGGGCTGAGAGGGAAGTTTCACCGTGACCACCACGACCGACCTGGTGTCGTACGAGGACGCGCTGGCGTCGTACGACCCCGTCATGGGCCTTGAGGTCCATGTCGAACTCGGCACCAAGACGAAGATGTTCTGCGGCTGTTCGACCGAACTCGGTAGGGCCGCCAACACGCAGACCTGTCCCACCTGCCTCGGCCTGCCCGGCGCGCTCCCGGTCGTCAACGCGATCGGCGTCGAGTCGGCGATCAAGATCGGTCTCGCGCTGAACTGCGAGATCGCCGAGTGGTGCCGTTTCGCCCGGAAGAACTACTTCTATCCGGACATGCCGAAGAACTTCCAGACCTCCCAGTACGACGAGCCGATCGCCTTCAACGGCTACCTCGACGTCCAGCTGGAGGACGGCGAGACCTTCCGCGTGGAGATCGAGCGCGCCCACATGGAGGAGGACACCGGCAAGTCGACGCACGTCGGCGGCGCCACCGGCCGTATCCACGGCGCGTCCCACTCCCTGCTGGACTACAACCGCGCCGGCATCCCGCTCATCGAGATCGTCACCAAGCCCATCGAGGGCGCGGGCGAGCGTGCTCCCGAGGTCGCCAAGGCCTACGTCCGTGAGCTGCGCGAGCTCATCAAGGCGCTCGGCGTCTCCGAGGCCCGCATGGAGATGGGCCAGATGCGCTGCGACGTGAACCTGTCGCTGCGCCCGCACGGCCGCGAGAAGTTCGGCACGCGCTCGGAGACGAAGAACGTCAACTCGCTGCGGTCCGTGGAGCGCGCCGCCCGCTTCGAGATCCAGCGGCACGCGGCCGTGCTGTCCTCCGGCGGCACGATCATCCAGGAGACCCGCCACTTCCACGAGGACACCGGGTCGACGACCTCGGGCCGCGTGAAGGAGGAGGCCGAGGACTACCGGTACTTCCCGGAGCCCGACCTCGTCCCGGTCGCCCCGTCCCGCGAGTGGGTCGAGGAGATCCGCGCCGGGCTGCCGGAGCTGCCGCTGGTCCGCCGGGGCCGGCTGCTCGCCGAGTGGGGGATCTCCGCCACCGACATGCAGTCGATCCTCAACGCCGGTGCGCTGGACCTGATCGTCGCCACGATCGACGCCGGCGCCGACGCGGCCTCCGCCCGCAAGTGGTGGATGGGCGAACTGGCGCGCAGCGCCAACGAGTCCGCGACGTCGCTGGACGAGCTGGCCATCACGCCCGAGCAGGTCGCGCGGGTCGCCCAGCTCGTGTCGTCCGGCGACCTGAACGACAAGCTGGCCCGTCAGGTCATCGAGGGCGTCCTCGCGGGCGAGGGCACCCCGGACGAGGTCGTCGAGAAGCGCGGTCTGAAGGTCGTCTCCGACGAGGGCGCGCTCACCACCGCCGTCGAGGAGGCCATCGCCGGCAACCCGGGCATCGCCGACAAGATCCGCGGCGGCAAGGTGGCCGCGGTCGGCGCCCTGGTCGGCGCGGTGATGAAGGCCACGCGCGGTCAGGCCGACGCGGCCCGCGTCAAGGAGCTGATCCTGCAGAAGCTGGGCGTCAGCGAGGGCTGAGTCCCGCCGGCTCCCGCCCGAGTCGAGTGAGATTCCCCCAGGGGTGCACCGCGAACCGGTGCACCCCTGCTCGTGTTCTGGGTCCGACGCGCTACGCTCGCCCGCCATGAGTGCACGAACCGACTCCGAACCCCACAGCGACATAGAGGACCCGGACGAGGAGTACGGCACCGAGGACGCCCGCCGGGCCCGCTGGGCAGCGACCGGCACCGGAGCGCTGCTCACCCTCGCCGGCCTCGCCGCGTCCCTCCTGCGCCTCACCGGCTCCGCCCCGGCCCTCGTCCCGGCGTCCTACGCCCTCGGCGCCGCCGTCTGCGCCCTCGCCGCCCTCCTGGGCTCCCGCGGCCGTACCCGGCGCGCGCTGTGGCTGCTGATCGTCGGGGTGATGGTGATGGCGTTCGGCGACCAGTCGGACTGACCCGCCCGGCACCGGCCCGCCCGACGGTGACACGTGCCCGACGTGCCCTGACAACACGGCCGTTATTGTCCTGTGATCTGCCTCCCACTCCGGTGAAACGACCCACGAACGCGTCAAACGATCTCCGGCGCCTGCGAGAGTGTCCTCGCATTGCTCATACGTTCTTTGCGGGCTGTTCAGGTCAAGCACGACTGTTCACGACTGTTCCCGGTCAAAGATCCACAATTCACCCCCGGGAGCGCATCGGTGGCAGCCCTTGCACGTTGGTGTGTACGCAACCGCCTCGGCACGTTCCTGCTCTGGCTCCTCGTCCTCGGCGGCACGGCCGCCGCCGCCGCCGTCGCCGGCTCCGCCTACTCCAACGACTACGAGGTCCCCGGCACCGAGTCCGGCCGCGCCACCCAGCTGCTCACGGAGGGCTTCCGGGACCTCGGCGGGGACAGCGACACCGTCGTCTGGCGCACCGCCTCGGGCACCGTCCGCGCCGCCGACGTCGAGCAGAGCATGACCCGCACGCTGGAGAAGATCGCCGACCTGCCCGGCGTGGCCTCCGTCGCCGGCCCCTACGACGACCAGGGCAGGGCTCAGATCAGCAAGGACGGCCACACGGCGTACGCCACCGTCGTCTTCGAGGACCGCGCCGAGGACATCGACCGCGGCGAGGCGCAGGCCGTCGTCGACACCGCCAGGGCTGCCGCGGGCGACGGGCTCCAGGTCGAGCTGGGCGGCAGCGCGATCGCGCTGACCGAGCCCTCCGGCGGGCATCTCGCCGAGGTCGTCGGCGTGGTCGTCGCCGCGGCCGTGCTCTTCCTGGCCTTCGGCTCGCTCGCCGCCTCAGCTCTGCCCATCGCCACCGCCCTGGTCGGCGTCGGCACCGCGTACGCCGGGATCGTGCTCCTCGGACACGCCATGACCGTCGCCGACTTCGCGCCCATGCTCGGCATGCTCATCGGGCTCGGCGTCGGCATCGACTACGCGCTGTTCATCGTGACCCGGCACCGACGCGGGCTGAAGCGGGGGCTCACGGTCGCCGAGGCCGCCGTCAACGCCGTGACGACGACCGGGCGCGCCGTCGTCTTCGCGGGCGCCACCGTGTGCATCGCCCTGCTCGGCATGCTGATCCTGCGGCTGAACTTCCTGGGCGGCGTGGCGATCGCCGCCTCCCTCACCGTCGTGCTCACCGTCGCCGCCTCCGTGACGCTGCTGCCCTCCCTGCTGTCCTGGATCGGCATGCGCGCCCTCAGTCGCCGCGAACGCCGCCGACTCGCCGAGCACGGGCCGCAACCGGAGCTGCCGACCGGCCTCGCCGCCCGCTGGTCGGCGTTCGTGGAGCGTCACCCCAAACTGCTCGGCGCGCTCGCCCTCGTCGTCATCGCCGTCCTCGCCCTGCCCACCTTCGCTCTCCGCCTGGGCACCTCCGACCAGGGCAACGCCCCGAAGTCGGCCACCACCCGCCAGGCCTACGACCTCCTCGCCGACGGCTTCGGGGCGGGCGTCAACGGCCCGCTGACCCTGGTGACCCGCGTCGACGGCGCCGAGGACAGGCTCGCCCTGGACAACCTCGACGCCGCCCTGCGCACCACCGAGGGCGTCGCGTCGGTGACGCCGGTGACCTACGACTCCGGCGGATACACCGCCTGCCTCACCGTCGTACCGGAGTCCTCCCCGCAGTCGCAGCACACCAGCGAGCTCGTCCACCGGCTGCGCACCGAGGTGCTGCCCCGGGCCGAGGCCGGCACCTCCCTCGACGTACAGGTGGGGGGCGTGACGGCGGGCTACGACGACTTCGCCGACGTCATCGTCGGCAAACTGCCGCTGTTCGTGGGCGTCGTCATAGGCCTGGGCTGTCTGTTGCTTCTGCTGGCGTTCCGGTCCGTCGGCATCCCGCTGAAGGCCGCCGCGATGAACGTCGCCGCCGTGGCCGCCGCGTTCGGGATCGTGGTGGCCGTGTTCCAGTGGGGCTGGGGGAGCGAGCTGCTGGGCCTCGGCCGCGCGGGGCCGATCGAGCCCTTCCTCCCGGTCATCATGGTCTCGGTCCTCTTCGGCCTCTCCATGGACTACCAGGTCTTCCTGGTCAGCCGGATGTACGAGGAGTGGCTGGAGACCGGCGACAACCGGCGCGCCGTCCGCGTGGGCCTCGCCGAGACCAGCCGGGTGATCAACTCCGCTGCGGTCATCATGATCTCGGTCTTCCTCGCCTTCGTCCTCAGCGGCGACCGGGTGATCGCCATGTTCGGCATCGCGCTCGCCGCCGCCGTCGCCCTCGACGCCTTCGTCCTGCGCACGCTGCTCGTGCCCGCCCTCATGCACCTGCTCGGCGGCGCCAACTGGTGGCTGCCCCGCGGGCTCGACAAGAGGCTGCCGCGGATCAGCATCGAACCGCCCGAGTGCCGCGCGGCCCATGAGAGGCTCGCGGAGGTAGTGGAGGCACTGGAGAAGGAGCCGCGGCCGGATGTACGCGATATCGCTGGGTGACGACGGAGCCGAACTGCGCCCCCTGGAGCTCTGGCACGCCGAGGAGTTCCTGGCGCACCTGGAGCGCGGCCGGGAGTTCATCAACCAGTACGTCCCCTTCGGCTCGAAGGCCGAGGACGTGGCCGGCGCGCGCGAGGTGCTCCAGCGGTACGCCGACATGCGCGCCGCCGACACCGGCTCCCTGCACGGCATCTGGCTGGACGGCACGCTCGTCGGCGGGGTGCTCTTCCTCAACTTCGACGCCGGGGCCGCGAACTGCGAGGTCGGCTGCTGGCTGGAGCCCGCCGCCACGGGGCGCGGCCTGATCACCCGTGGCATCCGGGTACTGATCGACTTCGCGGTGGACCAGCGTGGCATCGAGCGGATCGAGTGGGTCGCGTCCGCCGGGAACACGCCCAGCCTCAACGTCGCCCGGCGGCTGGGGATGACCCGCGACGGCGTGCGCCGGCAGGCCTACCCCTATCGTGGGGTGCGGCACGACCTCGAAGTGTGGTCCGTGCTGGCCCAGGAGTGGCGCGACGCACGCGCGCGCGGCGCTCACAACGATCATTAAGGGACCTCTCAGAGAGCGTCCGTACGGTGCGAGGTATGGGAACCAAGACTGCTGACGAGGCCGGCGCCGAGACCGGCACCGAGACGAAGACCGACGAGGAGAAGGTGGACGTCACCAAGACCGACGCCACGGACGAGGTGTCCGAGGAGGCACCGGGCGTCGAGGAGGACGCCGACACCGACGCCGACGAGTTCCTCGCCGAGGACGGTGCGGCAGTCACGGACGCCTCCGTGGGCGTCGGCCAGGGCGCGGGCGCCGTCGTCTCCGCCGTGCTCGGCTTCGTTTCCCTCACCGGCAGCTGGATGGGAACCATCGCCGGGGCCCGTCAGACCCTCGTCGGCCAGCTGCACAATTCCGCCTCGTCGAACACGAGCCTCGCCAAGCAGCTGGAGGCGACCTACGGCGACGCCTGGCAGGCCACCGCGCTGTGGGCCGGCCTGTTCGCACTGACCGCGCTGGTCGTCGGCGTCGTCGTGCTGGCCCGCCCCGCCTTCGGCAACCAGGCCCGTCCGCAGGCGACCTGGATCAAGTCGGTTTCCTGGGCCGGCGTCGCGCTCGGCGTCATCGGACTGCTCCTGGCCGTCCTGAAGTACACCGACGCGCTGCTCGGCCTGCCCTCAACGGGCTGAGTCCCCGCAGGTCACGAGGGGCCTTAGGCCGGCCGTAAGCACCTTACGGCCGGCCTGAGGCCCCTCAGACGCGTCTAAGGCACCCCCCGCCGCCGAAGATGCGGAACTCTCCCGATGTGGCGCACCCCTCTGGGAGACGAAGGTGGAGGCATCGCAACGAGCGAAGCCGAACAACCACCTTCCAAGGGGACTTCCACCATGTACGAGCACGAGCTCCACCAGTTCCGTTCCGCCGAACTGCTCCGCCGGGCCGCCCACGAGCGGCTGGCCCGCGAGGCCGTCCGCGGCCGTCGCGCCGCCCGCCGGGAAGCCGCCGAACGTGCCGCCGTCGAACGGTCGGAAGGCGGCGCCGAGAGCGAGTCGCATACCCACCTCCTGCGCAGGCTCCGGTTCGCCCGACCGGCGTGACCGCCGAGACGCGGGAGGGCGACCGCACGGGGGTCGGCCGCCCTCCCACCAAAACACTGCCAACCCCACCCGCCGTTCCGCCAAGCCCCAGCGGCGTCCCGCCGGGCCTGCCCGGCGTTCCGCCGAGCCCGCCTGGTGTTGTGCCGGGCTCGCCTGGTGTTGTGCCGGGCTCGCCTTGTGTTGCGCCGAGCCCGTCCGGCGTTCCGCCAAGCACGCCTGGCGTTCTGCCGGGTCCGTCCGGTGTTCCCCAGAGATCCACCGGCGTTGCGCCGAGCCCGCCCGGGATGCCGGTGCCACCTGTCGGGTCTGCGGTGCGGTCCGGTGGGGCTGCGGTGCCACCTGCTGGGTCTGCGGTGCGGTCCGGTGGGGCTGCGGTGCCACCTGCTGGGTCTGCGGTGCGGTCCGGTGGGGCTGCGGTGCCGGTTGTCGGGGCTCCGGTGCTGGGCGCCGAGGGTCCGGCGGTGGTCGCCGACCCTGGGGCGGGAGCCGCTGGGGCGGTGGTGATATCCGCTGGGCCGTCTTCGCGCTCGCGTGCGATGCTCGGCCCCGTGGAGACCAGGTCCGTCAGCCCCGTCTTCGTCGGTCGCGCCGACGAGTTGGACACCCTGAACGCCGCGCTCTCCCGCGCCGCAGCGGGAGAGCCGCAGGCGCTGCTCATCGGCGGCGAGGCCGGAGTCGGCAAGACCAGGCTCCTCGAGGAGTTCGCCACGGCCGCCCGCGGCCGGGGCGCCGTCGTCGCACTCGGCGGCTGCGTCGAGATCGGCGCCGACGGACTGCCCTTCGCCCCGTTCTCCACCGCCCTGCGCGCTCTGCGCCGCGCCCTGCCCGACGAACTCGCCGCCGCCGCGGCCGGACAGGAGGACGAACTCGCCCGGCTGCTCCCCGAACTGGGCGTGGCGGCCGCCGCACGCCACGACGAGGAGGGCATGGCCCGCCTCTTCGAACTCACCGCCCGCCTCCTGGAACGCGTCGCCGCCGACCGCACCCTCGTCCTCGCCCTGGAGGACCTGCACTGGGCCGACGCCTCCACCCGCCACCTGCTGTCCTACCTGCTGCGCACCCTGCGCACCGGCCGACTCGTCGTCCTCGCCACCTACCGCGCCGACGACATCCACCGCCGCCACCCGCTGCGCCCCCTGCTCGCCGAACTCGACCGGCTGCGCACCGTCCAACGCCTCGAACTGGCCCGTTTCACCCGCGACGAGGTCTGCCGCCAGATCGCCGGCATCCTGGCGTACGAACCCGAAGCCGACCAGGTCGACGACATCTTCGAACGCTCCGACGGCAACGCCTTCTTCGTCGAGGAACTGGCCGTCGCCGCCCACGAGGGCTGCTGCACCGGCCTCACCGACTCCCTGCGCGACCTGCTGCTCGTCCGCGTCGAGGCCCTCCCCGAATGCGCGCAGAGCGTCGCGCGGGTCGTCGCCGAGGGCGGCTCCACCGTCGAGTACCGGCTGCTCGACGCCGTCGCCCGGCTCGCCGAGGACGACCTGCTCGACGCGCTGCGCGCCGCCGTCGGCGCCAACATCCTGCTCGCCACCCCAGACGGCGACGGCTACCGCTTCCGGCACTCCCTGGTCCGCGAGGCCGTCGGCGACGACCTGCTGCCCGGCGAACGCGCCCGCCTCAACCGCCGCTACGCCGAGGCCCTCGAAGCCGACCCGACGCTCGTGCCCGCCGACGAACGCGTCATGCGGCTGGCCAGCTACTGGTACCACGCCCACGACCCCGCCAAGGCCCTCCCCGCCGTCCTCGACGCCTCCGTCGAGGCCCGCTCCCGGCGGGCCTACAGCGAACAACTACGGCTCCTGGAAAGGGCGATGGAACTCTGGGAGGCCGCGCCGCAGGAGGTGCGGTCCGTCCTGCGCCCCGTCGACTACACCGAGGCCTACCCTCCCCCACTGTCCGAACGACGTGGGGGGACCCCCAGCGGCTGTGACCCTGCCACCACCCCGCTGCGCTACCTCGACCTCATGGCCGAGGCCGCCGTCGCCGGCCGCTACTGCGGGGAACGCGAACGCGCCCTGAAGATCACCAAGCGGGCGCTGCGCCTCCTGGAGGACGAAAACGACCCCCTGCGCGCCGCCTGGTTCTGGGTGCAGCGCTCCCGGCTGGTGCGCTCCCTGGGCCGGGGCAGCGGCCGCGAGGAGCTGTCCACGGCGCAGGACCTGGTGCGCGGTCTGCCGCCCAGCGAGGTGCACGCCGAGGTGCTCACCCACATCGCCAACTGGTCCATGGTCCACGCCCTCGGCCCCGACGCCTACCGGGCCGCCGAACGGGCCGTGGAGTACGCCCGCATGATCGGCTCCCGGGAGATCGAGCTCAACGCCCGCCAGGTCCTCGGCGTTCTCATGGTCCACGCCGGGCACATCGAGTCCGGCCTCGCGGAGCTGGAGGAGGTCAGAGAGCGGGCCCTCGCCGAGGACGCCCCCTCCGTCGCCCTGAACGCCTATGTCAACCTCCCCTCCGAACTGGAGGCGGTCGGCCGCTCCCGGGAGGCCGTCCCGATCCTGGAGAAGGGCCTCGACTTCGCCAAACGGCATGGACAGCCCGACACCGAGGCCTGGGTGTGGGGCAACCTCGCCGAGTCCCTCTTCTCCCTGGGCCGCTGGGACGAGGCCGACCGGGCCTGTGCCGCCGCCGGCCGGGTGGGCCAGGGCGTGGCGGTCCGAGGCGTCCACGCCACGTTGCGCGCCGAACTGGCCCTCGCCCGCGGCGACCTCGCCGAGGCAGGCCGTCAACTCGCCGTGGGGCGAGGCTTCTTCGGCTCCCACGAGCACGCGCCCCAGCACCACCTTCCCCTCACCCGCCTCGCCATCCAACTCGCCGCGGCCCAGGGCCGCCCGCTGGAGGCCCGCGCCCACCTCGCACCCGTCCTCGACCGCGGCTTCCCGCCCGGCGCCCAGCGCGACGCCTGGCCCCTGCTGCTCGCCGCCGCCTCCGCCGAGGGCGACGCCCGCGCCCTGCCCGCCGCCGATCCCGACCGCTCCGAGCTCCTCGACCGCATCCGCACGGCCGCCAAGACACTCGCCACGCTCGCCCCCGTCTGGCAGGCCCACGCATGCTGGGTCCGCGCGGAGCTCCTGCGCGCCGAGGGCCGCACCGACCCGGACGACTGGTCCGAGGTGGTCGCCGCCTTCGAACGCCTGGAACGCCCCTACGACCTCGCCCGGACCCGCCATCGTCTGGCCGAGGCCCTGCTCTTCGCCGGCGGCGACGACGAACGCGCTCGAGCCGCCGAACTCCTCCGCCTCGCCCGCGCGGTCGCCGCCCACCTCGGCGCCGCGCCCCTCACCGAGGCCGTCACTCTCCTCGCCCAACGCGCCCGCCTGGCCCTTTCGCCCGGCCCTGCCTCTCGGCCGCCGGCCGCCGATCCCGTTGAGTCCCTCGGCCTCACCAGCCGGGAACGCGACGTGCTGCGCCTGGTCTCCGCCGGCCGCACCAACCGCCAGATCGCCGAGGAACTCTTCATCTCCCCGAAGACGGCCAGCGTCCACGTGTCGAACATCCTGTCCAAACTCGCCGTCTCGGGCCGAGGAGAGGCAGCGGCGCTGGCGCATCGGCTGGGCTTGTTTCCGCCGGGGGCGGGGGAGCGGGTGGCCGCGCGATGATGGAGAGCGGTGACCTACCGGCCCCCGGAAAGGGAGAACGATGTTCAACGCCTTCGAGGATCTCTTTGCGCCGGGCCGTAAGCACACCCGGGACGAGCAGAACCGGCTGGAGCTCACCCGGGAGGACGTCGGGGACGGTGATCCCGGGCGCGGGCCGATAGACCTCGCGTCCGGGAAGGTCGTCGTACGGCCGCCCGAGACGGAGACGGAGACGGGGGCCGAGACGGAGACGGAGGTGGGGGACCGGTCGGAGGACGAGGTGGGGGACGGGGTGGAGGCCGAGGTGAGGGCGGAGGACCGGTGACGGGGCTCAGCTCACCTCCAGTTCCAGGATCCGGTCGTCGCCCGTCCTGGGGTCGCCCCTGCCGTCCGTGTTGCTGGTCGTGACCCACAGTTTGTCGCCGCCCGCCGACACCACCGTGCGCAGTCGGCCGTACTCGCTCTTGAGGAAGGCCTGCGGGTCCGCCGAGGCCGCCGTGCCCTTCAGCGGGATGCGCCACAGGCGCTGCCCCTTCAGCCCCGCCATCCAGATCGAGCCCTCGGCGTAGGCGATGCCGCTGGGAGAGGCGTCGTCGGTGTGCCACTGGGCTATCGGGTTTTGGTACTTCGGGTCCTTGGACGTGCCTTCTGCCGCCGGCCAGCCGTAGTCGGCGCCCGGCTCGATCGCGTTCAGCTCGTCCCAGGTGTCCTGGCCGAACTCCGAGGCGAACAGCCGCTGTTTGGAGTCCCAGGCCAGCCCCTGCACATTGCGGTGGCCGTACGAGTACACCGGCGAGTCCGGGAACGGGTTGCCCGGGGCCGGTTCACCCTCCGGCGTCAGCCGAAGGATCTTGCCGCCCAGCGACTTCCTGTCCTGGGCCAGGCCCCGGTCGCCACTCTCGCCCGTGCCCGCGTACAGCATGCCGTCCGGGCCGAACGCGATCCGGCCACCGTTGTGGATCATGCCCTTGGGAATGCCCTTGAAGATCGTGTCGGGCGCTCCCAGTTGGTCCCCGGCCGGCCGCTTCGTGTCGTAGAGCATGCGGACGATCCGGTTGTCCGAGACCGAGGTGAAGTACGCGTAGACCATGTGGTCGGAGGCGTAGTCGGGGGAGAGGGCGAGGCCCAGCAGACCGCCCTCGCCCGCGGCAAAGACGCCCGGCACCTCGCCCAGCTCGGTCTTCCGGCCCGTCTTCTCGTCCACCCGCGTGATCTTCCCCTCGTCGCGCGAGGCCACCAGGAGGCTGCCCTCGGGGAGCGGGGCGAGACCCCAGGGGGTGTTCAGGCCCTCGGTGACCGTGCGCACCACCTTGACCGTGCCCTTCGCGGGCGGGGTCTCCTCGGCGGGCGCGGAGGTCTGCGCGGCGGTGCGCCCCGGGGACGCGCTCGGCGAGGCGCTCGGCGGCCCTCCGGAGCCGGAGGAACAGCCGGCCGTCACCAGCAGAGCACTCGCGGCCAACACGGCCGACACAGCTCGACGTTGCACGATCATGGTCCCTTCGACACGCGGCGCCCGCGGCAGGCTCCACTAGTCCTACGCCGCTCGCGCCCCCCGGGTTCCCGATCCGGCCCGACCGGACCCGAAAGCGGCACTCACTCCCACGATCCCCGCGCCCCGGGCAGCTCCGCCACCTCCGTCAGATCCTGCGGCGTCAGGCGAAGAGCGCCCGCCGCCGCGTTCTCCGTCACCCAGCGCTCCTGCTTGGCTCCCGGGACGGGGACCACGTGCCGGCCCTGCGCCAGCACCCAGGCCAGCGCCACCTGCGCCGCCGTCACGGACGCGCCGTGCCGGGCGGCGACCCGGCGCAGACCGGCGACGATCGGCTGGTTCGCGGCCATCATCTCGGCGGTGAACCGAGGATGCCGGGCCCGCATGTCGTCCGGCTCGAAGCCCTCGCCCGGGGTCAGCGTGCCGGTCAGGAAGCCGTTGCCGAGCGGCATCGCCGCCAGGAAGCCGACCCCGCGCGCCTCGCACCACGGCAGCAGTGTCTCCAGCGCCTCCGGGGACCACACCGACAGCTCCGCCTCCACCGCGCTCACCGGGAAGACCTGCTGGACCCGCCGCAGCTGCCGAATCGTTCCGTCGTGCAGCCGCCCCCCGGCCCGGCGACCACCGCGCGCCCCCACCGCGCACAGCCCCAACGCCCGCACCTTGCCCGCCCGGACGAGCTCGGCCATCGCACCCCACGTCTCCTCGACCGGGACCTCGGGGTCCGCGCGGTGCAGCTGGTAGAGGTCGATGACGTCCGTCTGCAGGCGCCGCAGGGAAGCGTCGCAGGCCCGTTTCACATACCCGGGGCGGCCGTTGGCCACGATGTGCTGCTCGCCGACCAGCAGCCCGACCTTCGTCGACACGAACGCGTCCCCGCGCCGCTCCTTCAGCACCCGCCCCAGCAACAGCTCATTGGTGAACGGCCCGTACATGTCGGCGGTGTCCAACAGGGACGAACCCGCGTCCAACGCCCGGTGCACCGCCCTCAGCGACTCGTCCCCCCGCTGCCGCGACCCGCTGTACGCCCAGCTCATCGGCATGCACCCGAGACCGACGGCCCCCACCTCGAGCGCCCCCGCGCCGATCGTCCTGCGCTCCACCTGCCCGAAACCCTCCCTCTCCCAGAACCCCCAACCTAACCTCTGCACACGCGCGTGCCTGACATAGCCTCCCGCCCATGAGCACTGACGTATGGCTTCCCATCCCTCCGGAGGAGATCGAGGGTCTCCCCGAAGGGCCGAACTACCGCTTCTGGAACGGGGAGGAGGACTTTCCGGCGGACCCGGCCGACTGCGCCTTCTATGTCGTTCCCTACATGAAGCCCCCCGCCGTCGGGCAGCGGCCCCTGCCGGCGATGAGCGCCCTGGAAGTCCTCCAGACGCTGTCCGCCGGCATCGACCACGTCGAACCGGCCCTCCCGTCCCTGCGCCCCGGGGTACGGCTGTGCAACGCGCGCGGGGTGCACGAGGCGAGCACCGCCGAGCTCACGCTCACCCTGGTCCTCGCGTCGCTGCGTGGGGTGCCCGACTTCGTGCGGGCCCAGGACCGGGGCGAATGGCTCGGCGGGTTCTGGCCCGCGCTCGCCGACAAGAACGTGCTCATCGTCGGGTACGGCTCCATCGGCTCCGCCATCGAGGACCGGCTCGCGCCCTTCGAGGTGGCGCGGGTGGCGCGCGTCGCGCGCTCCTGGCGCACGACGGCGCGCGGCCCCGTGCATCCGATCGCCGAACTGCCCGCCCTGTTGCCCGAGGCGGACGTCGTGATCGTGTCCACGCCGCTGAACGAGGCCACGCTCGGCCTGGTGGACGCCGAGTTCCTGGCCCATATGAAGGACGGCGCGCTGCTGGTCAACGTGGCCCGCGGACCGGTCGTCGACACCAAGGCGCTGCTGGCCGAACTGGAGAGCGGTCGCCTCACCGCCGCCCTGGACGTCACCGACCCCGAACCGCTGCCCCCGGGGCATCCGTTGTGGAGTGCGCCGGGTGTCCTCGTCAGCCCGCATGTCGGCGGCCCCACCTCCGCCTTCCGGCCCCGCGCCGAGCGACTCCTGGTGGACCAGCTGGGCCGCTTCGTGAACCGGCGGCCGCTGCGCAACGTGATCCTTACGACGGGCACGGCGAACGGATCATGACGGCGACGGCAGACCCGTAGTCCGGTTCGGGCACCCTCCGCAGTCCTCCGGACGCGGTCCGTACCCCATCCGGGCGCATATGCCGATGATCGTCACGCAGCGTAGAGGAACTATGTCCCTGAGTGACGAGACTGGTGTATCGTCCCGACAGGGGCGGCGCCGCGCACGTTCGGCGTCAGGGATGGACATTTCAGACTTGTGAGGGGGGCGACGGGCGATGCACGGCCTATGGACGAACGATCCGACGCGGCGGAGCCGCCGACGGCGACCCTGGCGCTCGGCCGCGCGCGGACACGGTCACGGCAGCCACCACGGCCATCACCACCGCAGGTGCGCCAGCCGCCGGACGCACGCGCAGCCGGCTCCCCGGGACCCTAGGGATCCGGGAGTGACGCAGACCGGGAGGACCCGGTGAACTCGCCGCCGACCTCCACGCCCCTCCTCGACGGAGCCCCGCGGACGCAGGCTCCCACGGGGACGCCGCGCACCGCGCAGCCGCCCACCGGCGGCCCCCGCCCGAACCTGGTCCACCAACTCCTGCTGGCCGTCCTGTGCGCGGGATACGCCGTCGGCTCCGCGCTCGGCTGGGGCTCCGACGAACTCGCGCTGATCATGGGCGACTTCGGACTGACCGCCGCGGCGGGCGCCGCCGCCGTGTCGTGCCTGCTCTACGCGCGCACCCGGCGTGTCCGCTTTCGATCCGCCTGGCTGCTGTTCTCGCTCTCCTCGGTGATGGCGGCCCTCGGCAATTTCGTCTGGGGGTGGTACGAGGTGGTCCTGGGGCGGCCCGTGCCCAGCCCCAGCTTCGCCGACCTGTTCTTCCTGTGCTTCGCGCCCCCGGCCATCGTGGGGCTGCTGGTGCTCGCCGCCCGGCCCATGACGAAGGCGGGCTGGGTCTGCCTGGCGCTGGACGCCTGGCTGATCGCCGGCTCGCTGCTCACCCTCTCCTGGAGCCTCGCGCTCGCCCAGGCGGCGAAGTTCGACGGACCGAGCGTGGCCCACGCGGCGCTGTCGCTGGCGTACCCGCTGCTCGACATCGCCCTGGTGAGCATGGTGCTCGTCCTGCACTTCAGGCGGTCACCCGTGAATCGCACGGCGGTGAACACGGCCGTCGGCGCGCTCGCGCTGACCGTGATGTGCGACGCCCTGTTCACCTCGCCGCTGCTGCACAACAACTACCGCTCGGGCCAGCTCCTCGACGCGGGCTGGTTCGCGGGCTCGCTGCTCCTGGCGTACGCGCCCTGGGCCGCCTCCCGCCAGGGAGCGGCGGACGAGGGGTACACGCGTGTGGTACACGAGCACGTACCCGGCCAGCAGCGCGGCGGAGGCCACCCGCACGGGCCGTCGCGCACGGCCCAGCACCCGTCCGCACCGGCGGCCGCCCCGCAGCCGCCGGACCGGACGCCTTCCCCGGGAGGCGAGGCCGGCCGGTATCCGGTCACCCGGCCCATCACCGGCTCCCTGGCCGCGCTCACGCCGTATCTCGCGGCCGCCGTCTGCACCCTGGGGATCCTCTACAACGTTCTCAACGGCCACAGCGTCGACCGCGTGGTGCTGCTGACCGGCGGCGCGGTCGTGCTCGCCCTCGTCGTGCGGCAGGGGATCATGCTGCTCGACAACATCTCCCTCACCCAGGAGCTGGCGCAGAAGGAGAACCACTTCCGCTCCCTGGTGCAAGGCTCCAGCGACGTCATCATGATCGCCGCCCCCAGCGGCATCCTGCGGTACGTCTCCCCGGCCGCCGCAGGCGTCTACGGCCGGCCTGCCGAGGAACTGGTGGGCACCGAGCTGGCCCATCTCATCCACGCGGAGGACCTGGGCTGCGTGGTGCACGAGGTGCGCCGCTTCCTCGCGGCCAGCCCCCAGGAGGAACCCACCACGCGCATCGAGTGCCGTTTCCGCTCCGGCGACGGCGGTTGGCTCAACGTCGAGTCGACCGTCAACCGTCACCACGGCGGCCTGATCTTCAACAGCCGGGACGTGACGGAGCGCGTGCGGCTCCAGGCGCAGCTCCAGCACAACGCCGAGCACGACCCGCTCACCGACCTGCCCAACCGCGCGCTGTTCACCCGGCGCGTCCAGCAGGCCCTGTCCGGCCGCCGCAGCTCCGACCGGGGCCCCGCCCTGCGCAACACGGCGGTCCTCTTCATCGACCTGGACGGCTTCAAGGCCGTCAACGACACGATCGGCCACGCCGCCGGCGACGAACTGCTGGTCCAGGCCGCCCGCCGGCTCCAGGACGCGGTCCGGCACGGCGACACCGCCTCCCGGCTGGGCGGCGACGAGTTCGCGGCCCTGATCGTCGGCGACGGCACCCGCGACCGTGCCGCCCGGGAACGCCACATACTGGAACTCGCCGACCGCCTCCGGCTCACGCTCTCCCAGCCGTACCTCATCGACGGCAACGAGGTGCGCGTCGCCGCCTCCATCGGCGTCGCCTTCGCCGAGCCCGGTCTCGGCGCCGGTGAGCTGCTGCGCAACGCCGACCTCGCCATGTACCGCGCCAAGGCGGCCGGCAAAGGCCGGGTGGAGCTGTACAAGCCACAGATGCAGCAGGACGTCGTACGCAAGGCGGAGCTGGCCACGCGGCTGCGTGCCGCGCTGCACGACGGCGAGTTCGCGCTGCTGCACCAGCCGCTGGTGCGCCTCGAGGACGGCCGGATCTCGTCGGTCGCCGCGCAGGCCCGTTGGCGCTCCTCCCAAGGGGTTCTCTTCACACCCGCCGAGTTCCTGCGGGTCGCGGAGGACAGCGACAAGACCGCCGAGCTGGGCCGCTGGATGCTGGAAGAGGCCGTCGAACAGGCGGCCGACCGCGCCGCGAGCGGGCTGAACGTGCCGGTCGTCGTCCGGGTCAGCGCCCGCCGGCTGCTGGACCGGTCGATGCCGCTGGGCTCCGTCGAGGCGCTGCTGACACGGCACGGGCTGCCGTCCGGAGCGCTGGTGGTCGAACTGTCGGACACCGACCCCAGGGCGCCGCTGGACGAGCTGGAGCGCCGCCTCGGGGCCTTGAAGCGCCTCGGCGTCCGGATCGCCCTCGACGGCTTCGGCAGCGGCTACGCGACCCTCACGGCACTGCGCCGGCTCCCCGTCGACGTACTCAAACTCGACCGCTCGCTCGTCGAGGGGGTCGTCGAGTCCGCGCGGCTGCACAAGATCACCAGCGGGCTGCTGCGGATCGCCGGCGACCTCGGGCTGCAGTCCGTCGCGGAGGGCGTGGATCTGCCCGAGCAGGTCGTGGCGCTGCGCGCGATGGGCTGCACGCACGGACAGGGCATGGCGTTCTCCGGTCCGCTCGACGAGTACCGGCTGCGCCGGGCCCTGGCGACCGGCCGCTACCCCGTGCCGCACGGCCCGGCCGAGCCCGCGTTCGCGGGCGGCGGCGCGGGGGTGTACACCAGTGGTGTCACCGCCGTCCTGGGGAGCGGAAGTGCCCTTCGCTCACATAATGAGACTCCCGTCCCACCCACTTGACAGTCGGTGCGCGCCAGGGGGAGGGTCAATGCCATGCGCACCCGAATTCTCGTACTTGGAAAGCGCGTCGGCTGACGCTGGTGACGTCCGGGCGGTCCCGGAACTCACAGCGACCCACACCCGGCGCGCTCCCCTCGCTTGCCTTTTGGCACGAGGGGTTTTTTGTTGCACAAAACCCGCAGCACCCTCGCCGCCCGACCCGCGGCGAACCCCAGTAAGACCCTCAGTAAAACCCTCAGCATCGAGAAGAGAATGCCGATGACCGAGCAGGCCACCGGGGCCCATCCGCAGCCGCGGCCCCGATCCGGAGGACAGCACTCCGCGTCCGTCGAGCACGTGACGGGTGCGCAGTCCCTCATCCGTTCTCTCGAGGAGGTCGGCGCCGACACGGTATTCGGCATTCCCGGAGGCACCATCCTGCCGGCGTACGACCCGATGATGGACTCCGAGCGGGTGCGTCACGTGCTGGTCCGTCACGAGCAGGGCGCCGGTCACGCGGCCACCGGCTACGCCCAGGCCACCGGCAAGGTCGGGGTGTGCATGGCGACCTCCGGGCCGGGCGCCACCAACCTGGTCACTCCGATCGCGGACGCGCACATGGACTCGGTGCCGCTGGTCGCGATCACCGGGCAGGTCGTGTCCAAGGCGATCGGTACGGACGCCTTCCAGGAGGCGGACATCGTCGGCATCACCATGCCGATCACCAAGCACAGTTTCCTGGTCACCAAGGCGGAGGACATCCCGCGGGTCATCGCGCAGGCCTTCCACATCGCCTCCACCGGCCGCCCCGGGCCGGTCCTGGTCGACATCCCCAAGGACATCCTCCAGGCGAAGACCACGTTCTCCTGGCCGCCCACCATGGACCTGCCCGGCTACCGCCCGGTGACCAAGCCGCACGCCAAGCAGATCCGCGAGGCCGCCAAGCTGATCACCGCCGCCAAGCGCCCGATCCTCTACGTCGGCGGCGGCGTCCTCAAGGCCGGCGCGACCGCCGAGCTGAAGGTCCTCGCCGAGCTGACCGGCGCGCCCGTCACCACCACCCTGATGGCGCTGGGCGCGTTCCCCGACAGCCACCCGCAGCACCTGGGCATGCCCGGCATGCACGGCTCCGTCGCCGCTGTCACCGGTCTGCAGAAGGCCGACCTGATCGTCGCCCTCGGCGCCCGCTTCGACGACCGCGTCACCGGCAAGCTCGACAGCTTCGCGCCGTACGCCAAGATCGTCCACGCGGACATCGACCCGGCGGAGATCGGCAAGAACCGCGCCGCCGACGTCCCGATCGTCGGGGACGCGCGCGAGGTCATCGCCGACCTGGTCCAGGCGGTCCAGAAGGAGCACAGCGAGGGCCAGCAGGGCGACTACACCGCCTGGTGGAAGGACCTCAGCCGCTGGCGCGAGACCTACCCGCTCGGCTACGACCAGCCGTCCGACGGCTCGCTCTCCCCGCAGCAGGTCATCGAGCGCATCGGGCAGCTCGCGCCCGAGAACACGATCTTCGCCGCGGGTGTCGGCCAGCACCAGATGTGGTCCGCGCACTTCGTCCAGTTCGAGAAGCCCGCCACCTGGCTGAACTCCGGCGGCGCGGGCACGATGGGTTACGCCGTCCCGGCCGCGATGGGCGCCAAGGCCGGCGCGCCGGACCAGACGGTCTGGGCGATCGACGGCGACGGCTGCTTCCAGATGACCAATCAGGAGCTCACCACCTGTGCCCTGAACAACATCCCGATCAAGGTCGCCATCATCAACAACGGCGCTCTCGGGATGGTCCGCCAGTGGCAGACCCTGTTCTACAACCAGCGCTACTCCAACACCGTGCTGCACTCCGGCCCGAACGACGTCAACCCGGAGGCCCGGGGCACCCGTGTCCCCGACTTCGTGAAGCTGTCGGAGGCCATGGGCTGCTACGCCATCCGCTGCGAGTCGCCGGACGACCTCGACAAGGTCATCGAGGAGGCGAACTCGATCAACGACCGCCCCGTCGTCGTCGACTTCATCGTCCACGAGGACGCGATGGTGTGGCCGATGGTCGCCGCCGGCACCTCCAACGACGAGATCCTGGCCGCCCGGGACGTCCGCCCCGACTTCGGCGACAACGAAGACGACTGAGCGAGAGAGACGTAAAGAAGACATGTCCAAGCACACGCTCTCCGTCCTGGTGGAGAACAAGCCGGGCATCCTGGCCCGGATCGCAGCCCTGTTCTCCCGCCGAGGCTTCAACATCGACTCGCTCGCCGTCGGCGTCACCGAGCACGCCGACATCTCCCGCATCACGATCGTGGTGAGCGTCGACGCCCTGCCGCTGGAGCAGGTCACCAAGCAGCTCAACAAGCTCGTCGAGGTGCTGAAGATCGTCGAACTGGAGCCGGGACAGGCCGTTCACCGTGAACTCGTTCTGGTGAAGGTGCGCGCCGACAACGAGACGCGCTCGCAGATCGTCGAGATCGTCCAGCTGTTCCGCGCCAAGACCGTCGACGTCTCCCCGGAGGCCGTGACCATCGAGGCCACCGGCGGCAGCGACAAGCTCACCGCCATGCTAAAGATGCTGGAACCGTACGGCATCAAGGAGCTGGTCCAGTCCGGCTCGATCGCGATCGGCCGCGGCGCCCGTTCGATCACGGACCGCTCGCTGCGCGCTCTCGACCGGTCGGCGTAAGGATGGTTCCGGGCGGTCGGGACGACCCCGGCCGCCCGCGCACCGCCCGTATGCCGAGACCCCGAAACTTCCCTTCCGCCCGCCGTCATACGGTGGGACGCAACACCTGCACACAAGGAGAGAACCCAAAGTGGCCGAGCTGTTCTACGACGCCGACGCCGACCTGTCCATCATCCAGGGCCGCAAGGTCGCGGTCATCGGATACGGCAGCCAGGGCCACGCCCACGCGCTGTCGCTCCGCGACTCGGGTGTCGACGTCCGGGTCGGTCTGCACGAGGGCTCCAAGTCCAAGGCCAAGGCCGAGGAGCAGGGCCTGCGCGTGGTGACCCCGGCCGAGGCCGCCGCCGAGGCCGACGTCATCATGATCCTCATCCCGGACCCGATCCAGGCCCAGGTCTACGAGGAGTCCATCGCCCCGAACCTGAAGGACGGCGACGCGCTGTTCTTCGCGCACGGCTTCAACGTCCGCTTCGGCTTCATCAAGGCCCCGGCCGGCGTCGACGTCGCGCTCGTCGCCCCGAAGGGCCCGGGCCACCTGGTCCGCCGCCAGTACGAGGAGGGCCGCGGCGTCCCCGCGATCGCCGCCGTCGAGCAGGACGCCACCGGCAACGCCTTCGCGCTCGCCCTGTCGTACGCCAAGGGCATCGGCGGCACCCGCGCCGGCGTCATCAAGACGACCTTCACCGAGGAGACCGAGACCGACCTGTTCGGTGAGCAGGCCGTGCTGTGCGGTGGCACCTCGGCGCTGGTCAAGGCGGGCTTCGAGACCCTGGTCGAGGCCGGCTACCAGCCGGAGATCGCCTACTTCGAGTGCCTGCACGAGCTGAAGCTGATCGTGGACCTCATGTACGAGGGCGGCCTGGAGAAGATGCGCTGGAGCGTCTCCGAGACTGCCGAGTGGGGCGACTACATCACCGGCCCGCGCATCATCACCGACGCCACCAAGGCCGAGATGAAGCAGGTCCTCGCCGAGATCCAGGACGGCACCTTCGCCCAGAACTGGATGGACGAGTACCACGGCGGCCTGAAGAAGTACAACGAGTACAAGACCGCGGACTCCGAGCACCTGCTGGAGACCACGGGCAAGCAGCTCCGCAAGCTGATGAGCTGGGTGAACGACGAGGCGTGAGCCTCGGGGCAGGGGGCCGGAGCGAGTCGCTCCGGCCCCGTTGCCCATTCCGTCCGACCACGGACGGGTGATCCTTTCGCGGAGGCGTAAGGCGACCTCCGGCGCAGCACTACACTGCTGCACTACATACGCGTTCAGGCCCACAGCGTCGTGCGTCTTCCACGCGGCTAGCCCCTCCTCCGCCTGCGGCCGTCGGGACGGCCGTCCGCACGCTTTGGACTTGTGAGGACTCACGTGAGCTCGAAACCTGTCGTACTCATCGCTGAAGAGCTGTCGCCCGCGACCGTGGACGCGCTTGGCCCGGACTTCGAGATCCGGCACTGCAACGGAGCGGACCGAGCCGAACTGCTCCCGGCCATCGCCGACGTCGACGCGATCCTGATCCGCTCGGCCACCAAGGTCGACGCCGAGGCGATCGCCGCCGCGAACAAGCTGAAGGTCGTCGCACGAGCCGGCGTCGGCCTGGACAACGTCGACGTCTCCGCCGCCACCAAGGCCGGCGTGATGGTCGTCAACGCCCCCACCTCGAACATCGTGACGGCCGCCGAGCTGGCCTGCGGTCTGCTGCTCGCCACCGCCCGCCACATCCCGCAGGCCAACGCCGCGCTGAAGAACGGCGAGTGGAAGCGCAGCAAGTACACGGGCGTCGAGCTGGCCGAGAAGACCCTGGGTGTCGTGGGTCTGGGCCGGATCGGTGCGCTGGTCGCCCAGCGCATGTCCGCCTTCGGCATGAAGGTCGTGGCCTACGACCCCTACATCCAGCCCGCCCGGGCCGCTCAGATGGGCGTCAAGGTGCTGTCGCTGGACGAGCTGCTGGAGGTCTCCGACTTCATCACCGTGCACCTGCCGAAGACCCCCGAGACGGTCGGTCTGATCGGTGACGAGGCGCTGCGCAAGGTCAAGCCGAGCGTGCGGATCGTCAACGCGGCGCGCGGCGGGATCGTCGACGAGGAGGCGCTGTACTCGGCGCTGAAGGAGGGCCGGGTCGCCGGCGCCGGTCTCGACGTGTACGCGAAGGAGCCCTGCACGGACTCCCCGCTGTTCGAGTTCGACCAGGTCGTCTCCACCCCGCACCTCGGCGCCTCGACGGACGAGGCGCAGGAGAAGGCCGGTATCGCGGTCGCGCGTTCCGTGCGGCTCGCCCTCGCCGGTGAGCTCGTGCCGGACGCGGTGAACGTCCAGGGCGGTGTCATCGCCGAGGACCTCAAGCCCGGTCTGCCGCTCGCGGAGCGCCTCGGCCGGATCTTCACCGCGCTCGCCGGCGAGGTCGCGGTCCGTCTCGACGTCGAGGTGTACGGCGAGATCACCCAGCACGATGTGAAGGTGCTGGAGCTGTCCGCTCTGAAGGGTGTGTTCGAGGACGTCGTCGACGAGACGGTGTCGTACGTCAACGCCCCGCTGTTCGCGCAGGAGCGCGGCGTCGAGGTGCGGCTGACGACCAGCTCCGAGTCGGCCGACCACCGGAACGTCGTGACCGTGCGCGGCACGCTCTCGGACGGCGAGGAGGTGTCGGTCTCCGGCACGCTGGCCGGTCCGAAGCACCTCCAGAAGATCGTCGCGGTCGGCGAGTACGACGTCGACCTCGCGCTCGCCGACCACATGGTCGTCCTGAAGTACGAGGACCGTCCGGGCGTCGTCGGCACCGTCGGCCGGATCTTCGGCGAGGCGGGGATCAACATCGCCGGGATGCAGGTCGCTCGCGCGGCGGCGGGCGGGGAGGCGCTGGCCGTCCTGACCGTGGACGACACGGTGCCCTCCGGGGTGCTGACGGAGGTCGCCGAGGAGATCGGTGCGACGTCCGCTCGTGCGGTGAACCTGGCCTGAGGTTGCCGTCCCTGGGGGCTGCCGCCCCCAGACCCCCGCTTCGGCCCTGAAGGGGCCTCGTCCTCAAACGCCGGACGGGCTGACTTGGTCAGCCCGTCCGGCGTTTTTGCATGGCCCGCTACTTCACCCGGATCCTCCGCAGGGTCGCCGACGCAGCCACCGCCGCCCCCGTCAGCAGCACCGCTGCCGCGATCGCCGCGCCCTGCATGCCATGGGTGAAGGCCTCCCGCGCCGCCGTCGCCAGGGCGTCTCCCGTGCGCCCCGGGAGGTGGCCGGCGACCGCCAGCGCGCCGCCGAGGGTCTCCCGGGCCGGGGCCGGTGCGGAGGCCGGGATGTCGTGGCGGTAGATCGCCGTGCCGATGGAGCCGAGGACCGCCATGCCCAGGGCGCCGCCGAACTCACCGCCGGTCTCCAGCAGGGAGGAGGCCGAGCCGGCGCGCTCGACCGGGGCCGCGCCCATCGCCAGGTCCGTCATCTGGGAGACGACCACGACCATCCCGGAGGCGAGGACCCCGCAGGCGACCAGCACGAGCCACAGGGAGTCGGTGCCGGCGAAGAGCAGCAGGGCGTAGCCGGCCGCGGCGATCACGAAGCCCGCCGTCACGACGTAGGCCCGGTGGACGCCCTTCTGGACCAGCGAGGTGGCCAGCGGGGCGGTCATGCCGATGGGCACCGAGGGCAGCAGCGCCCACAGGGCCGCCTCCAGCGCGCTCTTGTCGAGGACCGACTGAAGGTACTGCGTGGTGAAGTACGCCGAGCCCATCATCCCGAACGAGGCGACGAGGTTGAGGACGACGGCGGGCGCGAAACCGTGGCCGCGGAACAGCAGCGGGGAGATCATCGGTGAGTCCGCCGTGCGCTGGCGGTGGACGAAGAGGGCGGCGAAGAGCAGGCCGAAGGTGATCGAGACGACGTACTCGGTGTGCAGGCCCTCGGCGGCGATCTCCTTCAGGCCGTAGATCACGGGGAGCACGGCGGCCATCGACAGCGGGACGCTCGGCCAGTCGAAGCGACCGGGGGCCGGGTCGCGGGACTCGGGCAGCAGGATCGGGCCGAGGAGCAGCAGCAGCGCCATCGCGGGCAGGTTCACCAGGAACACCGAGCCCCACCAGAAGTACTCGACGAGCACCCCGCTCATCACCGAGCCGAGTGCGACGCCTGCCGTCATCACGCCGGACCACAGACCGATCGCCTTCGCGCGCTGGCCCGGGTCGGTGAACATCGTGCGGATCAGCGCCATCGTCGAGGGCATCAGGGTCGCGCCGCCGATGCCGAGGAGCACGCGGGCCGCGATCAGGGTCTCGGCGCTGTTCGCGTAGGCCGCGACGAGGGAGGCGGTGCCGAAGGCGGCCGCGCCGATCAGGAGGAGCTTGCGGCGGCCTATCCGGTCGCCCAGCGAGCCCATCGTCATCAGCAGGCCGGCCAGGACGAAGGCGTAGATGTCGAAGATCCACAGCTGCTGCGTGCCGCTCGGCTCCAGGTCGGCGCTGATCGCCGGGATCGCGAAGTAGAGGACGGAGACGTCCATCGAGACCAGCAGCAGCGGGAGCATCAGCACGCCGAGGGCGGTCCATTCGCGGCGGCCGGCTCGGGCCGCCGGGGGTGTGGTGGTGCTCGTCGAGTTCGTCATGCCGAGGACTGTACGAGCGTCTTAAACGGTTGTCTAGAACGAATGTGTAAGTCATGCGTCTAGGACGGTTGTATGGATCCGGGGTAGGGTGGCGGGCATGGGACACCGTGAGGATCTGCTCGAAGGCGCCAAGCGCTGCCTGCTGGAGAAGGGGTTCGTGCGTACTACGGCGCGCGACATCGTGAAGGAGTCGGGGACCAACCTGGCGTCCATCGGCTACCACTACGGCTCGAAGGACGCGTTGCTGGCGCAGGCGTACGTGTCGCTGGTCGAGGGAATGGGTGACGCCTTCGAGGGCGACGGGGTCGCCATGAGCGCCGAGCCCGGTTCGCTCGAGCGGTTCCGGGAGGTGTGGGCGAACGTCATCGCCACCATGCGGGAGCCGGGATCGATCTGGCGCCTCAGTATGGAGATCATCGTCATGGGTGACCAACTGCCCGAGGTGCGCGACCACTTGGCGCAGGCCCAACGGGAGGCCGGGCGCGGGTTCGTGCCGATGCTCATGGGCGGGCGCGAGGAGGACGTCTCGGACGAGACCGCCGACACCCTCGGCATGTTCTACGTGACCCTCATGACGGGCCTCATTGCACAGTGGACCTTCGACCCGAAGACTGCGCCCGGCGCGGAGCAGCTCACCGAGGGGCTGCGTCGGGTCGTCGAGGGTGTCAACCCGAGCTGACCCGCCCGTCCCGCATCTCGATCACCCGGTCCGCGAAGTGCCGTACGACGGCCCGGTCGTGGCAGATGAACAGGTAGCCGAGGCCCAGGTCGTCCTGGAGGTCGGCGAGCAGGTTCAGCACGCCGGCCCGCACGGACGGGTCCAGGGCCGACACCGGCTCGTCCAGGACCAGCAGGCGCGGGTCGGAGGCGAGGGCGCGGGCGATGCCCACGCGCTGGCACTGGCCGCCGGACAGTTCGGCCGGCCGGCGGTCGCCGTACGAGGGGTCCAGGCCCACGCGGTCGAGGAGTTCGGCGACGCGGGCCGGGCCGTCGGACCTGCTCCAGCGGCCCTGGACCTTCAGTGGCTCGGCCACCGCGTCGCGGATGCGGTGGCGGGGGCTGAGGGAGCCGTACGGGTCCTGGAAGACCGGTTGCATACGAGGGCGCAGCGGTCGCAGCTCCCGTTCCGTGAGGGACGTCAACTCCCGTCCCTCGAAGCGGACTTCGCCGCCGGCCGGGCGGCGCAGTTGGAGGACGGCCAGGGCGGTGGAGGACTTGCCGCAGCCGGACGGGCCGTCGAGGGCGAGGGTCTCACCCGGTTCCAGGGCGAAGGAGACATGGTCGACGGCTGTCGTCGCGCCGTAACGGACCACCAGGTCGCGAACGTCCAGCAGGGGGCGGGTCATGCGAACTCCCTGAAGGGATCGGTGACTTCGGTGGCGCGATGGCAGGCGACGAACCGCCCTCCGCCCGTGCCGGGACCCACCTCCCGCGCGACGGGGTCCTCACGGCGGCAGACCTCCACGACCAGCGGGCAACGCGGCGCGAAGGCACAGCCGGGCGGGACCGCGCCGGGACCGGGCGGGACGCCGGGCAGGGCGACCAGCCGCCGACGGGACTCGCCGGGGCGAGGGCCGTCGGGGTGGGGGAGGGCGGCCAGGAGGGCTGCGGTGTAGGGGGCTCGGGGGTGGGTCAGTATCTGCTGGGCGGGGCCGGTCTCCACGGCGCGGCCCGCGTACATCACCAGCACCCGGTCCGCGTGGCGCCGTACCGCGTCCATGTCGTGGGTGACCAGCACGAGCGCCGCACCGGCCGCCTCCCGCTGCTCCGCGAGCAGTTCCAGCACCCGTTCCCGGCGGTCGGCGTCGAGCGCGGTGGTCGGTTCGTCGGCGACCAGGATCTCCGGCTCGTTGACGCATGCCATCGCGATGACGGCCCGCTGGCGCATGCCGCCGGAGTACTCGTGCGGATACGCGCGTGCCGCCCGGGCAGCGTCGGGGATGCCCACCCGGTCCAGTGCGGCCACCGCGCGGGCACGGGCCGCCCGCCGGGAGACGCCCTTCACCGACCGTACGGCCGCGGCGAGTTGGTCGCCGACGGGGTGTACGGGGGACAGCGCCGAGAGGGCGTCCTGCGGGACCAGGGCGATACGGCGACCCCGCGCGCCGGACAGGTCCGGGCGGACCGTACCGGACGTCGTGGCACCTCTCGGCAGCATGCCGAGCAACGCCCGCGCCGTCAGGCTCTTGCCCGCGCCCGACTCGCCCACCAGGGCGAACACCTCACCCGCCCGGACGTCGAACGACACCCCGCGCACCACCTCCGCCCCGGCGAAGCCGATCCGCAGATCACGCACGGACAACAACACGTCATACGCCAACGGGGGTCTCCTTCCTGACCGCGCGCCCCTGTGTGTACGCCGCTCCCGACACCGCGAGCCCCGCCAGCAGGGCGAGCGCGACCGCCGGGGCGAGGGCGGCCCACGGGGCCCGTTCCACGTAGGCGCGGGACTCGTCGAGGAGCAGGCCCCACTCGGGGGCGGGCGGCTGGGCGCCGAGGCCGAGGAACCCCAGGGAGGCGAGGGCGAGGGCGATGCCGGGCAGCCGGAGCAGCGCGTGGCGGGCGACCGGCGCGGCGACCGACGGCAGCACGTGCCGGGTGAGGATCCACGACGGGGGTGCGCCGATGGCCCGTTGGGCGGTGAGGAACGCCGAGGCCCGTACCTCCTGCACCAGCGCCGCCGCGTGCGCGGCCAGCGGCGGCCAGGAGATCAGGGCGACCGCGAGTGCCGCGCCGCCGGTGCCGGGTCCGGCCGCTGCGGCGACCAGGATGCCGACGATGACCGGCGGCAGCGCGTTGGCGATGTCCGCCGCGCCCGCCGCGACGCCCGGCAGGAAACCCAGGGCCAGCGAGAGGACCAGGCTGAGCAGGCAGACGCCCCCCGCCGTGCCGACGGTCGTGGCGGCGCCGTGGCCGAGCCGGGCCAGCACGTCACGGCCGAGTCCGTCGGTGCCGAGCGGATGCGCCCAGGACGGCGGGGCCAGCCGGACGGCCGTGTGCACCGCGTACGGGTCGCGCAGCAGCCCCCAGCCGATCGTGGTGAGGAGGACGACGGCGAGGGTCACGGGGATCGCCGGGTGCGTGCGCACCGGGCGGGCCGGGGGCAGGGTCAGCGAGGCGTCCCGCAGGGCCGGGCCCAGCAGCCGACGGCGGACGAGTGCCGCCAGCGCGCCGGTGACCAGGCCGAGCAGCAGCAGGGCCAGCACCGAGCTCTGGAGCAGCGGCAGGTCCTGCGACTTGGCCGCGCCGAGGGCCGTCCGGCCGATGCCGGGCACGGCGAACACCGTCTCCACGGCGACCGCGCCGCCCGTCAGGCCCACGGCCGCCATCGCGAACTGCGGGACAAGCGGCGGGAGTACGCGGCGCAGGGCGGCCGCCGAGACGCGGGCCGGGCCCACTCCCGCGCCCCGCCACAGCTCCACCCACCGTTCGTCCAGCACGGCGGGCAGCGCGTCCGCGACCAGCCGGCCGAGCAGCCCGCCCGCCGGGACGCCGAGGGCGACGGCGGGCAGGATCAGATGCTCCGGGCCCGCCCACCCCGAGGTGGGCAGCCACCCCAGCCACACCCCGCACACCAGCAGACCCACCGTGGCCAGCAGGAACTCCGGTACGGCGGCCAGCATCGCGGCGCCCGCGCCGGCCGAGGTGCGCCCCCGCAGCAGCACGGGCGCGACCAGCGCGACGGCGAGCAGCAGCGCCGCCCCGAGGGCCGCGCCCATCAGGGCGAGGGACACCTGCAGACCCGACAGCACCGACGGCAGGACGCCGGCGCCGGAGACCCAGGACGTGCCGAGGTCCCCGTGGGCCAGGTCGGCGGCCCAACTCCCCAGCAGGGAAAGGGGACCGGCGTCCAGGCCGAGGTCGCGGCGGATCGCGTCCAGGGCCTCCTTCGTGGGTTCCTGTTCGGCGGAGCGGGCACGCAGGACGGTCAGGGCGGGGTCGCGACCGGACAGCCAGGGCAGCAGGCCGACGGCGGCGACGACCGCGAGGAGCGAGACAGCCCGCGTGAAGGCGGCTGCGGTGGGCCTCACTTGACGTAGGTGGCGGCCGTGACGAGTTCCCGCTCGCGCGGGTCGTGCGCGGCGCCGACGACCCCGGCGGCGTCGCCCTGGATCACCCGCTCGTGCAGCATGGGCACGGCCGCGTCGGTGGCGAGGACGGCGACCTCGGCGGCGATGACGGCCCGGCGGCGCGCGTCACCGGTGGGCGTCCGGCCGGCCCTCTTCAACGCGGCGTCCACGGCGGGGTCGTCGAGCTGGGCGATGTTGAAGGAGCCGTCGGAGGCGAAGTCGCTGTAGAGGTAGGCGGCCGGGTCGCCGGAGTCCAGGACGGTGGCCCGGGACAGGATGAAGGCGTCGAAGGCGCCGGCCAGCGCGTCCGCCTCGATGTTGGCGTACTCGCGCACCTCCAGCCGCACCGTGAACCCGGCTTTCCGCAGCTGCTGTTGGAGAGCCGCGGCGACCTCGGGAAGCTCGGCGCGGTCGGTGAACGTACCGATGGTGACGGTCTTGCCGGTCGGGTCGCCCGCCTCGGCCCGGGGCACCGGCCTGCGCAGCTCGGCCGCCCACGGCAGCGCGGGCCCGAGCAGCCCCTCGGCGACGTCGGCGCGCCCCTCGTACACGCCCTTCACGATCGACTCGGCGTCGACGGCCTCCCGGGCGGCGGCCCGCAGCGAGGCGTCCTTGAAGACGCCCTTCCCGGTGTTGAGGTAGAGGGTGTTGGTGCGGGGCATCGGCACCTCGTTGACGAGGTCCTCGTCGAGCAGGGCGGCCTGCGAGACGGGGACCGCCTCGACGATGTCGGCCTCGCCGCTGCGCAGGGCGGCGGCGCGGGCGGTGCCGTCGGGCACGAACCGTACGTCGATGCCGGGCGCCTTGGCCCTGGCGCCCCAGTAGGCGTCGTAGCGGTCGAGGGTGGCGGTGGAGGTGCCGTTCACCTCGGTCAGCTCGAAGGGGCCGGTGCCTGCGCCGACCGGGTCGACCGTTTTTCCCGTGTACGCCTTCGCCGCGAGGATCGACAGCTGCGGCGAGCTGAGCCGCTGCGGGAGAAGGGGGTCCTCGTCGGCGGTGGTCACGGTGACCGTGTCGGCGTCGGCGGCCCGCACGGTGAGTTCGACGCCGTCCAGGATGCGCGGCTTGGGGGAGGCGCCGGCGGCCTTGGCCAGCGATCTGACGACGGCGGCGGCGTCGAGCCCCGTCCCGTCGTGGAAGGTGACGCCCTTGCGTATCTCGAAGGTCCAGGTGCGGCCCGACCGCTGCCACCCGGTGGCGAGCGACGCCTTCGGATCGCCGTCCGCGTCCAGCTCGACGAGGGTCTCGGCGGTCGACCAGCGCGAGAGCTTGAAGGCGTCGTCGGAGAGCGGGGACAGGCCCGAGCGCGGCGGCTGCATCATCGCGAGGCGGATGCGGCGGCCGTCACCGGCGTCTTCGGCGGGGGTCCCGGAGAAGCAGCCGGTGAGCAGCGCGGAGGCCGCGGTGAGGGCGGTGACGGGGAGCAGACGGCGAGCGGGCAGGCGCACGGAACCCTCCGGGTAAAGGGGTGGTCAAGGGGAGCTGCGCCGACCTTAGCATGACGATAATCATTTTCATTAGACTCGTCGTGCCGTGCAGTCGTCCCTGACAGCCGTGCCTTGCAGCCGTCCCTTAGAGTCGTGCCCCCTTCAACGCCATGTGCAGCAGCAGCCGGTCCTCGCCGTCGTCCAGGTCCAGGCCCGTGAGCTGTTCGACGCGGGAGAGGCGGTAGTACAGCGTCTGGCGGTGGATGCCCAACTTCGCTGCCGTGCGGCCCGCTTGACCCGCGCAGTCGAGGTACACCTCGGCCGTGCGGGCGAGTTCGTGGTGGGCGGGCGCCAACAGGGCCGCCGCGGCCGGGTCCTGGGCGCTGTGCGGGGGCAGCGCGGTCAGCAGGCGGTACGGGCCGATGGACGCCCACCGCGCCACCGGGCCGAGGCGGGGCTCCGCCAGCGCCGCCCGCGCCGACGCCGACGCCTCCTCCCAGGCCGCGCCGAGTTCCGTCAGACCGACGCGCCCGGCGGCGACCCCCGCCGCGGCCTCCCCCGTCGACGCCTGACGTGCCCGCTCCAGCAGCCGGGCCGCCGCCGACGTCGCCGGAGTGAGGGTGTCCGCCGCGCGCAGGCGGACCAGCAGGGCCAGCGACTGGGCATCCTCCACCGCGTCGAGCGCGTCGGAGGCGCCGCCCCACGGCACCGTGCACAGCGCCGTCGCCCCCGGCAGCGTACGCAGCGAGGGGGCGTCGTCCGGGTCGGCGGACGGCCACGGGGTCACGCACACCACCGTGTGCGGGCCGTCGGCGCGGGCGCCGAGCGCGGTGCGCAGCTCCGCCACCGCCATGTCCCGCGGCCAGCCGGGCTGCGCGGTCAGCACCGCCCGCAGCTCCCGGGTGAGGTCGGCGCCGTGCTGGGCCTCGTCGGCGAGCAGGGCCCCGATCCGGCCGGTGACCTCCATCGCGGCCGCCAGCTGGGCGTCCGACGGCCCGGGATCGTCGTCGAGCAGCCAGACGTAACCGAGGACGACGCCCCGATGGCGGACGGGAAGGCACACTCGCCCCCGGTACACGCCGGCCTCCGGGGTCGGCGGGATCCGGACCGGACTGTCGGCGCGCGTGATGCCGAAGCCCTCGAACCACGAGCGGACGGCGGCCGTGGAGCGGCGGGTCAGGATCGAGCGGGTGCGCACCGGGTCCAGCGCGGACGCGTCCAGCTCGCCCTCGCTGTCGTACACGCCGAAGGCGAGCAGCTCGAAGTCCCGGTTCTCCAGGGTCGCGGGGGCGCCGAGCAGCTCCGAGATCTCGTCGACCAGCTCCTGGTAGTCACCTTTGTTGTCGGCCGTCACATGGGCATTCTCCCCCGGTCCGCCGATCCTTCATACATCTGTCTGAGATCTGCGGCACGGATGCGTGACAGCTGTCGATGGCCCACGATCGGAGGGATCCTTAGGTTTCACGGTGGTTCTATCTGCTGGTTTGTGGAGGTGCCCCGTGCTGGGTCCCGTGATTCTCGCCGCGTCGCGCAGCGACCGGATGCGACGCCTGATCTCGGCGGCCCCGGTGACGAAACAGGTCGTCGACCGCTTCATCCCGGGCGAGCGGGTCGACGACATCGTGCCGATCATCGAGGAGCTCACCGCGAAGGGTCTGGAGCTGACGATGGACGTCGTCGGCGAGGACATCACCACCCCCGAACAGGCCGCCGCGGCCAGGGACGCGTACCTGGAGCTGGTCGACCGGCTCAGGGAGCTGGAACTCGGCGAGCGGGTCGAGATGTCCGTCAAGCTGTCCATGTTCGGCCAAGCCCTCGCGTCGCCCACCACCGCCCTGTTCGAAGGGCCCTCCGGGCCCGCCCCCACATTCCACGGCGGCCACGAGCTGGCCCTCGCCAACGTCCGCCCGGTCGTCGAGGCCGCCGCCGCCATCGGCACCACCGTCACCCTCGACGCCGAGGACCACACCACCCTCGACTCGATGTTCGCCATCCACGAGGAGCTGCGGAAGGACTTCCCGCAGACCGGCTGCGTCATCCAGGCCTACCTCTTCCGCACCGAGGCCGACGCCCGCCGCCTCGCCGCCAGCGGCAGTCGCGTACGGCTCGTGAAGGGCGCGTACAAGGAGCCCGCCGAGGTCGCCCACCAGCACAAGCACGAAATCGACAAGGCGTACGTCCGGGTCCTGAGGACTCTGATGGAGGGCGACGGGTACCCGATGATCGGCTCCCACGACCCGCGCCTCATCTCCATCGCGCAGGAACTCGCCCGCAAGGCCGGACGCAAGCTCGACGAATACGAGTTCCAGATGCTGTACGGCATCAGGAGCGACGAGCACCTGCGGCTGGCCGCCGAGGGGCACCGCATGCGCGTCTACACCGCCTACGGCACCGACTGGTACGGCTACTTCATGCGGCGCCTCGCGGAGAAGCCGGCGAACCTGCGCTTCTTCGCCCGCTCGATGGTCAGCAAGGGCTGAGCCCACCACCCCCGCCCACCCCGCCCGAAACACCCGTCACACCCGCTCAGAAGGAGTCACGGAAAACATGGACGCTGTGACCCAGGTCCCCACCCCCGTCAACGAGCCGGTGCACGGCTACGCCCCCGGCTCGCCCGAGCGCACCCGGCTGGAGGCCAAGCTCAAGGAGCTGGCCGACAACCCGATCGACCTGCCCTGCACCATCGGCGGCGAGCAGCGGATGGGTGGCGGCGACCGCTTCGACGTCGTGCAGCCGCACAACCACAAGGCACGCCTCGGCACCTACGCCAACGCCACCCAGCAGGACGCGCAGGACGCCGTCGACGCGGCCCTGGCCGCCGCGCCCGCCTGGCGCGCGATGTCCTTCGACGACCGCGCCGCGATCATTCTGCGCGCCGCCGAACTGCTCGCCGGCCCCTGGCGCGAGACCCTCGCCGCCTCCACCATGCTCGGCCAGTCCAAGACCGCGCAGCAGGCGGAGATCGACTGTCCCTGCGAGCTGGTCGACTTCTGGCGCTTCAACGTCGCCTACGCCCGCCAGATCCTCGCCGAGCAGCCCCCGGCCAACTCCCCGGGCGTCTGGAACCGTCTCGACCACCGCCCGCTCGAAGGCTTCGTCTACGCGATCACGCCGTTCAACTTCAGCGCCATCGCGGGCAATCTGCCCACCGCGCCCGCGCTGATGGGCAACGTGGTGGTCTGGAAGCCGTCCCCGACGCAGACCCACGCCGCCGTGCTGCTCATGCGGCTGCTGGAGGAGGCCGGTCTCCCCAAGGGCGTCATCAACCTGGTCACCGGTGACGGCATCGAGGTGTCGAAGGTCGCCCTGGCCCACCGCGACCTCGCCGGCATCCACTTCACCGGCTCGACGAAGACCTTCCAGTACCTGTGGAAGACGGTCGGCGCCAACATCGAGAAGTACCGCTCCTACCCGCGGCTGGTCGGCGAGACCGGCGGCAAGGACTTCGTCGTCGCCCACTCGAGCGCCGACCGGGCCGTCCTCAAGACCGCCCTCACCCGCGGCGCGTTCGAATACCAGGGCCAGAAGTGCAGCGCGACCTCCCGCGCCTACATCCCGGCGTCGATCTGGAACTCCGGCTTCAAGGAGGAGTTCGCGGCCGAGGTCGACCAGCTGACCATGGGCGACGTCACCGACCTGTCGCACTTCATCGGCGCGGTCATCGACGAGCGCGCGTTCGCCAAGAACAAGGCGGCCATCGACCGTGCGCAGGCCGACCCGACCTGCACGATCGTCGCGGGCGGCAGCTACGACGACTCGGTCGGCTACTTCGTCCGCCCGACCGTCGTGGAGTGCTCCGACCCGCAGAACGAGGTCTTCACGACCGAGTACTTCGGCCCCTTCCTCGCCGTGCACGTCTACGAGGACGACCAGTACGACGCCATGCTGACCCAGATGGAGTCGGTGTCGGACTACGCGCTGACCGGCTCCGTCGTCGCGGGCGACCGCGCGGCCGCCGCGTACACGATGGACAAGCTGCGCTACGCGGCCGGCAACTTCTACATCAACGACAAGTCGACCGGCGCCGTCGTCGGCCAGCAGCCCTTCGGCGGCGGCCGTGCCTCCGGCACCAACGACAAGGCCGGCGCCCCGCAGAACCTGATGCGCTGGACGCTGACCCGCGCCATCAAGGAGACGCTGGTCGCGCCGACCGACTACACGTACCCGCACATGGGCTGACCCCCGACCACGCCAACGGGCCGGGTCCGTCACGGACCCGGCCCGTTCGCGTGCGCCGCGCCGCGCGAGCCGCTGGTGCTCTGCCGGGGCGGAGAACTTCCTCACCCGGGCAGCTCGGTCCGCTCCCACCACTCGTACACGGGCAGCCTGCCCTCCGGCGTGTTCCCGTGCCGCGAGGTCGCCTTGAAGTGCTCGTATCCGCCGAGAAACTCGATCTTCACATCGGATCCGGGGGGCGGGAGGGGGACGATCCGTTCGGGCAGATCGTCCGGACCGCCCTCGAGTAGTGCCTTGGCCGTGTCGCTCATGACCTCACCGTTCCCGTTGCCGGAACCCGATGTCGCGCCCGCGCCCAGGATCAGCCGTTCGGGCGCTGGTCCGGGAGGGGCGGGCATCCGCGAAACCGCAGCTCAGCGGGGGGTGACCCGGTACGCCGTCTCAGATAGTAGGAAGTCCGACTAATTGTGGAGACAGGCGCGTGCTCCTCCCTTAACTTTGTAGGAGCCGAACGTCTCGCTCGACCAAGCGAATGGCGGTCGTGAGCCGGGCCCGCGCAGGCAACCCCTGTGGCCCGCTCCCCGCCCCCGGCGTCTCGTATCCCCTTCCGTGCTCCCTGGAATTCGAAGGAGTCGATTTCCCATGGCCGAGACGACCGTCCGCCGCCGAGTCCGTCACATCTCCCGTACGGGCGAGTCCGACCGCAAGAACGCCGCCGCCGCCCTCCAGCGCGCCCTCGACCGCCGCGACAACGGCGGCGAGACCGGCCACTGAGCCCAGCCGCCGCATCGTCCGGGAGCCGCACCCGCACGGGGTGCGGCGCGGGCCCCGAACGGGACTTCGGGCCCCGCGCCGCACCTCGTCCCCTCCCGTTCGCACCCCGGCCGCCATGTCCGTATGGCGGACGGTCCGTGTCATCCCATGGGACGAGGAGTAGGGTTCCCGCATGTCTCGCAGCCTCAATCTCGCAGTGATTCCCGGTGACGGCATCGGCCAGGAGGTCGTGGCCGAAGGTCTCAAGGTCCTCTCCGCCGTCCTCCCGCAGGATGTGAAGCTGGAGACCAAGGAGTACGACTTCGGCGCCCGGCGCTACCACGCCACCGGTGAGACCCTCACCGACGCCGACGCCGAGGCGCTTCGCCGGCACGACGCGATCCTGCTCGGCGCGATCGGCGACCCGAGCGTCCCCTCCGGTGTCCTGGAGCGGGGATTCCTGCTGAAGCTGCGGTTCCTCTTCGATCACCACGTCAACCTGCGTCCGTCGAAGCTCCTCCCGGGCGTCGCCACGCCGCTGGCGGGCCAGCCCGAGATCGACTTCATCGTGGTCCGCGAGGGCACCGAGGGCCCGTACACCGGCAACGGCGGCACGATCCGCAAGGGCACTCCGCACGAGGTCGCCACCGAGGTCTCCGTGAACACGGCGTTCGGTGTCGAGCGCGTGATCCGGGACGCCTTCGCCCGCGCCCAGGCCCGCCCCCGCAAGAAGCTCACCCTCGTCCACAAGAACAACGTGCTGGCCTTCGCCGGTCACCTGTGGACGAACATCTTCAACCAGGTGGCCGAGGAGTTCCCCGAGGTCACCACCGACTACATCCACGTTGACGCGGCGACGATCTACCTCGTCACCGACCCCGGCCGCTTCGACGTGATCGTCACCGACAACCTCTTCGGTGACATCATCACCGACCTCGCCGCGGCCGTCTCCGGCGGCATCGGCGTCGCCGCGAGCGGGAACATCAACCCCTCCGGCGAGTTCCCGTCCATGTTCGAGCCCGTGCACGGCTCGGCCCCGGACATCGCCGGCCAGGGCAAGGCCGACCCCACCGCCACGGTCCTGTCCGTCGCCCTGCTCCTGCGCCACCTCGGCTACGAGGCCGAGGCGGTCCGCATCGAGGACGCCGTCGCGATCGACCTGGAGGAGCGCGGTGCGCTGCCCGCGCGCAGCACCTCCGAGATCGGTGACGCGCTCTCCGTACGAGTAGCCGGCTGACCCGCGCTGCACGAAACCTTTCGAAGCCGCCGGGTTCGCATCAGCACCCGGCGGCTTCCGCATGTCCCCCGCCGGGTGCCACCATCAACCCTGGGTCGCATTCACGCCGTTTTGGCCCTCGTCCGCCGCTTGCGATAATCGAACGCGGAGCCGCGGTATGAGGGAAAGCTCGGACGTCCTGGCACCGGCCACTGGCCGTATGGACGTGAGCGCGGCCCGTCACTACACAACCGGTGAAGGACACCACTCATGACGACGCCCACGATCGAGCTCAAGCCCTCCGCCAGCCCGCTCTCCGCCGCCGAGCGGCAGGCGATCCTGGCGAACCCCGGGTTCGGCCGCCACTTCACCGACCACATGGTGACGATCAAGTGGACGGAGGGCCGCGGCTGGCACGACGGTCAGCTCGTTCCGTACGCGCCGATCCCGCTCGACCCGGCCACCATGGTCCTGCACTACGCGCAGGAGATCTTCGAGGGTTTGAAGGCGTACCGCCGTCCCGACGGCTCCGTCGCCACCTTCCGCCCCGACCAGAACGCCAAGCGTTTCCAGCGCTCCGCGCGCCGGCTCGCCATGCCCGAGTTGCCGGTCGAGACGTTCATCGAGGCCTGTGACGCCCTCGTCGGCCAGGACAAGGACTGGGTGCCCGCGCACGGCGGCGAGGACTCCCTCTACCTGCGCCCCTTCATGATCGCGACCGAGGTCGGCCTGGGCGTGAAGCCGGCCAACGAGTACCTCTTCATCGTGATCGCCTCGCCGGCCGGCGCCTACTTCCCGGGTGGCGTCAAGCCCGTCTCGATCTGGGTCTCCGAGGAGCACGTCCGCGCCGTCCCCGGCGGCATGGGCGACGCCAAGACGGGCGGCAACTACGCCGCCTCCCTGCTCGCCCAGGCCGAGGCCGCCGCGCAGGGCTGCGCCCAGGTCTGCTACCTCGACGCGGTCGAGCGCAAGTGGGTCGAGGAACTCGGCGGCATGAACCTGTACTTCGTGTACGGCAACAAGATCATCACGCCGTCGCTGACGGGCTCCATCCTGGAGGGCGTCACCCGTGACAGCCTCCTCAGCGTCGCCCGCGACCTCGGCTACGAGGCCGAGGAGGGCCGCGTCTCCGTCGACCAGTGGCAGCGCGACTCCGAGAACGGCACGCTGCAGGAGGTCTTCGCCTGCGGCACCGCCGCCGTGATCACCCCGGTCGGCACGGTCAAGCGCACCAGCGGCGAGTGGCAGCAGTCGGGCGGCGAGCCCGGCGAGGTCACCCTCAAGCTCCGCCAGGCCCTGCTGGACATCCAGCGCGGCACGGCCGAGGACAAGCACGGCTGGATGCACGAGCTGGGCTAGGGCCTGTCCGCCTCGTCGAGGGCCACTCCGTCCAGGGCCACCCCGTTCGGGGTGGCCCTTCGGCGTCTCCGGGTTCCGGGCACGCCGGGCCCGAGGCGGGTCGTACGGCCGGCGGTCGTACGGCTGTCCCACGGCCGGCGCCCGCGGCCACGTCGACCTGGTCGCCGCCCGCCCGGCCCGGAGCCGTCGCCGCTCACCGCTGCCCGGCCCCCGCGTACCCCGCCCACGAGGTGGCCGAGGCCAAGCTGTTGCTGCTGCGCACGCCGAGTGGAGGGAGGGCCGCCACGGCGCCGAGGGCACCCGGCTGCTGACCCGCGCCGCCCCGCCTGAACCGCCCTGCTGCCGGCGCGCCCGAGTGCGCTCTGCTCGCATCCTGAGACACCCGGTGAGCACCGGGGCAGTCTGTGCCAGACTGCGTCCGTGCTCTCGTTCGCCATGATTATTGGCAGCAGGCGCGCCGGTCCGCAGTGACCGCTCCGTACGACCAGGTACGAGCGGCCATCGTCGTCCTCGACCCGCGCGCAGACCTCTCGCACCCGCGAGGGGTTTTTCGCTTTTCTGGCCCACCCACAGCCGGAGGCGAGAGCGCGAGGGACCATGGGGGGACGGTGGAGCCGGTCATCCGGTAACGACCGAGATCCGACACAGGAGCCTTCAGACCATGACCGCAACCAGCGAACTCGACGATTCGTTCCACGTCTTCGACACCACCCTGCGCGACGGCGCGCAGCGTGAGGGCATCAACCTCACCGTCGCCGACAAGCTGGCCATCGCCCGGCATCTGGACGACTTCGGTGTGGGCTTCATCGAGGGCGGCTGGCCCGGCGCCAACCCGCGCGACACCGAGTTCTTCGCCCGCGCCCAGCAGGAGATCGACTTCAAGCACGCCCAGCTCGTCGCCTTCGGCTCGACCCGCCGGGCGGGCACGAAGGCGGCGGAGGACCCGCAGGTCAAGGCGCTGCTGGAGTCGGGCGCGCCGGTGATCACCCTGGTCGCGAAGTCCCACGACCGGCATGTCGAGCTGGCCCTGCGCACCACGCTGGACGAGAACCTGGCGATGGTGAGCGACACGGTGTCCTTCCTGAAGGCCCAGGGCCGTCGGGTCTTCATCGACTGCGAGCACTTCTTCGACGGCTACCGCGCGAACCCCGAGTACGCCAAGGCGGTCGTCCGGGCGGCGGCCGAGGCCGGCGCGGACGTGGTCATCCTGTGCGACACCAACGGCGGCATGCTCCCCGCGCAGGTCCAGGCCGTCGTCTCCACGGTCCTCGCCGACACCGGCGCCCGCCTCGGCATCCACGCCCAGGACGACACCGGCTGCGCGGTCGCCAACACCCTCGCCGCGGTGGACGCGGGCGCGACGCATGTGCAGTGCACGGCGAACGGCTACGGCGAGCGGGTCGGCAACGCCAACCTGTTCCCGGTGGTCGCCGCCCTGGAACTGAAGTACGGCAAGAAGGTCCTGCCCGACGGCAAGCTCCGTGAGATGACGCGCATCTCGCACGCGATCGCCGAGGTCGTCAACCTCACCCCGTCCACGCACCAGCCGTATGTGGGAGTGTCCGCCTTCGCCCACAAGGCGGGTCTGCACGCCTCCGCCATCAAGGTGGACCCCGACCTCTACCAGCACATCGACCCCGAGCAGGTCGGCAACACCATGCGGATGCTGGTGTCGGACATGGCGGGGCGCGCGTCCATCGAGCTCAAGGGCAAGGAGCTCGGCGTCGACCTGGGAGGCGACCGCGAACTCGTCGGCCGGGTCGTGGAGCGGGTCAAGGAGCGCGAGCTCAAGGGCTACACCTACGAGGCCGCCGACGCCTCCTTCGAGCTGCTGCTGCGGGGCGAGGTCGGGGGCAGCCCGCTGAAGTACTTCGAGGTGGAGTCCTGGCGGGCCATCGTCGAGGACCGTCCCGACGGCACCCACGCCAACGAGGCCACGGTCAAGCTGTGGGCCAAGGCCGAGCGCATCGTCGCCACGGCGGAGGGCAACGGCCCCGTCAACGCCCTGGACCGCGCGTTGCGCGTGGCGCTGGAGAAGATCTACCCGCAGCTGGCCAAGCTCGACCTGGTCGACTACAAGGTCCGCATCCTGGAGGGCGTCCACGGCACCCAGTCCACCACGCGCGTCCTGATCTCCACGAGCGACGGCACGGGGGAGTGGTCCACGGTGGGTGTGGCGGACAACGTCATCGCCGCCTCGTGGCAGGCCCTGGAGGACGCCTACACCTATGGGCTGCTGCGGGCGGGAGTCGACCCGGCTGAGTAGGCGCCGACCCCATTGCGTGTCCGGTTTTATGGGGCTTCGGGTAGCTTCGAAGTATGAAGGTCGCGATCCCGACCCGCCCTCCCCGAGGCCTCACCGGACCGCTGCCGGCGCTGGCGCTCGTCGTCCTCATGGTCCTGGCCGTCCTCATGTCGGCGGGCGCCCCGCGCGCCACCGCGGCCACCACTGATCCGACGAGCGTCTCGGCCATCGCCGCTTCCCTCCGCGAGAGCCCGGTCTACGTCGATCCGGAGGCGGGCGGCGAGCTGTCCCAGGCGGACGCGCACGCGCTCCAGCAGCGGATCGAGGACGCCGGCAAACCCCTCTTCATCGCAGTCCTGCCCGCCGGCCGGCCTACGCAGAACCTGTTCACGGACCTGCGCACCGCCACCGGAGTCACGGGTCTGTACGCGATCCGCCTGGG
The DNA here is from genome assembly GCF_044460385.1 of Streptomyces sp. NPDC050121. Classification (NCBI taxonomy): domain Bacteria; kingdom Bacillati; phylum Actinomycetota; class Actinomycetes; order Kitasatosporales; family Streptomycetaceae; genus Streptomyces; species Streptomyces sp. NPDC050121. The sequence goes on along the minus strand of NZ_JBITJV010000005.1, from coordinate 227,900 downwards.
CGACCGCTTCGACGCCCGCGCCGACTCCTCGGTCCTGCCCCGCACGGCCGTCCAGAACCTGGTCACCAGCGTCCGCGGCGAGAGAGACGCCAACAGCCAGCTGACGGACTTCACCGACCGGGCGCTGGCCAACATGGGTGGCTCGGCCCCCGCGAGCTGGAGCGCCTCGGGCGGCGACGGCATCTCGTCCACCGCGCTGATCACCGTGGGCGCGGTCCTGGTGGCCGGCGGCGCCGGGGCGTACGCCCTTGTGCGGCGCAACCGCCGCCGGCGCGCGGAGGAGCAGCGGGCCGCCCTCGACCGGCTGCGGGTCGTCGTGGACGAGGACATCACGGCCTTCGGCGAGGAACTCGACCGCCTGGACTTCCACCCGGCCGAGGCGGGCGCCGACGACGCCATGCGCGCCGACTACGAACGCGCCCTGGACGCCTACGAGGAGGCCAAGTCGCTGATGGCGGCGGCCCTGCGACCGGAGGACGTCCGCCCCGTCACCCAGGCCCTGGAGGACGGCCGTTTCTCCCTCGCCCAGCTCGCCGCCCGCCGTGAGAGAAGGCCGCTGCCCGAGCGCCGTCCGCCCTGCTTCTTCGACCCCCGCCACGGCCCCTCGGTCACCGACGCCACCTGGACGCCGCCGGGCGGGGCCACCCGCGAGGTCCCGGTCTGCGCGGCCGACGCGACCCGTCTCGCCGACGGCCGCGACCCGGTGATCCGCGAGGTCGACAGCGACTACGGCCGCCGCCCCTACTGGGAGGCGGGACCGGCCTACGGTCCCTGGGCAGGCGGCTACTTCGGCGGCGGCATCCTGCCCGGCCTCCTCGTCGGCACGATGCTCGGCTCCCTTATGGCGACCCCGTCCTACGCCGCCGACTACGGCACGGGTTACGGCGACTTCGGCGGCTACCAGGGCGGTGACGTCTCCGGCGCCGACTTCGACCCCGGCGACTTCGGCGGCGGCTTCGGCGACGGTGGGGGAGGGGACTTCGGCGGCGGCGGGGGCGGCGGCGACTTCGGCGGAGGGTTCTGAGATACCTGAGGGCCGGGCCGCGGGCGCGAAGCCACGGGCACGGGCCCGGCGCGGGGCGGCGCCGGGCCCGCGGACCTCGTACGAGGTGGCTTGCGGGGGTGGCCTACGCGGCCGAGGTGTGCGTCAGAGCGAGGCCGCCGCGGAGGCGATGGCCGAGGCGAAGGTGGACACCTCGGAGTAGACGCCGGGGGCGTTGGGCCGGGCGCAGCCGTCGCCCCAGCTGACTATGCCGACCTGGATCCAGGCGCCGGCGTTGTCCCTGCGGAACATCGGGCCGCCGGAGTCGCCCTGGCAGGTGTCGACCCCGCCCGCGGCGAAGCCGGCGCAGATCTCGTCGCCCGCGACGAGGCCGCTGTAGAGACCGCCGTACGCCTTGCAGGTCGCATCGCTGATGAACGGCACCGTGGCCTTGAGCAGGTAGCGCTGCTGGGCACCGCCCTCACGGGCCGCGCCCCAGCCGGCGACGGTGAAGTCGCCGGTGTTGTACTGCGTGGTGGTGGCGATCTTCAGGGTGGGCAGCGTGGTGATGGGCGAGGCGAGCTTGATGAGCGCCCAGTCCTTGCCGTTGCCGTTGTAGCCGGGGGCCCGGTACACGTACGTGGACCTGACCTGGACCCGGCCGCTGGTGGACTGCAGGTCCACGACGCCGGCGGTGGCGGTGATGCTGGTGTTGGCACCGGTCCCGCTGACGCAGTGCGCGGCGGTGAGCACGATCTGCTGGGTGTAGAGCGCGCCGCCACAGCCCATGGAGAGCCGGACCATGAACGGGAACTCGCCCTGCGCGGCGCGGGTTCCGCCGACGACGGGCGCGGGCGCGGCCTGCGCGGCCGAGAGGGGCTGGAGGCTGGCGATCGCGAGGGCGGCGGCGCCGACGGCGGCGAATCTCTTGAGCGCCGTGAGGAGCTTCTTCAAGGTGCTGCCTTCCGTGGGGGGCTGACTTTGGTGAGGACATGTCAACGCATACCGCAAAAGAATGGCCATGCGTTGGCATGGTCAGGTCAAATCTGTTGCTGGATTATGGGAATGCCGCGACCCCTCACACAAGGGGGCTGATTCAGCCACCTGTCGCGTCAGACCGTTCCTAAAGACTGAGCGGGAGTGGGTCCTGGTGCCAGGACTCATGCTCAGCCGGATGCCCCGAACGGTGTTGGGCGTCCTGGTCTGCCGCGTTCGCTCCGCGTCCGGCGCGCACGGATCGTGTCCGTGGTCCGGGGATGCGGGGGCGGCTTTCCTCACGCCCTGGGGCTCCCGATGCGGCCTGGACGGTCCGATGCCCCACACGATCGCTCTGGTCGTGTGGGGGCGGTGTCGTCCGTCGCCGGATGGGGTGTCCCAGGGCGCGTCTTCCGATCGCCACGGCGGCTGCGTCGTGGCGGGTGGTCTTGCGGTTCTTGGTGGTGAGGGGTTTCTGCCAGTGCTGGGCGCCCCATCGTGAGGTGTAGGCGGGGTCGACGGCGACGACGGGGATGCCCAGTTCGGCCGCCATCGACACCAGCCGGGCCCGCAGCTTGCCGACGGGCATGCCGGAGATGAGCTTGCGGAACCGTTTGCGGCGGCCGTGCTTCTCGCGGGTGGTCTCGGCGGTGAAGTCGAGGTCTTCGACGGCGATCGCGAGGCCGTGGCGTCTGGCCCAGTGCAGCAGGCGGATGAGGGCGTGGCGGACCTGGGCGTCGCGGTATTCGGCGGTGCCGGTGAGGTCGTAGCCGAACCGGTGGGGGCGGCCGACGGGGTTGCCGTGTCGGTCCAGGCGCCAGGCCGCCAGGTGGTCCGCGTTGGTGTCCACGCCGATCAGACCGTTCGCGCGGGCTGCGGCGAGGGGGACGGTGCGGACCGGTGGGATGGTCCAGGAGGCGGTGAGGTACCAGCGTCCGCGGGCTGTGTCTTCGTGGATGCGGTAGGCGACGGCCCGGTTCGCCGCTGCCCGGTCGCGCCACTGCTCACCCCGGTGCGCGAACCCCACCTTCACTGCGAGGACGTACCGGCCGTGCGGGGCGTTGGCCAGGTGCGCCAGCGGGGCGGGCAGTTTGAGGGAGACCTCGCCGTCGGGGGTGACGCGGAGGGTCTCGTTGCCGTACCGCTTGCCGGACTCGCCGTCGGCCTGGAGGAAGCGGCGTTCGGCCTGCCACCGCTCGCGCCACCGCTCCTCGGTGAGCTGCGCGGCTCGGAGGTGGTGGCGTGTGTTCAGCAGCCGTTTCCCGCCGCGCACGACGTGCACGACTCCGGCCTCCCAGTCCGCGCGTGCCGCCTGAAGCCGGTCGGTGAGCACGTGCAGGCGGCGGGTCTTGGCATGCCACTCCCGCCTGCTGCGGTAGCCGCCCGGAGCCCGCCTGTTGCCCTTCTCCCCGACCGGGAGGGACAGCCGGTGCGCGATCGTGCGCACACCAGCCTCCAGGCTCTGGACGTGCGCGAGCTGGGCGCGCCGGGCGAGCGCCCACTGATCGTGGGTGGCCTTCGTGACCGACCCGGCCCAGCGCGAGGAGGACTCCGGCGTGAGGGCGCGTTTGCGCTCGGCCCACCGCTCGCCGTCGTGCTCCAGCCCGGCCGCGCAGCGGGCCTTCAGGTCCCGGGAAGCGAGCGTGCCCAGATGGTCACCGACCAGACGCAGCACCTCCTCATCCCCGGCCGTCAGGCCCTTGAGTCGGTCGCGCACCGCCACACCGGAGGGGCCCAGGGCGACGAACGACGCAGCCATCTCCCGCAACCCGCCCATCCCTTCCGCCCCCGTCCCCTGCGTCAGCCCGAGGAATCCCTCACCGCACCCAACGACCACCACCGGCAAAGGTCACCCATTCGACCAGGAAACTCCTGTTCCCCTCCAGGGCCGCCAGAGCTGCCGCGGCGGCAAGACTCATTCATGCGCGCCAGAAACACGCCCGTGCGCACTCAGTCGCCAGCAGTTCACAACCCTGCAGGGCCAGACCCAGGTTGTTCCATCCCTTGGCCCTGAGGTGCCAGTCGCCGAGTTCGGCGGACAGCCCGAGAGCACGGGTCAAGGGTGCATTGATTCATCGTGATGACCGAGGTTGATCAGGGCGAGTCCAAGACTGTTCAGCGTGCTCGGCTCCCCGCAGTCTGGCGTACGTCGCCCAGATCCGAGTAGCCGCGCAGACTGTGCTGCTTGGCCTCGAGCGCGTCGTCGTACCTACGCATGCCGCTCAGTGCCATCGCGACGTTGTGCCATGTCATGGCCTGGCCGTCCAGATTTCCGAGTTCGGTGTAGATGTCCCCGTCACCCATCAGCCCGTCCCGTCTCTCCGACCGTTTGGCCCAGGTCATTCTGGTCCAATGCCTGATCCGACGTGACTTCCTCGGCGTGGGGTCGTTAAGGGAAACGTACTTCCGGGAAACGTACTTCCCTAAACCTCACCAGCCAGGAGCCGCCTCGTGCCTCGCCGCCCCCGCCGGTCCCACCTCCCCAAACCCCCCGACATGTTCGCCCGAGACTGGGAGTGGAGTGAACTCACCGCCTTCGCCGCCGACGACGGCCCCGAGGCGACCATGGCCGTGGTTTCCGGGCGGCGCAGGCAGGGAAAGTCCTTTCTGCTCGACTCCCTGGCCCGGGCGGCCGGAGGCTTCTACTTCTGTGCGTACGAGGCGACGGAGGCCGAGTCGTTGCGCCGGTTCGGCGAGGAACTCGGCCAGTACACCGGTACCGTCGCCCCGATGCGGTTCGACCGCTGGGAGCAGGCCGTCGACGCGCTGCTCGCGCTGGGGAAGGAGCGGCCCGTCCCGGTCGTCCTCGACGAGTTTCCCTACCTGGCCAGGGCGACACCGTCGCTGCCCTCCGTCGTCCAGGTCGCCTACGGGCCGCGCCGCCCCGAACGCCTAGAGTCCCGCACCCGGCTACTCCTGTGCGGCAGTTCCCTCTCCTTCATGGGCAAGCTGCTCAGCGGTACTTCGCCGCTCCGTGGCCGCGCCGGCCTCGAACTCGTCGTCCAACCGCTCGACTTCCGGCAGGCCGCGGCCTTCTGGGGCATCGACGACCCCCGCCTCGCCCTGCTCGTGCACAGCGTCGTCGGCGGAACTCCCGCCTACCGCCGGGAGTTCGTACGGGACGACACCCCCGCCGACCTCGCCGACTTCGACGCCTGGGTCTGCCGTACCGCGCTCTCGCCCCGTTCCCCGCTCTATCGCGAGGCCCGCTACCTCCTCGCTGACGAGTCGGATCTCCGCGACCGGGCGCTGTACCACTCCGTACTGGCGGCCCTGGCTTCCGGCAACGCCACGGCAGGGCGTATCGCCGCCTGCCTGGAGCGGCCCGTCAGCGACATCACGCACCCTCTCACCGTCCTCCAGGACTGCGGCCTGGTCCGCAAGGAGGCGGATGCCTTCCGCAAGAACCGCAGCGTCTACCGCGTGGGCGAGCCGCTGATCGCCTTCGACCACGCCATCTCGCGGCCCCGGCTCCCCCTGCTCGACCGGGGGTTGGCGGAGCAGGTCTGGCCGAGTTCCCGCTCCCGGTTCCTGTCCGGCGTCGTAGGGCCGCACTTCGAGCAGATCTGCCGGGAGTGGGTGGCGCACTTCGCTGCTCCGGAGACCTTCGGAGGCATGCCGATCGACGTGACGTACGGGACCGTGCCCGATCAGGCAGGGCGGACCAGCCACGAGATCGACGTGGTGGTGCGCGGGGCCGTCGGACAGGACAACGGGGTTCTGCTGTCCCTGGGTGAGGCCAAGTGGGACCAGGTCATGGGCGTGGGGCACCTGGAACGGCTGCGTCACGCGGCGGCGCTGCTCGCGGAGCGCGGCGTCGACACCTCGGCTGTACGGCTCGCCTGCTACAGCGGAGCGGGGTTCAGCGACGAACTGCGCGCGGCCGGGGGCCGCGGAGAGGCGGTACTGGTGGATCTGGCGCGCCTCTACGCGGGGGAGTAGGGCGGGTTCGCGTCGGAGGCGGTTCACGGGGCCGGCCGCCGGCGTCCTACCGTTGTGCGGCCAGCCGCAGGGCCTGCTTCGCTTCCTTCTCCGAGCCGGCGTATTCGAAGCAGGCGGCGGCGGCTCTCAGGGCGTATTCGGCCTCGGCGTGGCGGCCCAGGACACGCAGGGCCCGGCCGTTGCAGAGGGCGGCTGTCGCTGCCTCGTGCGGGTTGTCGAGTGCGGTGTGGAGGCGGGCGGAGCGCAGATACTCCTCGGCGGCCAGGTCGGGCCGGCCGGCCGTCAGCCAGAGGCGGCCCATGGAGGATCGGGCGGTCGCCTCGCCGGCCTTGTCGCCCAGCTTGAGAGCGATGCCGAGGGCTTTGCGGGTGGCGGCGAGCGAGTCGTCGTATCGTCCCAGCGCGTGGAGAGTGACGCCGTAGTTGAGGAGCGCGGCTCCCTTGGCGCGCCGGTCACCGAGCGCTTCGTAGAGCCGCAGGCTGCTCCGGTGGGCCCGGACGGCCTCGGCGTGCCTGCCCAGAGTGCGCAGGACGATCCCGAGGTTCGTCCACGCACCGCCTTCGGCCCGCTGGTCCCGCGTCTCGGCGCAGAGCTCTGTCGCGCGGCGCAGGAAGGGGACCGCCTCCTCGGCCCGGCCGAGCATGGCCAGGGACATGCCCAGCGACTGGCACGCGGCGGCCTCGGCCGCGGTGTCGCCCAGGCGCTGCGCGGTGCGGTGCGCGGCCGTCGCCACCTCCAGCCAGTCCTGGTGGGCCCGGCGAAGATGCAGGTACATGTCGAGATTGAGCCCCAGCGCCATGGCCGTCCTGGCCTGCTCCGGGGTGTCCGTGTCCATCCACCGGGCCAGACCGAGGAGCGTCTGGCGTTCCACGTCGAGCCAGTTCAGCGCGCGCTGGTAGTCGCCGTCGAAGGAGTCCAAGGAGTCGGGGACTTCGGGGTGGAGGCCGGGCCAGAGGCAGTTGTTGGCGGACCGCACGCCGATCTCGGTGATGTCGAGGAGGCTTCCCCGGGCGGCCTCCGCTTCCTGGGCGGTCTCCGGGTCCGCGTCCGACACGCTGCGGACGTACACCTGGACCAGGTCGTGCATCCGCCACATATCGCCGCCGGGGTCCGCGGTCAGCAGGGACGCGGCGACCAGGTCGTCCAGCAGGGGCAACAGCTCCTCCATCGCCACGTTCGCGAGGACGACCGCGGAGCCCACCCACACCTCGGGAGCGGGCGCCTGTCCCAGCGCCCTCAGCACCCGGGCGACCTCCGGCTCCAGTCGGCCGTACATCACGTCGAAGACCGGCCGCAGCGCCAGCTCCCGCCGGTACTGGTCCACCCCCTTGAACCGCAGCGCCCGCACCCGGTCGGCGGCGGTGCGAAGTTCGGCGGTCAGCGTGCTCACCGGGCGCGGTCCACGGCGTCGTAGCAGCGCGGCGGCGATCAGCAGGGCGAGGGGCAAGTGGCCGCACAGGGACGCCAGTTCACGGACGGAGTCGGGTTGTTCGGTGGCGCGCCGGTCCTCGGGGTCGTGTTCTCGCAGGCAACGGTCCACGAGCAGACAGGCGTCGTCGGTCTCCAGCACGCCGATCGTGAACTGCCGTACGGGGAGGGAGTCCTGGACGTCGCGGGAGGTCACCAGCACGCGGTGCCCGTCGCCCTCCCCGGGCAGCAGGGGGGCGACCTGAGCCGGGTCGGAGACGTTGTCGAGGACGATCAACATCGGCTCGCGGCGGGCGAGTTCGGCGCGGTAGTGGTCGTAGAGGGCCTCGTCGCCCGGAGCGTCCTTGCCGAGCACCCGCAGCAGCGACAGCACGGCGTGCTCGGGGGTGGCCGGGACCTCGTCGTACCCGCGCAGGTCCACGAAGAGCGCCCCGCCGGGAAACCAGCCCCGCGCACGTGCCGTGTGCGCCACGTGCAGGGCGAGGGCCGTCTTGCCCACGCCGCCCAGACCGGCGACGGCGGCGACACCGACACCGACATGGACACCGACCCCGGCGGCTCTGCCGGGTCCGGTGGCTGGATCGAGGACGTCCAGCAGCCGTTCGGCCTGGGTGTCCCGGCCCGTGAACACGGCGGGTGCGCCCGGCAGATTGGACACGGCACCGGAGGACGGGGAGGCGGCACCCGAGCCGGCTCCCACCCCGATCCCCGACCCCATGACGGGCCCCAGGAACACATTGTCCCGGAACTCGACGCGATCCCCGTCTCCCACCGGCCCCGCCCCCTTGTCGTATGACCGCAGCAGCAGGCCCCGAGACGACGCCCGCACTCCTGCCTCTCTGCTTCCCCCGCGCGCCCACCCTCGACGCCTGACTCGCCGGAACCCGCGGTCGGTCCGGGCGGGCGTCCGTCAGTCCTGGACCGCCGCCTTCGCGAAGTCCAGCAGCCCGCCGAAGTCGATCCCGCCGGGGTCGCCGTGCGCGTTCTCGGGCACGTGCATGTGCCCGCACACGCCCTTGAACGCGTTCCACGGCGCCCCGCTCATCCGCTGCCCGCCCCCGTTGCCCGCGGACTTCGGGTACGCGGGCCACAGCGTCGGCCCCCGCAGCGGCACGTTGTGGTGGATGTGCATCCACGCCAGGTACTGGGCGACCCCGCGCAGCGCCCACTCCGGGGCCTTCGGCCAGTAGACGTGGGCCCGGTCGCCGGCGTTCAGCCGGGCGTGGACGTCGGGGTCGCAGGTGCCGACGAGTTCCGCCTGGCACACGTTCAGCGTGTTCGTCTCGACGCCGCCGGGCGGGTTGGCCAGCGCGCGTGAGGAGACGTCGATGTCGAAGTGCTGGTACCACTTCAGCCGCTTGGCGGCGAAGTCCGGCACCGCCGTCAGGTTGGGCGCGACGGCGCCGCCCTGGTAGTCGGGAAGCGAACTGCCCTCCGTGGTGTGCAGGACGACGACGTTGACCTCCATACGGTCACCGCCGAAGTGGTCCTGGTACCAGTGGTCGCGGTTCGCGCCCGGATAGTGCTGGGGTCCGGTCATGGTGCTCATGCCTCGTGACTGTGACACGGAGCACAGCGAGGGGCCGGGAGCTACTCGCTTCCGGCCCCTATCCGCCGATTTCTTAAGAAATTCGACGGCTGTCTTACGCGTTCTTGATCGCCGAGATGTCGAAGTTCAGCTTGATCTTGTCGGAGACCAGGACGCCGCCCGTCTCCAGCGCCGCGTTCCAGGTCAGGCCCCACTCCGAGCGCAGGATCTCGGCCTTGCCCTCGAATCCGACGCGCTCGTTGCCGAACGGGTCCTTGGCGGCGCCGTTGAACTCCAGGTCGATGGTGAGCGGCTTGGTGACGCCGAGGATGCTCAGGTCGCCGGTGATGCGGTAGTCGTCGCCGCCGAGCGCCTCGGCGGAGGTGGAGCGGAAGGTCATCGTCGGGAACTCGTCGGTCTTGAAGAAGTCCGCGCTCTTCAGGTGGCCGTCACGGTCGGCGGAGCCGGTGTCGATGCTGTCCATCTTGACGTCGATGGAGGCGGTGGACCTCGACGGGTCCGAACCGTCCAGGTGCAGCGAGCCGGTGAAGTCGATGAACTTGCCCTTGACGTTGGTGACCATCGCGTGGCGCGCGACGAAACCGAGCGTCGAGTGCGCCGGGTCGATCGCGTAGTCACCGGTCAGGGCGGCGAGATCGGGGTTCACCGCGCCGGCGGCGGTCTCGTCGGTGCTCTTGCGGCCGAAGATGCCCATGACGTGCTCCTTGGAGTGACGGGGAAGATCGATTATGTTGAATCTTCAACGAGGTCAACACGACCGACCGTAGACCTATTCCGTTCAATGTTCAACATCATCCGGAGTGTGTTCCCCTGATTGCTCCATGCGATGATCGTCAACGGCCGCCCGGGCCCTCCCGTTCACCCTGGGGAGGGCATGCGCCCCCGTCGAATGTGAGCCGGGTCTCAGCCCCGCCTTTGTTCGACCTGAACAAGCCCCAGGCCCCCTGAGCAGTCGGAACGCCTGAGTGCCCGCCCGGTTCTGTTCAGTGCTACCAGGAAAACGCGTCGGAGACTGTACGGAGTCGACGTCCCTCTTTTCTTGGCGGGCTTCGTAAGGTCGCTACATGACCGTTTTGGAAGAGACGACGGGTGAGCCGACCGGGGAACCCACGGACGCGCGCGGCCGCGTGGCCGAGCTGCACGAGATCCGTGCCCAGGCGCTGGCCGGCCCGAGCGAGAAGGCGACCCAGGCGCAGCACGCCAAGGGCAAGCTGACCGCCCGGGAGCGGATCGAGCTGCTTGTGGACCCCGGGTCCTTCCAGGAGGTCGAGCAGCTGCGCCGGCACCGGGCGACCGGGTTCGGCCTGGAGGCCAAGAAGCCGTTCACCGACGGTGTCATCACCGGCTGGGGCACGGTGGAGGGCCGTACGGTCTTCGTCTACGCCCATGACTTCCGTATCTTCGGCGGCGCGCTGGGCGAGGCCCACGCCACGAAGATCCACAAGATCATGGACATGGCCATCGCGGCCGGCGCCCCGCTGGTCTCCCTCAACGACGGCGCCGGCGCCCGCATCCAGGAGGGCGTCTCCGCGCTCGCCGGCTACGGCGGCATCTTCCAGCGCAACACCAAGGCCTCCGGAGTCATCCCGCAGATCAGCGTGATGCTCGGTCCCTGCGCGGGCGGCGCGGCCTACAGCCCCGCCCTGACCGACTTCGTCTTCATGGTCCGCGAGACCTCGCAGATGTTCATCACCGGCCCGGACGTCGTCAAGGCGGTCACCGGTGAGGAGATCACCCAGAACGGCCTCGGCGGCGCCGACGTGCACGCCGAGACCTCCGGCGTCTGCCACTTCGCGTACGACGACGAGGAGACCTGCATCGCGGAGGTCCGCTACCTCCTCTCGCTGCTCCCGCAGAACAACCGCGAGAACCCCCCGCGCGTCGAGTCCGGCGACCCGGCCGACCGCCGCAGCGACGTCCTGCTCGACCTGGTCCCGGCGGACGGCAACCGCCCGTACGACATGACCAAGGTCATCGAGGAGATCGTCGACGACGGCGAGTACGTCGAGGTCCATGAGCGCTGGGCCCGCAACATCATCTGCGCCCTGGGCCGGCTGGGCGGCCAGGTCGTCGGCATCGTGGCCAACCAGCCGCAGTCCCTCGCCGGCGTCCTGGACATCGAGGCGTCGGAAAAAGCTGCACGCTTTGTCCAGATGTGTGACGCTTTCAATATCCCGATCGTCACCTTCCTGGACGTCCCCGGGTTCCTCCCGGGCGTCGACCAGGAGCACGGCGGAATCATCCGTCACGGCGCGAAGCTGCTCTACGCCTACTGCAACGCGACCGTGCCGAGGATCTCGCTGATCCTGCGCAAGGCGTACGGAGGTGCCTACATCGTCATGGACAGCCAGTCCATCGGTGCGGACCTCACCTACGCCTGGCCGACGAACGAGATCGCCGTGATGGGCGCCGAAGGTGCCGCCAACGTCATCTTCCGGCGTCAGATCGCCGAGGCCGAGGACCCCGAGGCCATGCGGGCCCGCATGGTCAAGGAGTACAAGTCCGAGCTGATGCACCCGTACTACGCGGCGGAGCGCGGCCTGGTCGACGACGTCATCGACCCCGCCGAGACCCGCGAGGTCCTCATCAGGTCCCTCGCCATGCTGCAGTCCAAGCACGCCGACCTGCCCTCGCGAAAGCACGGCAACCCCCCGCAGTAACCCTGCGGATCCTTCGCGGTACCCCTGCGGAAACCTCTCTCCCGGAGACTGACACCCATGAACACTCCCGACATCCGCGTCGAGAAGGGCCACGCCGAGCCCGAGGAAGTCGCCGCCATCACGGCGATCCTCCTGGCCCGCGCCGCCGCCCGCTCCTCCGAGACCCCCGAGGCGCACCACCGCCGCCCCAAGGCCGGCTGGCGCCGCCTGGAGCGCGAGGGCGGCTTCCGGGCCCCCCACAGCTGGCACTGAGCCCGCAGCAAGAACCACGCAGAAGGGCCCCTCTCCCAGAGAGGGGCCCTTCTGCATGCCCAAGGGGCGCGGGGCTGTTTCGATATGCGGCTCGCGTGGGCGCGACCAGCCACGGACTGCCCACAAGACGGCGCACAACCGTCAGAGGCAGCCCGGTGGCCGCACGCGAACTACCGCAAGCGAGCCATCAACGCATGCTCCACGAGAGTGATCAGCGCAGACTTCGCGTCGGCGCGATGCCGCGCGTCGGTCGTGATGATCGGCGTGTCCGGCCCGATCTGCAGGGCCTCCCGCACCTCGTCCGGGTTGTACGGCTGGTTCCCGTCGAAGCCGTTCAGGGCGATCACGAACGGCAGACCCGAGTTCTCGAAGTAGTCGACCGCGGGGAAGCAGTCGGCGAGACGACGGGTGTCCACGAGCACGATCGCGCCGATCGCGCCGCGCACCAGGTCGTCCCACATGAACCAGAAGCGGTCCTGGCCGGGGGTGCCGAACAGGTACAGGATCAGGTCCTGGTCCAGGGTGATGCGGCCGAAGTCCATGGCGACCGTCGTGGTCGTCTTGTCCCCGGTGTGGGTGAGGTCGTCGATACCCGCCGACGCGGACGTCATGACGGCCTCGGTGCGCAGCGGATTGATCTCCGAAACAGCCCCGACGAACGTGGTCTTGCCCACGCCGAAGCCGCCCGCCACCACGATCTTCGCGGAAGTGGTGGAGCGGGAGGGACCCCCGCTAGAGCTTGCGAAGTCCACTGAGCACCCTTTCGAGCAGTGTCACGTCTGGCTGGCCGCCGGCGCTCTCGTCGCCGCCGGGCTGATGGATGGCGACCAGTCCCGCCTCCGCCAAGTCGGCGACGAGGATCCTGGCCACGCCGAGAGGGATGGTCAGCAGCGCCGAGATCTCGGCGACCGACTTGATCTCTCGGCAGAGGTTGCAGATCCGCTGATGCTCGGGCAGCTGGCCCTGCATCTGGTGCGGCTGCGCAGTGGTGTGCACCAGCGCCTCGATGGCGAGCTGGTAACGCGGGCGGGTCCGGCCACCGGTCATGGCGTACGGACGCACCAGCGGGTTGTTCGACGCCCCGGCGGGGGCCGCCTCAGGGGTACGGCGATGCGGCTGCACGGGCTGGATGCGCGGCGCCGGCGGCTGGTCGTACGGGGACGGCCCGGGGCCCTGCGGACCCTGCGGCGAGTACGGCCTCTGCTGGCTGGGCGCGGAGGGGAAGTTGTAACGGTTCGCGTTCTGGGAACCATCGGCCTGGCCCTGGGCAGGGCCGTACGACCAGTTACCCGAATTCGAACCGCCTGGGGGTGTTGCCACTTTCTCTCCTCCTCCGAATGTGCCTGGCGCCCATCACGTGGAAGCCGCGTCCCGAAACCCTACGGCCTCGGGACGCCAAAACGCACCGTCCGTCTGTCAGTTGAGCAGGCTCCCTTGAAGCTCCGCACGAAGGTCGGGCGTCAGGACCGAACCCGCGCGGTCCACCAGAAGGGCCATCTCGTACCCAATGAGACCGATGTCCGCCTCGGGGTGAGCGAGAACCGCGAGCGAGGAACCGTCGGATACGGACATGATGAAGAGGAATCCCCGCTCCATCTCCACAACCGTCTGATTCACGCTGCCGCCCTCGAAGATCCGGGAGGCGCCTGCCGTCAGTGACGTCAGACCGGAGGCGACGGCCGCGAGCTGGTCGGCACGGTCGCGGGGAAAGCCTTCGGACATCGCCAGAAGGAGTCCGTCGGCGGAGACCACCACCGTGTGGGACACCCCCGGGGTGTTGTCCACGAAGTTGGTGATCAACCAGTTCAGGTTCTGTGCCGCCTGGCTCATCGGGCTCACACTAACGCTCCTGGTTGTAGGTGCTGTCAGAACCGAAGCCCTGACCGTTCGTTTCACTGCTTCCTGCGTTGCGTCCCCGCTGGACGCCCCGACGCAGGTTGCTCAACCTGCCTCGGACGTCCTCCGGGGCGCGGGAGACCTGAGGGCCTCCCTGAGGGGTGCTCTCGGCCGCGCCCTCGACCAGATTGGCCTTGGGCACCCGCCGCGGCAGGCCGGAGGAGGTGACCCCACCCGCCTTGGGCTTCTTCAGAGCGGAGGCCTGCTGCCAGCGCTCGTCGTTCGCCGAACGCCAGATGTCACCGCCGCCGGTGCTCTGAGAAGAGGTGGCCGACGCTTCCTGCTTCGCGGGGCCCGAGCCGTTCGCACCGCTTGCGGCGGAGCCGCGGCGGGGGAGACCGGCGTCGGTCAGTGCGTGGGAGGCGGAGGGGGTCGGTCCCGGACGGTCGAAGCCTACGCGGTTCTGCTCACCCGCGTCAGCGGTCGGCGCGGATTCCGCTTCCGGAGCGTACTGGTCCGGGTAGCCGTTCTGGTAACCGTTCGTGTGGCCGTTCTGCTGGGGCTGCTGGGGCCAGTCGTCCTGGTAGGACTGCTTCTCCTCGTACGGCTGGAAGCCCTCGGAGGCGGTGGCCGGGGACGCCGGCCGCTCCTCCTGGGCGGGCTCCGCATAGGCGGGGTCCGGGTAACCGCCGTTCGACGGGAAGCTGTCGCTCGACGAGAAGGCGTCGCTCGGCGGGAAGCCGTCGTTCTGCGGCAGACCGCCGTTGGTGGAGTAGGAGTCGGCCTGCGGCGCCCCGCCGTTCGGTGCGAAGTACTGATCGTCGTACGCCGGGCGCTGCTGCTCCTCGTACGCCGTCTGCTGGTCGAACGCCGAGGGTTGCTCGGCATAGCCGGTCGCGCTGTTGTCGTAGCCGTTGCGGGCGCCGTTCTGGGCGGGATCGTAGCCGTTCTGGCCCGCGTCGAAGGCCTGCTGCTGACGGGTCGAGTCGAAGCCCTCACCGAAGGCGGGCGTCTCGCCGGACTGCTGCTGTTGCTGCCCGGCCGGTTGACCCGGTTGACCCGGCTGATCCGGGCCCGACTGGGTCTCCAGGGCCGCACGGCGTTCCTCGCGCATCAGGGAGCGGCCCACCGGGTCCAGCTCGCGGATGTCGTCGGGGACCTCGTACTGGCTGTCGTCGAAGCCGAGTTCGGCGGCGGTGCGCATCGGCAGGCCCGTGTTGAAGTCCTCGCCGCCGGGGCGGAAGTTCTGCTCCGGGATGATCTGCGAGACGGTGAACTCGTCGCGGTCGGGCTGGTGCTCGCCGCCACCGCCACCGTGCGTGATCGCGTCGGGCAGCATGACCAGCGAGGTCGTGCCGGCCTGCTCACCCGAGGGACGCAGCTGGACGCGGATGCCGTGCCGGTCGGACAGCCGGCCGACCACGAACAGACCCATGCGCTGCGAGATCGCGGCGTCCACCGTCGGCGGGTTGGCCAGCTTGTGGTTGATGTCCGCGAAGTCCTCGGCGGTGAGGCCGATGCCCTTGTCGTGGATCTCGATCATCACGCGGCCGTCGGGAAGACGGGTCGCGGTGACCCGGACCTTGGTCTGCGGGGAGGAGAACGTCGTGGCGTTCTCCAGCAGCTCGGCGAGCAGGTGCACGAGGTCGGTGACGGCGCGGCCGTGGATCTCGGCCTCCGGGACGCCCGACAGCTCGATGCGCTCGTACTGCTCCACCTCGGAGGAGGCGGCGCGCAGCACGTCGACCAGCGGGACCGGCTGGTCCCAGCGGCGGCCGGGCTCCTCGCCGGCAAGGACCAGGAGGTTCTCGCCGTTGCGGCGCATACGGGTCGCGAGGTGGTCCAGGCGGAAGAGGTTCTCCAGCTGGTCCGGGTCGGCCTCGTTGTTCTCCAGGTCGGTGATCAGGGTCAGTTGGCCCTCGATCAGGGACTGGTTGCGGCGCGACAGGTTGGTGAAGATCGCGTTGATGTTGCCCCGCAGCAGGGCCTGCTCGGCGGCGAGCCGGACGGCCTCGCGGTGGACCTGGTCGAAGGCGCGGGCGACCTCGCCGATCTCGTCCGTGGTGGTGATCGGAATGGCCTGCACGCGGGTGTCGACCCGGCCGGGGTCGGTGCGGGAGAGCTGGTCGACCAGCATCGGAAGGCGCTGCTCGGCGATGCCGAAGGCGGCGTTGCGCAGCTGGCGCATCGCACGGCTCATCTGGCGGGCCACCGCGCCGGCGAGGATGAACGCCAGGAGCAGGGCGACGACGACTGCGGCACCGGTGATGATCGCGGAGGTCTTGGCGTCAGCGGCGATGTCCGAGGCCTCGGTCACGGCCCTGTCGGCCATGTCCGACTCGATCTGCCGGTAGGCGTCGTACTTCAGCGAGGTGACCGCCCACCAGTTCTCCTTGCTGATGCCCTTCTCGGCGAGCCCGGCGCGCTCGGCGCCCGAGGTCGTCTCCATCGTGGAGATGGCGGCGACCATCGTGGTCGGGTCGGACGGCGGCGGAACGTAGTCAGGGTTCTGCTGCTTCGCGGCGGCGGCCTGTGCGGCGCCGTCGCTCTTGATCTTCGCGGTGGCCTCGTCCAGCCTCTTCGCGTCGGCCGCGGTGCCGCCGCCGATGTACTCCTCGATGGCGATGCCCTCGAGGTAGGCGTAGGAGGAGAGGGAGACCTTCTGCTTGGCGAAGTCGCTGTCCTGCGGGCCCGGCTTGATCAGCAGGTGCATGCCGATCGAGCGCTCCAGGGACAGCGCGGCCTTGGTCAGCGAGATGGCGTAGACAGTACGGCCGTAGGAGGTGATGTTTCCGGTGCCCAGACCGAGTTCGTTGGAGAACTCCATCAGGGGGTGCGCGACCTGGGTGTAGCCCTCTTCGGTCTGCACGCCGTTGAGCTTGGAGGTGTAGGCGGCCGCGCGCAGCGCCGTCAGCCTGGTCTCCGCGGTGCGGAACAGCTGAAGGCGGCGCTCCAGACCGGCCTTGGCCGGCATTTTCTTCGCGGCCGCGTCGAAGGCGTCGGCCGCGGTGTTCGTGGCCTGACGGGCCGCGCTGACCGTCGCGTCGTTCTGCTTGCCCGCGAGGAGGGGCGCGGCCGAGATGTCGCGCTCCTTGTAGAGGGCGTCGCCGTAGCTCAGGGCGGCCCGCACCAGACGCGCGGTGTTCTCCGCGTCCTCGGCCTCCTGCCAGGTGTCGATCGAGCTCTTCACCTGGAAGCCGCCCATGACCAGGCCGACCACCACGGGTATGAGCAGAATCGCGTTCAGCCGGGTCGGCACCCGCCAGTTGCGCGGGGAGAGACGGCCGCCGCTCTTGGCGGGCGCGGCCGCCGGCTCCGAGCCGGGCGCAGGGGCGGTCGCCGCTCCGCGCGGCGGCGGGGTGAAGTTGCCCCGGGCCGCCGGCTCGGGACTTTTCTTGCTTCGCCTCACTCGACCAACAACCTCTCGGCGGTCGGCACCTTCGTCGTGCCGCAGTGTCTCAGAGCCCGGTCAGCCATCGACCATGAGTACGTCATTGACTATTGGGCAGTTCAGGCATTCCAGCACGACGACCAGTGCTCCTCCAAACATGGGAAAGAGTTGGTTCGACGTGATGTAAACCCCAGATAAAACGGTCAAAAAGAACGAGCCCCACCATAAGGCGGGGCCTTCGTGAGCACAGTGAGACCGAGTGACCGCGACGCGTGGCGGTACCACCCGATTCCTCTGCCGAAACGTTATGAACACCGGAGCCGACCGTGTCAAAGGCCACAGCCGGCTCCGAAGTGTCTACGACAACTGCCGTACGGCACCGGGTACTTGAAAGTTACCGCAGCCGTGCCATGAGTGCGTGCTCCACCAGCGTGATCAGCGCACTCTTGGCATCCGAGCGGTGCCGGGCGTCCGTCGTGATGATCGGGGTGTCCGGTCCGATCTGCAACGCCTCGCGCACCTCTTCGGGCTGGTAGGGCTGCTGGCCGTCGAAGCCGTTGAGGGCGACGACGAACGGCAGACCCGAGTTCTCGAAGTAGTCGACCGCGGGGAAGCAGTCGGCAAGGCGGCGCGTGTCCACCAGCACCACCGCGCCGATGGCGCCGCGCACCAGGTCGTCCCACATGAACCAGAAGCGGTCCTGGCCGGGGGTGCCGAACAGGTACAGGATCAGGTCCTGGTCGAGCGTGATACGGCCGAAGTCCATGGCCACCGTGGTGGTGGTCTTGTCCCCGGTGTGGGTGAGGTCGTCGATGCCCGCGCTCGCGGACGTCATGACGGCCTCCGTGCGCAGCGGGTTGATCTCGGAGACGGCGCCCACGAACGTGGTCTTGCCCACGCCGAAGCCGCCCGCCACCACGATCTTCGCGGAGGTGGTGGCCCGCCCCCCGTCAGAGCTTGCGAAGTCCACTGAGCACCCTTTCGAGCAGCGTCACGTCCGGAGCGCCGCCGTTGTTCTCGTCGCCGCCCGGCTGGTGGATGGCCACCAGTCCGGCCTCGGCGAGGTCCGCGACCAGGATCCGAGCCACCCCCAGCGGCATGGCCAGGAGAGCCGAGACCTCCGCGACCGACTTCACCTCGCGGCACAGATGGCAGATGCGCTGGTGCTCCGGGAGCAGCCCCATGAGCGCTGCCGGGTCGGCCGTGGTGCTGATCAGCGCCTCGATGGCGAGCTGATAGCGCGGCCGGGTCCGGCCACCGGTCATCGCATACGGACGCACCAGCGGCTGGTCGCCCTCATCCCCGTACGGCTCCGCGTACGGGTCATGATGGGCGGTGGGCGGGGTCATGGATCCTCCGGGCGGGACAGCATTCTCGGTCAGTCGTGCCGTCCGTCGAGGCCGGTGGGGGGATTGTGTCGGCCGGACGGTGATTTCGTGAGGCGGGTGGTACTCGGGCGGGTCAGTGGAGCAGACTGCCCTGAAGCTCGGCGCGCAGGTCGGGCGTGAGTACCGCGCCCGCCCGGTCGACAAGGAGCGCCATCTCGTAGCCCACGAGGCCGATGTCGCACTCGGGGTGAGCGAGCACCGCGAGGGACGAGCCGTCCGAGACGGACATGAGGAAGAGGAAGCCTCGCTCCATCTCCACGACGGTCTGCGCCACGCTGCCGCCCTCGAAGATCCGGGAGGCTCCGGCCGTCAGCGAGGTCAGCCCCGACGCGACGGCCGCCAACTGGTCGGCACGGTCGCGCGGAAAGCCCTCGGACATCGCGAGCAGGAGCCCGTCGGCGGACACCACGACGGTGTGGGACACCCCAGGGGTGTTGTCCACGAAGTTGGTGATCAACCAGTTCAGGTTCTGTGCCGCCTGGCTCATCTGACTCAACTAACGCTCCTGCTGGTGAGTGGGGTTCGGGAAGCTGCCGGTCTGGCCGTTGCCGACCTGACGACCCTGCGCGATGCCCCGACGGAGATTGGTCAGTCGGCCGCGTACGTCGTCAGGCGCACGCGAGACCTGCGGACCGGTTTGGTGCTGTTGCTGCTGAGCCGTACCCGGGACGAGGTTCGCCCGGGGCACCCGGCGCGGCAGACCGGAAGTGGTGACGCCGCCCGCGGCCGGCTGCCTGACGCGCTCGGCCTGCCGGACGAGTTCGTCGTTCGGCGAGGTGCGCCAGGAGGCACTGGCGGCAGCGGGACGCTGGGGAGCAGCCGGAGCCTGCGGCTGCTGGTGCTGCTGGGGGGCCCGCTCCGGCTCCGGTGCGGAACCGCCCGCCTGCTGACCGTGGAACCAGTTGGTCTCCAGCGTGTCGTACAGCGGCGTACGACCGTCCCCGGGACCGGCCGGCGGCAGGGCCTCCGGCTCCGGACGCCCGGCCGGACGCGGCGGGACCGCCGGCTGCTGCCCGGTGCCGTAGCCACCGGGCTGCGCGACGGGGAACTGGCCCGTGGACGAGGGGTCCTGGCGGCCGGGCAGCGAGTGCTGACCGGTCGAGGAGCCGTCGTAGCCGGGCATGGCGAACTGCCCGGTGGAGCCGTTGTCGTACGCCTGCGGTGCGAAGTGGTTCGGGGCCGCCTGGGCGTTCTGGCCGCCCGCGGCGCCGAAGACGTCGGACCGGGTGAAGCCGTTGGTGTCCTGCTGACCCGGACCCTGACCCTGGCCGCCTGCGCCGGGGCGCTCGAACTGGCCGGTGTCCTGTCGGCCGTTGGCACTCGGACGCTGGAACTGTCCGTTGTCCTGACGCCCGTTGAAGCCCGACTGGCCGTTGCCCACGGCCGGGAACTGGCCCGTGCTCTGCAGCCCGTTCGCCCCCGGACGACCGAAGTCGGCGGGACCCGCCGGACCCTGGCGCTCGTCCGGTCGCGGGATCACCGGTATCTCGGCGGTGGCCCCGGGACCCTGACGGTCGTCGATGCGGGGCATCCGCGACGTCTGGGCGACGTCCGGCTCCTCGTGACCGCGCGGGGCGTCCAGCGGGGTGCGCGGCACCGGCGGCTGGGCGTTCTCGTCGCCCCAGCTCGGCACGCGC
Source organism: Streptomyces sp. NPDC050121 (assembly GCF_044460385.1). Classification (NCBI taxonomy): domain Bacteria; kingdom Bacillati; phylum Actinomycetota; class Actinomycetes; order Kitasatosporales; family Streptomycetaceae; genus Streptomyces; species Streptomyces sp. NPDC050121. Next base: position 207,860 of record NZ_JBITJV010000005.1, on the reverse strand, counting down.
GGCTGCGGGTTGCCGCCGGGCAGCTCGGCGCGCGGACCACCGCGCGGCGGCAGCTGCGGCTGACGGCCGCGGCCGCCCTGCTCGGCCTTGTTGCCCCGCTGCGGCGGACGTCCGCCACCGAACATGTCGGTGCCCTGCGTGCCCGTACCGGCCGCCTGCAGACCCTGCGGCGCGCCCGGCGCCTGGCCGCCGAAGCCGGCCGGAGCGGGCCGGCCCTGCTGGGGGGAGGCCGGAGGCTGCTGCGGGCCGCGCGGCGGCTGGCCGCCGGGACGGCCACCGCCGTCACGGCCGGGCAGCGCGGCCCGGGGACCCTGACCGGCGCCGAGCAGGCCGCCGCCGCCGGGGCCGGCGCCGAGGGCGCCGCCCTGCGAGCCGTTCTGGCGACGCGCGGCGGCGACTCCCGCCGCGGCCTGCGCGGCGGCGGGACCGCCCGCGGTGCCGCCCTGGCCGGGCTTGGGCTGAGGCTTCTTGCCGCCCTGCGCGACGTCCACCGGCAGCATGACCAGCGCGGTCGTACCACCGGAGTCGGACGGGCGCAGCTGGATGCGGATGCCGTGACGCTGGGACAGCCGGCCGACCACGAACAGACCCATGCGGCGGGAGACCGACACGTCCACGGTGGGCGGCGAGGCGAGCCGCTCGTTGATCGCGGCGAGGTCCTCGGGGGACAGGCCGATGCCGGTGTCGTGGATCTCGATCAGGACGCGGCCGTCGGGCAGCGCGTGACCGGTGACCTTGACCTTGGTCTGCGGCGAGGAGAACGAGGTGGCGTTCTCCAGCAGCTCGGCGAGGAGGTGCACGAGGTCGTTGACGACCCGGCCGGCCACTTCGGTGGTCGGCACGGAGGACAGCTCGATGCGCTCGTACTGCTCCACCTCGGACGCGGCGGCACGCAGGACGTCGACCAGCGGGACCGGGCGGGTCCAGCGGCGGCCGGGCTCCTCACCCGCGAGGACGAGGAGGTTCTCACCGTTACGGCGCATGCGGGTCGCGAGGTGGTCGAGCTTGAAGAGCGAGGACAGCTGGTCCGGGTCGGCCTCGCGGGACTCCAGTTCGGAGATGAGCGAGAGCTGACGCTGGATGAGGCCCTGGGAGCGGCGCGAGAGGTTGGTGAACATCGCGTTGACGTTGCCCCGCAGCAGGGCCTGCTCGGCGGCGAGGCGGACCGCCTCGCGGTGCACGTCGTCGAAGGCCGCGGCCACCTGGCCGATCTCGTCCCGGGAGTGCACACCGACCGACTCCACGGACGTGTCGACGTCCTGCGGGTCGGACTCGGACAGCTGCTTGACCAGCTCGGGCAGGCGGTCCTGGGCGACCTTGGTGGCGGTCTCCTGCAGACGGCGCAGCGAGCGGATCATGGACCGGGCGACGACGAACGCGCCGACCAGCGACACACCGAGCACCAGCAGGATGAGCGCACCGGAGATGATCGCTTCGCGCTCCGACGCGGCGCGCAGCTCACGCGCCTTCTGCTCCATGTCCTCGAGCAGCGTGTGCTCGATGTTGTTCATCTGCGTGATCTTGGTCGTGCTGTCGTCGATCCAGTCCTGGTAGGACCGCTTGTCCAGCGACTGCAGACCGGTGGCGGAGCTGAGCGCCCGGGTGGCGTAGGTGTCCGCCTCCTCGATGACCGGGTTGCCCTGCTCGATGGGCTTCAGCAGCTCCTCGGCGCCGTCGTCGCCGTAGATGCTGCGGAAACTCGAGAGTTCGGAGTCCTGGTTCTCGAGCGCGGCCTCGGCGTACTGCCGGTCGTTCTCCTTGAGGTCGCCGCTGACGGTGTTGCCCACGGGCAGTGCCGCCGCGAGCACGGCGCGCTGGACGGAGGCGTACTCCTTGGCGGAGGAGAAGGCGGCCAGTGCACGCGTGCGCTGGATCATCTCCGGGTTGTTCGTGGCCTGCGCCATGTCCTGCGACAGGTCGAGCAGGCCGGTGATGAGGCGGTGGTAGGCCTCGACCGTCTGGGTGGAGTTGCCCCTGTCCGCGTAGGCCGTGCTGCGGATCTTGGCGAGGTTGTTCAGGTCGCTCAGGAGACCCACGAGGGTGTCGCGGACACCCTGGAGGTTGCCGTCCGTGGTGGCGCCGTCGATCTCCTCCGAGGCGTCCTGGAAGGCGACGAGGGCCTTGTCGGTCTTGTCCCGGTAGCCCTTGACGCCGAAGTCCGTCGCCTTGGCGCCGTGCGCCAGCGGGCCCGCGGAGCGGTCGCGCTCGTTCTGGAGCTGCACGGCCAGTTCCGTGGCCTGCTTGGTCATGTCCGTCAGCAGCTTCATGTTGTCGAGCTGCTGGATGTCGTCCATCGACTGGTTGATGCGGATGGCGCCCAGCGTGGTGGCCGCGACCACGGGGAGCGTCAGCAGCGCCACCAGACGCGTGGAGATACGCCAGTTGCGCAGCGCGACGCGCGAGCCGCTGCCGGGCGTGCCGGCCGCCGGCTTGACGGTCGGAGTCGGAGGAGGAGAACTCGGCGACGCGGACGCGCCGGGGCGCCCGGGGCGCTCACCGCCGTCGCCGGACGGGGCCGGGCCCGGGTTCTGGGCGTGCTGGGGCGAGGAGCCGACTGCCATCGGGCCAGTCCCGCCGTGCGGCTCCGGCTCGGCCGAAGCGCTGCCATCCCTCTTGAAACGTCCCTGCACTAGCGTCGCAACCTCTGGACCAGGCGCCCCTCCGCGTGAACGGAAGGACGGTGTCGGCGTGTTGAGGGGCGTCCTGAATTACGCCCCCCGATGGTCGTGAGTGACCGGCGCTCGCTCCCCCTGTCTCGCCGCCACCGGGCGCGCTGGGCGCCCCATGTGCGCCGGCTCGAACCCGCGGCGGTCCGAGGAATTCCAGCACAGTGCAGGATCTCCAACAAGGCCCGTTGGCCAGGCTGTGACATCCGTGACACCACGTAAGGGTCAAGTTACGGGATGTAGAAGGTGATCCCCCGTAAGGCGGACATAAGCGGGCGAAGCGAGGGCGTCCAGAGGGTGTCCCAGTCGCCATGATCAGGAGCGGAATGAGCGCTTCAGGTGTGCAATGTCCGTTTCATAGTGGTCACTTGAGGGCCTTAATTGACCGTTTTGCCCGCCAAGTCGTGAGCAAACTCACACGCCGATCATGCGACCTTCACGCGTTCCACGGGAATCGCGTGTTTAGCCTGACGCTTTACAGGGATGGCAAATCCGACAAGCTGCGCTTGTGCGGGGGCCCTTGACGGCTTCCCCCGGCGCCCCGAGACGACAGGGTTACGTACAACAGTGAAGACGACGACGATGTTCCACAAGATCGCCAACCCGCGGCGCACGACGCTGGCGCACCTCAAGGACGCCGACGAACTGCAGCTCCCGGAGCAGCGGGAGCACTCCGTCGAGCTGCCTGCCCAGACTGCCAACCCCAAGCGCACCATCCTCATGGAGGCCCCGGTCGCGGTCTCCGTCGCGGAGTAGATCTTCACGGACCTTCGTGGATCTTCATGTCTTCACGCGGAGATACGGGCGCCGACCGCGGAATGCTCAAGGCGGCGGCCCGCGGATGTCAAGGGCGTCCCCGGCCGGGGACGCCCTTCCGCGTTAGCCTGGACCGTCACACTCCAGCCAGCTCAGTCAAGGGGCCAACCAACCCGTGCGCATCGCCAGGTTCTCCATCGACGGGAACGTCGCCTTCGGCGCGGTCGAGGGCGACAAGCCGGACGAGCTCGTCCTCGACATCATCAAGGGCATCCCGTTCGTGGACTTCGAGCTCTCCGGCACCAAGGTGCCGCTGAGCAAGGTCCGACTGCTCCCGCCCGTGCTTCCCAACAAGGTCGTGGCCTTCGGCCGCAACTACGCCGAGCACGCGCGCGAGCTGGGCAACGAGGTGCCCGACGCCCCCTTCGCCTTCTTCAAGCCGTCCACCTCGGTGATCGGCCCCGGCGACGACATCCAGTACCCGTCCTTCTCCGCGGACGTCCACCACGAGGCCGAGCTCGCCGTGGTCATCGGCCGGCTGTGCCGCGAGGTCCCGCGTGAACGCGTCAAGGACGTGATCTTCGGCTACACCTGCGCGAACGACATCACCGCCCGCGACGTCCAAAAGCGCGAGAAGCAGTGGGCCCGGGCCAAGGGCTTCGACACCTCCTGCCCGCTCGGCCCCTGGGTGGAGACCGGCCTGGACCTCGAGACCGCGAGCGACCTCACCGTCCAGCTCACGGTCAACGGACAGCAGCGGCAGCTCGGCCGCACCAGCGAGATGATCCACTCGATCGAGGATCTGATCGTCAACATCACCGAGGCCATGACGCTGCTCCCCGGCGACGTGATCCTCACGGGCACCCCGGCAGGGGTCGGCCCCCTGGCTGTCGGCGACGAGGTCGCCGTCACCATCGAAGGCATCGGCACTCTCACCAACAAGGTTGTCAAGCGTGGCTAGCGCACCCGGCTCTCCCGTACGCGTCCGTTTCTGCCCCTCGCCCACCGGTAACCCCCACGTGGGCCTGGTCCGCACTGCCCTGTTCAACTGGGCGTTCGCCAAGCACCACCAGGGCACCCTGGTCTTCCGCATCGAGGACACCGACGCGGCCCGCGACTCCGAGGAGTCGTACAACCAGCTGCTCGACTCGATGCGCTGGCTGGGCTTCGACTGGGACGAGGGCCCGGAGGTCGGCGGCCCGCACGCGCCGTACCGCCAGTCGCAGCGCATGGACCTCTACAAGGACGTCGCCGAGAAGCTCCTCGCCGCCGGCCACGCCTACCGCTGCTACTGCTCCCAGGAGGAGCTGGACACCCGCCGGGAGGCCGCCCGCGCCGCCGGCAAGCCGTCCGGCTACGACGGCCACTGCCGCGACCTCACCGAGGCGCAGGTGGCGGAGTACCAGGCCCAGGGCCGCACCCCGATCGTCCGCTTCCGCATGCCCGGCGAGACGATCACCTTCACCGACCTGGTCCGCGGCGAACTGACGTTCACCCCGGAGAACGTGCCCGACTACGGCATCGTCCGCGCGAACGGCGCCCCGCTGTACACGCTGGTCAACCCGGTCGACGACGCGCTGATGGAGATCACGCACGTCCTGCGCGGCGAGGACCTGCTGTCCTCCACCCCCCGCCAGATCGCCCTCTACAAGGCGCTGACCGAGCTGGGCATCGCGAAGTCCGTGCCCGCCTTCGGCCACCTGCCGTACGTGATGGGCGAGGGCAACAAGAAGCTCTCCAAGCGGGACCCGGAGTCGTCCCTCAACCTCTACCGGGAGCGCGGCTTCCTCCCCGAGGGCCTGCTCAACTACCTCTCGCTGCTCGGCTGGTCCCTCTCGGCCGACCAGGACATCTTCACGACGGACGAGATGATCGCCGCCTTCGAGATCGCGGACGTCAACCCCAACCCGGCGCGCTTCGACCTGAAGAAGTGCGAGGCGATCAACGCCGACCACATCCGCCTGCTCGACGTGAAGGACTTCACGGAGCGCTGCGCCCCCTGGCTGAGGGCCCCCTTCGCGCCGTGGGCACCGGAGGACTTCGACGAGACAAAGTGGCAGGCGATCGCCCCGCACGCCCAGACCCGCCTGAAGGTCCTCTCGGAGATCACCGACAACGTCGACTTCCTGTTCCTCCCGGAGCCGGTCGAGGACGAGGCGAGCTGGACGAAGGCGATGAAGGAGGGCAGCGACGCGCTGCTCACGACGGCCCGCGAGAAGCTGGAGTCGGCCGACTGGACCTCCGCCGAGTCCCTCAAGGAGGCCGTGCTGGCCGCCGGCGAGGCCCACGGCCTCAAGCTCGGCAAGGCCCAGGCCCCCGTCCGGGTGGCCGTCACCGGCCGCACGGTCGGCCTCCCCCTCTTCGAGTCCCTGGAAGTCCTGGGCAAGGAGAAGACCCTGGCCCGCATCGACGCGGCCCTGGCGAAGCTGGCGGCGTAACGCCCACGCGTGAGTGAGGGGCGGCACCCGGTCGACTCGGGTGCCGCCCCTCACTCGTTCGCCTCAGACGGCGTCGTTCTCGTCGATCAGGTAGGCGAACTCGTCGAAGATCTCCAGCACGACGACGACCATGACGGCCCCCGCGACCACGTACTCCACCATCACGCCGGGGGCCACATACGCCTTGCGCAGGTGTTCGTCGGGACCGAGTTGCGCGGTCGACACCTTGCGGTAGGGATCCCGGGCCAGTATCCGCACAGCCTTGTCCAACTGGGTGCGACGCTCTCCGGGCAGACCGTCGTAGGCCGCCTGGGCCTCGACGGTGAACTGGACTCGGTACTCGCTCATACCGTCAGTGTGCCAGCTCGCGATACCGTCGGGGACATGAGCATTCGCGCCGTGGTCTGGGACGTGGACGACACCCTTTTCGACTACACGACCGCGGACCGCGAAGGCATGCGGTCGTATCTGACGGCCGAGAGGCTGCTCGAGAGGTTCGGGACCGCGGAGCAGGCGCTCGCGCGGTGGCGCGAGGTCACCGACCAGCAGTGGGCGCGGTTCTCGGCGGGCGGGATCACCTTCGAGGACCAGCGCCGGGACCGGGTACGGCTGTTCCTGGAGCGCGAGATGACGGACGCGGAGGCCGACGACTGGTTCGTGCGGTACCGCCCGCACTACGAGGCCGCCTGGTCGCTCTTCCCGGACGTCCTGCCCGTCCTGGACGCCCTCGCCGCCAGTCACCGCCACGCGGTGCTCTCCAACTCCAGCATCCACGTCCAGGACCACAAGCTGCGCGTCCTCGGCGTCCACGACCGCTTCGAGGCCATCCTGTGCGCCGCGGAGCTCGGCGTCTCCAAGCCGGACGCCGGCGCGTTCCTCGCGGCCTGCGAGGCCCTGTCCCTGCCCCCGGACCAGGTGGCCTACGTCGGCGACCACCCGGAGATCGACGGCCGGGGCGCCGCCGACGCCGGACTGCTCTCGGTGTGGATCGACCGCTACGGCGGCACGGCGACCGTGGAGGCCCCGGTGGGACGGCACCGGATCGCCACCCTCGCCGAACTCCCGGCGATCCTCGGCTCGGATACCCGTTTTGGAGCGCAGTCCACCTTCGGGTAATGTTCTTCCTGCGCCGCCGGGGAGCGGGCCGAAAGGCCGGAACCGGAGGAGCGAAACTAGAACAAGATCCCCTACGGGGCTTGCGTTCCAGTGGCCTATGGTGTAATTGGCAGCACGACTGATTCTGGTTCAGTTAGTCTAGGTTCGAGTCCTGGTAGGCCAGCTCGCAGAGCTCATCTGCAAAGCCCCCGTTGTGTAGCGGCCTAGCACGCTGCCCTCTCAAGGCAGTAGCGCCGGTTCGAATCCGGTCGGGGGTACAGATCCTTCCCAGGAAGACAGTCCGGGTCGCACCCGCTGGCTCTCATGCAGGATCGCTAGGGCCCCCGTTGTGTAGCGGCCTAGCACGCCGCCCTCTCAAGGCGGTAGCGCCGGTTCGAATCCGGTCGGGGGTACGATTCAGCTTGAATCACCTTGGTCTATGGTGTAATTGGCAACACTACGGTTTCTGGTACCGTCATTCTAGGTTCGAGTCCTGGTAGACCAGCTCGGCTCTGCGGCGTGTAAGTTAAACGCTTGCAAGATCCTCGCCCCCGTTGTGTAGCGGCCTAGCACGCCGCCCTCTCAAGGCGGTAGCGCCGGTTCGAATCCGGTCGGGGGTACGCAGTCCGACAGGGCCTCCACTTCGGTGGGGGCCCTTCGGCGTTCCCGGCTCATTCGAAGCCGTACCGCCGCGCCGCCTCCTCCTCCTGCGCCAGCCGGTGCAGCGCCTGCAACATCGGCTCGACCAGGATCGCGCCCAGCACCGCCGCCTCGATCCGCTCCGACTCCGACTCCTGCGTCTCCACGAAGTCCAGATCGAGCCCGGCCGCCCGGTGCATCAACCGGGCGTAGGCCAAGAGCAGTTCGGCGTCCCACTCATAGCCGAGGCGGCGCATCGCGGCCACCGCCACCACCAGCGAGCGGTAGGCGGGGGAGACGGTCGTCAGCAGGCGGGCGTTTGACCAGCCCAGGGTGCGCAGCAGTTCGTCCGCCTCCAGCTGGGCGGCGCGCACGTACTCGTCCTCCGCGTCCGGCGCGGGGACCTGCGGCAGCGCCCAAAGGGCCGCGCCGAGGCGGACCGTGCGGCCCAGGGAGTCGTCGTCGACATGCCCGAGCACCTCGCGGACCGTGGCCACCGGCAGCCGGCCCACCTGGATCATCGCGCGCACCAGCCGCAGCCGGCGCAGATGCTCCTCGTCGTACTCGGCGGTAGTCAGGTTGATCTGGCGGCCGGGCGGCAGGAGACCTTCGCGCAGGTAGTACTTGATCGTCGCGGTGGAGACACCGCTGCGTTCGCTCAGCTCGGCCAGCCGCATGCCTTGCGCCCTTCCTTGGTCAGCGGCACTATCCAAGCATGTCTGTCGCAGCGAACCGCACCACCGCCGACGCCCGCGGAGACGTGGTCGTCCTGCTGATCGGGATGCGCGTCAACCGCTTCTGGGCCGTGCACCAGTGGGTGCCGGTCATGCTGGCCATGCTCCGCATGCTGGCCGAGCTCAAGAAGGATCCCGGGCGTGGGCTGCTCTCCCGCGTGCTGCTGACGGCCTCCCCGAGGACGTACTACGTCGTCCAGTACTGGGAGTCCAAGGAGAAGCTGTACGCCTACGCGAGTGCGCCCGACGCGTTCCACCATCGCGCGTGGGCGAAGATCAACCGCCTGGAGAAGGACGGGAAGGTGCGCGGGCACGTGGGGATCTGGCACGAGGCGTATGTCGTGCCGGAGGGCTCGTACGAGGCGGTCTACGGCGACATGCCGGCGTTCGGCCTCGCGGCCGCGCACGGGCAGGTGCCGATGGGGGAGCGGGGGCGCTATGCGAAGGACCGGTACGCGTACCGGTCGGAGCAGACGGAGTCGAAGGCCTGAGCGGGGCCGGGAAGAGCCTGCCGCGGCGTTGAGGCCGGCTCTTTTCCGGGCGTGTGCTCGGCGCGCGCGGTGGAGGGGCGGCTCAGCCCGTCCTGCGCAGGGCCTCCGACAGGCGGGCCGCCGCATCGATGACCGCCTGGGCGTGCATACGGCCCGGGTGGCGGGTCAGCCGCTCGATCGGGCCCGAGACGGAGACGGCGGCCACCACACGGTTGGAGGGGCCGCGCACGGGCGCCGAGACGGACGCGACGCCCGGCTCGCGCTCGCCGATGGACTGGGCCCAGCCGCGGCGCCGTACGCCCGACAGGGCCGTCGCCGTGAAACGGGCGCCCTGCAGACCCCGGTGCAGACGCTCCGGCTCCTCCCAGGCCATCAGGATCTGGGCCGAGGAGCCGGCCTTCATCGTGAGCGTGGAGCCGACCGGGACCGTGTCCCGAAGGCCGGACAGGCGTTCCGCCGCGGCCACGCAGATGCGCATGTCGCCCTGGCGGCGGTAGAGCTGTGCGCTCTCGCCCGTGATGTCGCGCAGATGGGTGAGCACCGGGCCCGCGGTCGCCAGGAGGCGGTCCTCGCCCGCTGCCGCGGCCAGCTCGGCCAGACGGGGGCCGAGGATGAAACGGCCCTGCATGTCGCGCGCCACCATACGGTGGTGTTCCAAAGCCACGGCCAGGCGGTGGGCCGTGGGTCGTGCGAGTCCGGTGGCAGCGACCAAGCCTGCGAGGGTGGCCGGACCGGACTCCAGGGCGCTCAGGACAAGGGCTGCCTTGTCCAGAACGCCGACGCCGCTACTGTTGTCCATGCAACGATACTCCCGTCTCACTCTGTGAAACGCAAGTTCATTTTTCCGTGAGACGCGCAACCCTTGGATGCATGACGGCCCGCGGACCAACGGGCCTGGCGGCGGTTGCCCGGAAACGCCGAGAAACACGACCGTGGGCGTCGCCTCCACAAGATCTCTAGTTGGGCCGGCGCACCTTTGCCGGCCGGAGGGAAAGCGATGGGTAGGACACTCGCGGAGAAGGTCTGGGACGACCACGTCGTCCGGCGCGCCGAGGGCGAGCCCGACCTCCTCTTCATCGATCTGCACCTGCTGCACGAGGTGACCAGCCCCCAGGCCTTCGACGGCCTCCGTCAGAACGGCCGCCCCGTGCGCCGTCTCGACCTCACCATCGCGACCGAGGACCACAACACCCCGACCCTCGACATCGACAAGCCGATCGCCGACCCGGTCTCGCGCGCCCAGCTGGAGACGCTGCGCAAGAACTGCGCCGAGTTCGGCGTGCGACTGCACCCGCTCGGCGACGTCGAGCAGGGCGTCGTGCACGTCGTCGGCCCGCAGCTGGGTCTGACCCAGCCCGGCATGACCGTCGTCTGCGGTGACTCCCACACCTCCACGCACGGCGCGTTCGGCGCGCTGGCGTTCGGTATCGGCACCTCGCAGGTCGAGCATGTGCTGGCCACCCAGACGCTGCCGCTGGCCCGCCCCAAGACCATGGCGATCACGGTCGACGGCGAGCTGCCCGACGGCGTCACCGCCAAGGACCTGATCCTGGCGATCATCGCCAGGATCGGCACCGGCGGCGGCCAGGGCTACATCCTCGAGTACCGCGGCTCCGCCATCGAGAAGCTCTCGATGGAAGCCCGGATGACCATCTGCAACATGTCGATCGAGGCCGGCGCCCGCGCGGGCATGATCGCCCCGGACGAGACGACCTTCGAGTACATCAAGGGCCGCGCCCACGCCCCCGAGGGCGAGGACTGGGACGCCGCGGTCGCGTACTGGAAGACGCTGAAGACGGACGCCGACGCCGAGTTCGACGCCGAGGTCGTCATCGACGCCGCCGCGCTGTCGCCGTTCGTCACCTGGGGCACCAACCCGGGCCAGGGCGCGCCGCTTTCGGCGGACGTCCCCGACCCTGCTTCGTACGAAGACGCTTCGGAGCGCCTCGCCGCCGAAAAGGCCCTGGAATACATGGGGTTGGAGGCCGGACAGCCGCTGCGCACCATCAAGGTGGACACCGTCTTCGTAGGCTCCTGCACCAACGGCCGCATCGAGGACCTGCGCGCGGCCGCCGCGATCGTCGAGGGCCGCAAAGTCGCCGACGGCGTACGGATGCTGGTCGTCCCGGGCTCCGCGCGGGTCGGTCTGCAGGCCGTTTCCGAGGGTCTGGACGTCGTCTTCAAGGAGGCCGGCGCCGAATGGCGGCACGCGGGCTGCTCGATGTGTCTGGGCATGAACCCGGACCAGCTGGCCCCCGGTGAGCGCTCCGCGTCCACCTCCAACCGCAACTTCGAGGGCCGGCAGGGCAAGGGCGGTCGTACGCACCTGGTGTCGCCGCAGGTCGCGGCCGCCACGGCCGTCCTGGGCCACCTGGCCTCCCCGGCCGACCTGTCCGACGCCGAGACCCGTACGCCCGCTGGAGTCTGAGAAGTCATGGAAGCATTCACCACGCACACCGGCCGGGCCGTCCCGCTGCGCCGCTCCAACGTCGACACCGACCAGATCATCCCTGCTCACTGGCTCAAGAAGGTCACGCGGGACGGGTTCGAGGACGGGCTGTTCGAGGCCTGGCGCAAGGACGAGACGTTCATCCTCAACCGGCCCGAGCGGCAGGGCGCCACGGTTCTGGTCGCCGGGCCCGACTTCGGCACCGGTTCCTCCCGTGAGCACGCCGTCTGGGCGCTGCAGAACTACGGCTTCAAGACCGTGATCTCGTCCCGGTTCGCCGACATCTTCCGCGGCAACTCGCTCAAGAACGGCCTGCTCACGGTGGTGATCGAGCAGAAGATCGTGGACGCGCTGTGGGAGCTCACGGAGAAGGACCCGCAGGCCGAGATCACCGTCGACCTCGAGGCCCGCGAGGTGCGCGCCGAGGGGATCACCGCCTCCTTCGAGCTGGACGAGAACTCCCGCTGGCGGCTGCTGAACGGGCTGGACGACATCTCCATCACCCTCCAGAACGAGGGCGACATCTCCGCGTACGAGGCCAAGCGGCCGTCGTACAAGCCGAGGACGCTCCAGGGCTGACCCAGGAGCCCCGAGGAGGCCCTGAGCAGGTCGAGTTTCGGCCACCGCGACACCCCCGCCGTACCCCCGATCGGACCGATCGGGGGTACGGCTGTTTCTGTACCCGTTCGGCCCCGACACCCTTCGCCGTTCTTGCCAACTTCCCACGTTAGGACGGGTGTTGCTTGGGTACGCGCCCTGTACGGACATGACCGCCGGAAGTGCCCGGACGGCCGTTTGAGGCGGTAGTTGCCCCCTGAGCGGGCGACAACTCGCCCCAGATGGCACAATCTGTGCATGGAACACGACGGCCAACTCGAGCTCTATACGGCGGTCGCGAACCAGCTCAAGGAAGCGCACACAAGGGTGCGCGCACTGCAAGTCCCGGAGGGCGTACGGATGGCGCTGACCCGGAAGCTGCTGGTCATTACGGCCGCGGCCAAGCACGATCTCGCCGATGCGACAAGGCGTCTGGAGCGGTTCATGGCGGACCTCGACGAGGGGCGAATGCCCGAAGAGGAGCGCTGATCGCCTCCGGGGCGGCCGATTTCGTTGCGGCACAAGGGTGATTAGCCCGTTTCGTGTTTGATTTGCGGTATATATCTGCCTAACGTGCGAAAAAGCTTGAACACTTTCGTTCTGGCGAATGTCTCCGAAGGGGAAGACGTGAACAAGGCGCAGCTCGTAGAAGCAATTGCCGACAAGCTGGGCGGCCGCCAGCAGGCCGCCGAGGCGGTCGACGCGGTCCTGGACGCCATCGTCCGCGCGACCGTCGCCGGCGACCGGGTCTCGGTCACCGGCTTCGGTTCGTTCGAGAAGGTCGACCGGCCGGCCCGCTACGCTCGCAACCCCCAGACGGGCGAGCGGGTTCGGGTCAAGAAGACGTCGGTGCCGCGCTTCCGCGCAGGCCAGGGCTTCAAGGACCTGGTGAGCGGCTCGAAGAAGCTCCCGCGCGGCGGCGAGGTCGCCGTCAAGAAGGCCCCCAAGGGCAGCCTGACCGGCGGTGCTTCCGCCACGGTCAAGAAGGCCGCCGCGAAGAAGGCGACCACGAAGACGGCCGCCGCGAAGCGGACCGCCGCCGCCAAGAAGACGACGGCCGCCGCGAAGAAGACCACGGCCACCGCGAAGAAGGCCACCGCGAAGAAGGCCACCACCAAGACGACGGCGGCCGCCAAGAAGACGACCACCGCGAAGACGGCCGCCGCCAAGAAGACCACGGCCAAGAAGGCCCCGGCGAAGAAGGCGACGGCCACGAAGGCTCCCGCCAAGAAGTCGACCGCGCGCAAGACCACCGCCAAGAAGGCCACCGCCCGCTAGGCGCAAGCCAGCAGGGGCACTCACGCGCCGGGCCGGACTCCCTCACGGAAGTCCGGCCCGCGGCGTGTTCAGAACGTCTGCAGCGTCACCAGGGTGATCCGGGGAGCGTCCTTCGGATCCTGCGGCTGCGCCACCTCGATCCGGACCCGCTGCCCGGGCCGCAGCAGCCGCAGCCCGCCCGCGTCGAACGCCGACGCGTCGAAGGGCACCGGCGTGCCGTCGTCCAGCAGCACCTGCCCGCTGCGCGTGCCGGGGTCGTACGTGTATGCGGTCGCCTGCATGGCGGCAGCCTACTGCCCCGCGGTCAGCAACCGCGCCGCCGCCGCGGCCGTTCGGGGGCCCACGCCCAGGGACAGGGCCGTGCGCAGGTCCTCGCCGGTGTCGACGTCCTGGCGTACGGAATCCACCCCGTCGAGAAGGAGTTCCACGGCGCCGGAAGCGCGATGCCGGGCGCGGGAATCCGTGCCGAATGCGGGGAGCAATTCACGGCCGGCGGCCACTGCGAGAAGCGTGGTGCCGATTGCGGCCGCGTCCGGGAGAAAAGCGCGGGGGAATTCCGTGGCCGCGTCCAGGACCCGGGCCAATTCCGCCGGGCGCAGGGCCGGCAGATCCGCGTTGAGGGCCGCGAGCGGGGAATCGGGGCGTACGGCGCGTACGGCGGCCGCTCCGTGGGTCAGAGCCGCGTTCAGGCCCGTGCGCGGCTCGCCGGGGACGATGCGGGCGCCCAGGGCCGCCAGGGTGCGTCCGGCCAGCGCGTCGTCCGTGACTACTGCCACATCCCGCACCGCAGGTGAGGCCAGCGCCGCCGCCACGGTGTCCTCGGCGAAGGCGAGGGCGAGGCCCGGGCGCAGGCCGTCGGTCGCGGTGTCCGCGAGCCTGCTCTTGGCCAGCGCCAAGGGCTTCAGGGGTATGACCAAGGTCCACTCCACCGGCGTACCGTCCCTCTCTTGTCGCGGCCATTGTCACCCGGCCCATTCGCCGCTCGGGCGGGCGGGCGTACCGTGTTCTCGACAGACCGGCGGCCCGGGGCGACACTTGTGCGGCCCCAGGCCCGGGAGCAGGCCTTGGGAAGTCCTAGAGGAAGGTGTCCGCGTGCCCCGCCGCAGAATCGGCTTCTGGTACCGCTTCGCAGCGGTCCTCTGCAAACCCTGGCTGGTGGTTCTGATCAAGCGGGACTGGCGCGGAATGGAGCACATTCCGGTCGACGGCGGCTTTATCACCGCGGTGAACCACAATTCGCACGTCGACCCGTTCGCCTACGCGCACTTCCAGTACAACACCGGACGGGTGCCGCGTTTCCTGGCGAAGAGCGCGCTTTTCAAGGACGGATTCGTCGGCGCCGCGATGCGCGGGACCGGACAGATCCCCGTCTACCGCGAGAGCACGGACGCGCTGAGCGCCTTCCGGGCCGCGATCGACGCCGTGGAACGCGGCGAGTGCGTCGCGTTCTACCCCGAGGGCACCCTCACCCGCGACCCCGACGGCTGGCCCATGACCGCCAAGACCGGTGCCGCGCGCGTCGCCCTGCAGACCAAGTGCCCCGTGATCCCGGTCGCCCAGTGGGGCGCCAACGAACTGCTCCCGCCGTACGCCAAGAAGCCCAACCTCCTTCCGCGCAAGACCCACCATGTGCTCGCGGGGCCGCCCGTGGACCTCTCGCGGTTCTACGGCAGGGAGATGACGCCGGAGCTGCTGAAGGAGGCGACCGAGGTCATCATGGCCGCCGTCACCGCGCAGCTGGAGGAGATCCGGGGCGAGAAGGCACCCGAGACGCCCTACGACCCGCGCCGGGAGCGGATCGAGCAGCGCCGCCGCACCCGGGCGCAGACCGGCACGGAAACAGGCGCGGAAACAGGCGCGGAGACGGGCGCAGGCGCAGGAACGGGCGCGGAGATGGGCGCCGAGATCAGTCACGAGGGGGAGAACAGCAAGTGAGCAAGTCCGTGAAGGCGGCGGTGTTCAGCGCCGGTTCGTGGGGGACGGCCTTCGGCATGGTGCTCGCCGACGCGGGGTGCGAGGTCACCCTGTGGGCGCGCCGCCTGGAGGTGGCAGAGGCGATCAACACCGCCCGCGCCAACCCCGACTACTTCCCCGGCGTCGAGCTTCCGGAGAACCTGCGGGCCACGACGGACCCCGCCGAGGCCGCCGCCGACGCCGACTACACGGTCCTGTCGGTGCCCTCCCAGACCCTGCGCGCCAACCTCGCCGCGTGGACGCCGCTGCTCGCCCCGAACACCGTCCTCGTCTCGCTGATGAAGGGCGTCGAACTCGGTACGACCATGCGGATGAGCGAGGTCATCGAGGACGTCGCCAAGGTGGGCCCGGACCGGATCGCCGTGGTCACCGGACCCAACCTCGCAAAGGAGATCGCCTCCCGGATGCCGGCCGCGGCCGTGGTCGCCTGCACCGACGAGGCCGTCGCGCAGAAACTCCAGGCCGCCTGCCACACGCCGTACTTCCGCCCGTACACCAACACCGACGTGGTGGGCTGCGAGCTGGGCGGTGCGGTGAAGAACGTCATCGGCCTCGCCGTCGGCATCGCGGACGGCATGGGACTCGGCGACAACGCCAAGGGCTCGCTCATCACGCGCGGCCTCGCCGAGACCACCCGACTGGGCCTGGCGATGGGCGCGGACCCGCTCACCTTCGCCGGACTCGCCGGGCTCGGCGACCTGGTGGCCACCTGCTCCTCGCCGCTGTCCCGCAACCACACCTTCGGCACCAACCTCGGCAAGGGCATGACCCTGCAGGAGACCATCGCCGTCACCAGGCAGACCGCCGAGGGCGTCAAGTCCTGTGAGTCGGTGCTGGATCTGGCCCGCCGGCACGGCGTCGACATGCCCATCACCGAGACGGTCGTCGCCATCGTGCACGAGGGCAAGCCTCCGGTGGTCGCCGTCAAGGAGCTGATGTCGCGCAGCGCGAAGCCCGAACGACGCTGAGCGAACCGGCGGGCGGACGCTGACTCCCGGCCCTACCACCGGGTACTCTCAAGCCGATATGAGCACCGAGAACCTCCCCCAGAGCCCTCAGCAGCCCGTCCGCAAGCCGCGGGTGGCCGTCGTCTTCGGCGGCCGCAGCTCCGAGCACGGGATCTCCGTGGTCACCGCCGGCGCGGTCCTGCGGGCCATCGACCGGACCAAGTACGAGGTCCTGCCGATCGGCATCACGCGCGAGGGCCGCTGGTTCCTCACCGCCGACGCGCCCGAACGCATGGCGATCACCGACCGCCGTACGCCCGACGTCGACGAGCTCGCCGAGTCGCGGGACGGCGGCGTGGTGCTCCCCGTCGACCCCGCGAACCGCGAAGTCGTCTACTACGAGGCCGGATCGGTGCCGAAGGCGCTCGGCGAGGTCGACGTCGTCTTCCCGGTGCTGCACGGCCCGTACGGCGAGGACGGCACCCTGCAGGGCCTGCTGGAGCTCTCCGGCGTCCCGTACGTGGGTTCGGGCGTGCTCGCCTCGGCCGTCGGCCAGGACAAGGAGTACATGAAGCGGGTGTTCACCTCCTTCGGGCTCAAGGTCGGCCCGTACGTGGTGATCCGGCCGCGCGAGTGGGAGCAGGACGAGTCGGCCGCCCGCAAGAAGATCGTCGACCTCGCCGGCGAGCACGGCTGGCCGCTCTTCGTGAAGCCCGCGCGCGCGGGCTCGTCGATCGGCATCACCAAGGTCGACGACCTCGCAGGCCTCGACGAGGCGATCGCCGAGGCCCGGCGCCATGACCCGAAGATCCTGGTCGAGGCGGCGCTGCGGGGCCGCGAGATCGAGTGCGGAGTCCTGGAGTTCGAGGACGGCCCCCGCGCCTCCGTCCCGGCCGAGATCCCGCCGCCGGACGCGCACGCGTACTACGACTTCGACGCCAAGTACATCGACTCGACCCCGGGGATCGTCCCGGCGCCGCTGACTGACGAGGAGAGCGCCGAGGTCCGCAGGCTCGCCGTGGACGCCTTCGAGGCGGCGTCCTGCGAGGGGCTGGTGCGCGCGGACTTCTTCCTCACGGAGGACGGCGAGTTCGTCATCAACGAGATCAACACGATGCCCGGCTTCACCCCGATCTCGATGTACCCCGCGATGTGGCAGGCCACCGGAATCGCCTACCCGGAACTGGTGGACCGCCTGATCCAGGCAGCGCTGCGCAGGCCGACGGGTCTGCGTTGATCCGGGGTTGATCCAGGACGTGTGCCAGCTAGTCGGCGATCCCCTCGGGGATCGCCTTCTTGATGGCCGGCGCCAGATCGATCAGCGCGCCGGAGCTGTCCGCGCCGTCCGGCACCGTCACCTCGACATACGCGCTCCGGTTGGCCGTGGTGAAGCGGTTTCCCCCACCGTCCCGCTTCTCCATCAGCCAGTCGACGCCGTTCACCCCGCCGGCCACCGCGTCCGGGTCGGCGCCCTCGGAGACCTTCGGGTCGATCATCTTCGGCGGCTGTGCGACACCACAGCGCAGTATGATCTCCGGGCCTCCCCAGCCCGCGGTCAGCGCGGAGGCGGGCTCGGGATCGTGGCGGCTCTCACCGTCCACCTTCGACGGCAGTGCCTTGTCCAGGTTCCCGCACAGCTTCACGGTCTTCGCACCGGGGCTGGGAACCGACACCGACGCGCTGTCGTCTGCTGAGGAGCAGCCCGCGGCCGTGATCAGCAGGACGAGGACGGGCAGACCGAGCGGCCGGTGACGGAAAAGGTTCACCGGCCAAGGGTAGACGGGGGCTACAGATGCACGACCGGGCAGGTCAGGGTACGGGTGATCCCGTCCACCTGCTGGACCTTGGCGACCACCATCCGGCCGAGGTCGTCCACCGTGTCGGCCTGCGCCCGCACGATCACGTCGTACGGCCCCGTCACGTCCTCGGCCTGGACGACGCCAGGAATCTTGCTGATCTCCTCGGCGACGGTCGACGCCTTGCCGACCTCCGTCTGGATCAGGATGTACGCCTGTACCACGGAACCTCCAGGGCGGCCACGAGGATCATGTGGGGAAAAGGAACGCCACGGTATCGCGTCGCCGCGCGCCGCGGGGAGACCTGCGCGGACCCCGGCACGCGCGCCGGGGCACGGGCATGGCAGAAGTTGACGGCTGACTCGACCGTATCGAGGACACTGGTTATGCGCGACCGGGCACGGACAGGTACAGAAGGGGCCAAAGGGTAATGAAGGGCACTGTTGGTGAGCTCGGCGAGTTCGGGCTCATCAGGGAGCTCACCTCCCGTCTCACCACCACCCCCGCGGTCCGGGTCGGCCCCGGCGACGACGCCGCGGTGGTCGCCGCGCCCGACCGGCGGGTCGTGGCCAGCACCGACATCCTGCTGGAGGGCCGGCACTTCCGCCGCGACTGGTCCACGGCCTACGACGTCGGCCGCAAGGCCGCCGCACAGAACCTCGCCGACATCGCCGCCATGGGCGCGGTGCCCACAGCTCTGCTGCTCGGTCTCGTCGTGCCCGCCGAGCTGCCGGTCACCTGGCCGTCCGAGCTGATGGACGGGTTGCGGGACGAGTGTCAGGTCGCCGGCGCCTCGGTCGTCGGCGGCGACGTCGTACGGGGCGACACGATCATGGTGTCGATCACTGCGCTCGGCGATCTGCGCAACCAGGAGCCGGTCACCCGGGGCGGCGCCCAGCCCGGCGACCTGGTCGCGGTGACCGGCTGGCTGGGCTGGTCCGCAGCCGGGTACGCGGTCCTCTCCCGAGGCTTTCGCTCGCCCCGCGCCTTCGTCGAGGCCCACCGCCGCCCGGAGCCGCCGTACCACGCGGGTCCGGCCGCCGCCTCGCTCGGCGCGACGGCGATGTGCGACGTCAGCGACGGGCTGATCGCCGACCTCGGGCACATCGCCGAGGCCAGCAAGGTCCGCATCGACATCCGCTCCGGCGCCATCGACGTCCCGACGCAGATGCACGACATCGGGCAGGCCGTAGGCGTCGACCCCATCCAGTGGGTGCTGACCGGCGGAGAGGACCACGCGATCGTGGCGACGTTCCCGCCGGACGTGAAGCTGCCCGCCCGCTGGAAGGTGATCGGCGAGGTCCTCAACCCGTCCGCGCTGCCCCAGGTGACGGTCGACGGGGCGCCGTGGACCAGCAAGGGCGGCTGGGACCACTTCGGGGACATGGAGTCGTGAGCGCTTCCGGTGCGCCTCCCCGGGTGCTGACCGTTGCCGGCTCCGACTCCGGCGGCGGGGCCGGCATCCAGGCCGACCTGAAGACGATGCTCGCGCTCGGCGTGCACGGCATGAGCGTGCTCACGGCCGTCACCGCACAGAACTCCCTGGGTGTGCAGGGGGCTTGGGAGCTGCCGGTGGCGGCCGTGCGGGCCCAGTACCGCAGCGTCGTCGACGACATCGGCGTCCAGGCCGTGAAGACGGGCATGCTCGCCTCCGCCGAACTCGTGGAGGCCGTCGCCGAGTTGATCGCCGGCACGGACGCCCCCGTCGTCGTCGACCCGGTCGGTGTCTCCAAGCACGGCGACCCGCTGCTGGCGGCCTCCGCGCTGGACTCCGTACGGACGAAGCTGCTGCCGGCCGCGACCGTCGCCACCCCGAACCTCGACGAGGTGGCCCAACTCACGGGCGTACGGGTCGAGTCGGAGGAGCAGTTGCGGGAAGCGGCGGCCGCCGTGCTCGCGTACGGGCCGCGCTGGGTGCTGATCAAGGGCGGCCATCTCCCCGGTGACGCCGTGGACTTGCTGACGGACGGCGCCGAGGAGCACTGGCTGCGGGCGCCGCGTTACGACAACCGGCACACGCACGGCACGGGCTGCACCCTCGCGTCCGCGATCGCGGCGCAGCTGGCGAAGGGCCGGTCCGTGCCGGAGGCGGTGACGGCGGCCAAGGGGTACGTCACCGGGGCGATCGCGGCCGGGTTCGCGCTCGGCGCGGGGATCGGTCCCGTGGACCACGGCTGGGCCCTCGCATCGGATACGCGCGAGGCTTGAGAACGGCCCGACCTTGCCTGGTCAGGTGTTCGAATGGGTACGTCGATCTTGGGCCTGGCGGAATGCCGGCCGTGCGAGAAGCGGGCACGGCAACGGAGCGGGCACAGCAAGAAGCCGGTCCACACGAGGTGGACCGGCTCGATGCAGCGAACCAGCGGTGGCCGCGCGCTTAGCTGTGCGTCAGCGCGAGACCTTGCCGGCCTTGATGCACGAGGTGCAAACGTTCAGGCGCTTCGGCGTCCCGCCGACCACAGTACGGACGTGCTGGATGTTCGGGTTCCAGCGACGGGACGTACGGCGGTGCGAAAACGACACGCTGTTGCCGAAGCCCGGCCCCTTGCCGCAGACGTCGCAGTTGGCAGCCACGGGTCACTCCAAAGACTTCAGATGCACTTACGGTTGATCCCGGCATGCCGGGATCCAGATCGCAGAATCAGAGATCTGAGTGGCGCTGCCAGGGGGAAAGCCCGATGGGATCGGGCAACCGGAGCAGCATACAACGACTGCGCCAGTACAACGAAACTACCATGCCTGCTCAGCGCCCCGCCCCTGCCCCCGGCCCCGGCCCCACCTCACCTGTTTCCGGTGGACACCGGTCCGGGGTCTACGCTGCGTCCAGTCCGGCAGCTCAAGGAGGCGCAGGTGGCGCAGGTGCCGCAGACATTCTTCGATGCTCTCGCGGTGCGCACCTGGTGCGGCCTCGCGCTCACCGCGTTGGGCCGGGCGCGCGAGGAGATCGACGCGATCAACGTCTACCCGGTCGCGGACGGGGACACCGGCACCAACCTGTACCTGACCGCCGAGTCGGCGGCGACCGCCGTCGAGGCCGTGTTCGCCGGTTACGAGGCCGGTTCCGCACCCGCCGGGAGGCCCTCCCTCGCCGACGCCGCGCGCGCGATGGCGCACGGCGCGCTCATCGGGGCGCGCGGGAACTCGGGGACGATCCTCGCCCAGCTGCTGCGCGGCATGGCCCAGGTGCTCGCCGCCGAGGGTGAGGCCTCTCACACCGACGCGGACGGGCTGCGCTTGGCCCTTCGGCAGGCCGCCGACTCCGCGCGCCAGGCCGTGGCCCACCCCGTCGAGGGCACGGTCCTGTCGGTCGCCTCGGCCGCCGCCGACGCGGCCGGGGGAGCGGAGGGCGACTGCGGGACGGTCGCCCGGGCGGCCTACCAGGGGGCGTGCGCGGCCCTCGCCGCGACCCCGGGGCAGCTGGCGGTCCTGGAGCGTGCCGGGGTCGTGGACGCGGGCGGGCGGGGGCTGGTGGCGGTGCTCGCGGCGCTGGTGGAGACGTTCACGGGGGAGGCGCCGGGGCTCTCCGGCGGCCTGATCGGGTCGGCGGTCGGGTCGGTGTCGGTGGCGCACGCGCGTGTGGAGGCCGTCCAGGCGAAGGTCCCGGCGGAGGACTGCGCCGACGGGCCGGACGGCGGGGGCGGCCCCGCCTTCGAGGTGATCTACCTCCTGGAGGCGGAGGACGCGGCCGTGGCGCGACTGCGGCAGCGGCTCGACGCCTTGGGCGACTCGCTCGTCGTGGTCGGCGGCGACGGCCTGTGGAACGTCCATGTGCACGTGGACGACGCGGGCGCCGCGGTCGAGGCGGGCGTCGAGGCCGGCCGACCCTACCGGATCCGCATCACGCACTTCGGCGCCGACGACGCCCACACGCGCGGGGCTGAGCGTCCGCCCCGTGAACGCGTCCAGCGGGCGGTCGTCGCCGTCGTGCCCGGCGAGGGCCTGGCCGGGCTGTACGCCGAGGCCGGCGCGACCACGGTGCTCGCGCGCCCCGGGGAGCCGCCCGCCAGCGGTGAACTCGTCGAGGCCGTACGACGGGCCCACGCGCGCGAGGTGGTGCTCCTGCCCAACGACGCCGACCTGCGCCATACCGCCGCCGCGGCCGCCGAACAGGCCCGCACGGAGGGCATCCGGGTGGCCCTGATCCCGACCCGCTCCGCGGTCCAGGGGATCGCCGCGCTCGCCGTGCACGAGCCGGAGCGCCGCTTCGACGAGGACGTCGTCTCGATGACCTCGGCGGCCGGCGCCACCCGCCACGCCGAGGTCGTCGTCGCCGAGCGCCAGTCGTGGACCATGGCGGGCATCTGCCAGGCCGGCGACGTCCTCGGGCTCATCGACGGCGACGTGGCCGTCATCGGCTCGGATGTCATCGCCACCGCCGAGGTCGTCCTGAACCGCATGCTGGCGGCGGGCGGGGAACTCGTCACCCTCGTGCTCGGCGACGAGGCCCCCGACGGCGTCTCCGAGCGCCTGGAGACGCGGGTGCGGGAGGCGTATCTCGCCGTGGACACGGTGGTGTACCGGGGTGGACGGCAGGGGGCGTTGCTGTTGATCGGGGTGGAGTAGGGGAGCAAGAGGGCGAGGGGACGGGACGGCAAGAGGGCGAGGGGATCGTTCAACGATCCCCTCGCCCTCTTGCCGCCTTCTTGCTTTCTCGTTCCCGGCTTTCCCGCCCCTGCCGGGATCGTTCAACGATCCTTCTGTTCCTCCGCCACCTGCAGCAGCTGCTCCGCCTCGGCCCGCCGCGCGTGCACCGTCTCGTCCTCCCCCTGCTCGCCGCCACCGGCGTCGGCAGAGGCGTCCGCGTAAGCCCTCAGCACCGCACGCGCGCGTGCCGCCGCCGCCGTGGGGCGGCCCAGGTCGCTCTCCAGCCAGCCCGCGGCCAGCTCGGCGCCCGTCCGGGCCTCCAGAGCGCTGTCGCCCAGGGCGACGAACACCGCGACGGCCTCCGCCATCTGGGAGAGCGCCTCGTCCAGGGCGGCCCGGATCGAGTCGTCGTCGGCGTCCTCGGCGGCGGAACGGGCGAGCAGGTCACCGAACTGGCGGTGAGTGTGACCGAGTTCACCGACCAGCCGCAGCCGCGCCTCCTCGTCGTCCGCCGCGTCGAACGCGTCCGCGCACTCCTCCACGGCACGCGTCATCAGGTCGCGTGCCGCGTCCGTCCCGTCCTCGGTGCGCAACGCCAGCCACGCGCGGGCGCGCAGGGAACGGACCAGCCCGTGGACGTTGCCAAGGTCGCGCCACAGCTCGCCCGCGCGCGCGTAGGCCTGGTCCGCCTCGGTGTGCAGGCCGGCCTGGCCGAGCGACTCGGCCGCGAGGTGGGCGAGCGTCGCGTGGTCGTGCTGCTCGGGCCAGTGCCGGGCGATCTCGGCGGCCTGGAGCCGGCGCTCCGCGGCGTCCCGGTGCTCCCCGAGCTCGCTCAGACAGTCACCGAGCCACCACTGCGTCTGGACGACCGCGCCGTCGCCGTGCGTCTCGGCGGTCAGGTCCGGCAGCGCCGACTCCAGGACCTCCGCGGCCTCGGCCCAGCGGCCCTGCCGCACCAGGAACCCGCCGAGCTGGTGGCGTGCCCACGCGCCGAACGTCGGGCCGGCGCCCGCCTCGTCGGCCCAGTGCGCCGCCTCCAGGGCGTGCTCCGCGGCCTCGGCGGCCTGCCCCCGGTCCCCGACGACCTCGGCGAGCTGGAGGTGCAGCTGGGCCCGCCCGACCGCCTCCAGGAACGGTCCGCCGTGCTCCAGGGCTGCCCGCAGCGCCCGCTCCGCCTCCACCATGTCGCCCAACTGGTGGGCGAGACCCGCCAGCCGGGCCTCGTACTCCACGGCGAACCACGGCAACCCCGCCTCGACGAACTCCGCCGCGGCCCGCGCCAACAGCTCCGCGCCCGCCTCCGGATCCCCGGAGTGCGTCGCGAGCTCCGCGAGCATCGCGTGCCCCTCGGCGACCCGGGCGGCCAGCCGTACGTCGTTCCCGGCCCGCCCGTCCACCAGCGCCAGCAACTCCCGTACGGCCGCCTCCGCCTCCGTCAGCACCGTCTGCGGCACCTGCCCGTCGGCCTCGTGGACACGCCGCATCAGGATCCGGGCCCGGCCCATCAGCACGCCCGCCGCCTGCGGCACCTCCGTGCCACCGTCGGCGTACAGCGCGAGGACCAGGTCGTAGGGGTCGGCGACCGCCGCGAGCGCCTCGTCGACCTCACCGGCCAGCGCACGGATGTACGCCGCACGCGCGCGTGCCGCCAGAGCCTCCCCGGGGTCGCCCGCCTGCGCGTACAGCTCGGCGGCCTGCTCGAACGTTTCCGCGCCCTCGGGGCCCAGACCGATCGCCTCGTGGTCGGCGATCTCCGCGCGGTCGCGCGCCGCCAGCTCCACGCCCTCCGACTCCTTCGCCAGCCGCGCCACCCGCGCCCACGCCTCGACGGCGTGCGGCTGCAGGGCGTCCGACAGCTGCCGGGCCTCGACGATCAGGGCCGACAGATCCGGTTCGTCGGCCTCCTGGGCCGGGGCCGGGGCCATGGGCGGCGCGGCGGCCACGACGGCGGCTGGGCGAGCCGCCCGCACGCCCAGGGGCAACCGCTCCACCAGGGGCCGCTGCGTCATCCGCGCGCGTGCCCGCTCGCTGACGTGCCCCGTGCCGTTGCGCTCGTCGAACCGCGCGGCCAGCGCAAGGGCCTCCGCGCGCGCGTGCGCCGCGAGTTCGACGGCCGTCCACTCCCGCCCGGCCGTCCCCGGCACCCGCTGACCGCCGAGCCCGAGCTCGGTCAGGCGCTCCATGAGCAGGACCACGACGCTCAGGAACTCCAGCCTGCTGCGCGGCTGCCCCTCGTCCGTGAAGTACGCAGGCCGCTCCGCGAGCAGCTCCAGACCCCGCGCCTCGTTGCCGGTCAGCGCGCAGAACTCGACGTGGTCGGCGTAGGCGCCCCGCATGCTCTCCATGGGCCGCACCAGCCGGAAGCCCCGCAGATGATGGGCGCGGGCCTCCTCCACACGCCCCAGCCGCAGCAACGGCACCAGGGACGACGCGAGCACCGTGTGCGGCTCGTGCGCGCACGTGTACTCGCCCTCCAGGACAGGCGCCCACACCTGAAGCGCCTCCGCGTCCCGCCCCCGCTCCGCCTGCCACCAGCCCTGCCCGTGCAGCTCGCACGCGTGACAGTCGGCCATGGTGTCCCGGTCCGCGGCCATCCAGGCGGCGAACGCCCGCTCCGCGCGCGGGACGTCCCCGACATGCGCGGCCACACTGAACTCGGCGCTGCGCACCGCCCGCTCCGAGTGCCCGGCGAGCCGGTAGCGGTGCTCCATCTCGCCGAGCCACTTCTCCACCGACGCCAGTGGCACGTGCGGCTGGTCGAGCATGCCGGCCGACATCCACTTGAAGACCCAGTGCAGCGAATGCGTCTCGTACTCGTCGAAGTCCTCGGGCCGCTCGTCCCACAGGCGCAGCAGCCGCGCGAACGGGACGAACATCTTCGCCTTCTCGGAGCTGTAGTTGTAGACCTTCAGCTGATGCCCGAGCGCCTCGATCACCGCGAGCGGGATGTTCAGCTTCTCGGCCTCCAGCAACAGCTGCTCCGCGCGCGCGTTGCGGGCCGGCCCCTCCGGCTGCTCGCCGTTCTCCGCCATCGCCCGGCGGAGGGAGTCGAAGTCCGTGATCTCACTCATCAGTGGTCCCCCTGCCCCTGTGTCGACTCCCCCGGTGCGGACTCCCCGTGCGTGGCCCACTCCAGGAGACCGATGAACGCCCGATTCAGCAGCGCCGAGTCCGCGGGCCGCAGCGGGCGCTGTGCCATCAGCAGCGCCTGACCGTACAGCGACTCCGTGGCGGTGCCGATCAGTTCGGGATCGTTCAACGAACTGATCCGCCGGATCAGCGGGTTGTGATGGTTGAGCACCAGACGCGCGCGGGGGGCGCTCCCGCGCAGCGAGCCCAGGATGCCCGCCCACAGATCGTCGGCCTGCGCCTCGGCCTCCGCGCGCGCCTGTTCGTGCCGGGCCGCCCGGTCGTCGAGATGCAGCGCGGGCACCGACAGCGGATGGAAGGCCCGCAGCGCGATGTCGCAGCCCAGCGGGTCGAGCTTCGCCCGCGCGGCCGCCAGGAAGCCTGCCAGCGCCAGCTCGTCGGCCGGATCGACGGCGTCCAGATGGGCGGTCACGGTGTCCGCGTCCAACTCGGCGACCACCGTCCCCGGCCGCACCGACGGCAGTGCCTCGACCAGCTCGCTGTCGTACGTGTAACCGCCGTTGATCACCCCGACGCCCTGGGCGGACGCGATCGCCGCGACCTGCCGGTACTCCTCCACGGTCCGCGTGAAGTGGACCACCGGGTGCCGCTGCGCGAACTCCTCCAGCGACAGCCGCCCGTCGGTCGTCTCGAAGGGCAGCCACGGCAGCATCGTGCGCAGCATCTCCCTGTCGTGCCGCGCCAGGGACTTCACGCCGAGGTGATGCACCTCGAGGAAGGCCGCGAGCCGCTCCGGATCACCGGCGGCCAGACCCGTCAGCCACGACCGGATCCTTTCCCCCAGCGCCTCCCGTACCGCCGACAGCGTCTCGTCCTCGTACAGCGACTCCCGTGAGGCCGTCGGCCGCAGACTGTCGGTGTCCAGGACACAGCGCACGAAGAACGCCCAGTCGGGCAGCAGCTGTTCTCCGCGCTCGGTCAGCAGCATGCCCTTGAGGTGCACCCGGTGCCCCGCCCGCTGCGCGGGGCTGACCGCCGACGGCAGCACGTACGCCACCCCGCGGATCCCCGCCAGCGGCACATCCAGCTCGACGGAGTCCAACGGCGTGAACCCGAACAGCTCATGACAGTGCCGGGCCAGCGCCACCCGCCGGTCGGCGGGGGAGGCGTACGCCCGGTCCCAGGGCGCGGGCAGATCGGTGACCGCCTCCTCGCCGACACGGACGTCGTACGGCAGCAGTGAGCCGAAGTCCCGTGCCAGCGCCAGCACCCGTGGCTCGGCGAGCCACTCCCCGGCGCCGGCCCGCGCCACCAGATGCACGGTCGTGCCCGGCTCGGGCCGCTCCTCGTGGGGCAGCGTCCGCACGGTGTACGAGCCGTCGTCGCGGGCCGTCCACTCCACGGGCGGTGCGTCCGGCGTACGGGCGCTGCGGCTGACCACGCGGATCCGCTCGGCGACCACGAAACAGGCCAGCAGCCCGATGCCGAACTGGCCGAGGAAGTCCGAACGGACGTCCTGCAGCCCCTCGGCGCGCTTGGAACTGCGCCCGATCGTGGCCAGCAGGGTGTGCACATCGGCCTCGGTGAGCCCGACGCCGGAGTCCTCCACCCGCAGTCCGCCGTCCGCGGCGAACAGCCGCACCCGGGCCGGGGCGTCGGGCTCGTCGGTCCGCCGGGCGGTGATGGCGTCCACGGCGTTCTGCAGCAGTTCGCGCAGGTAGACCTTGGGACTGGAGTACAGGTGATGGGACAGCAGGTCCACCAGACCACGCAGGTCGACCTGGAACGTGTGAGGTGACGGAGATGCCTGGGATGACTGTGAGGTCTGGGAGTCCATCGCTGCAGCGCCGCGGGCTGGGGACGAGCACGGCGCGGGGTCGGGCGGTCCCGATGGGGCGGTGACCGCGGATGATGGCCGGAGCGCGCCATCCTAGAGCCCGAACGAGCCGTCTGACCAGGGGTTTCAGGACACGTATACGGCAATGTCAGTGGCGTGGTGTGCAATGGATCTCGTGCCCGCACTGGAAGAACCACTGCAACAATCCCTCAAGTCAGTGCTCGGCCCCGCCACCGCGAAGGTGATGGCCGAGCACCTCGGCCTGCACACCGTCGGCGACCTCCTGCACCACTACCCCCGCAGATACGAGGAGCGCGGCCAGCTCACCCACCTCGCCGACCTCCCCATGGACGAGCACGTCACCGTGGTCGCCCAGGTCGCCGACGCCCGTCTGCACAGCTTCGCCTCCGCCAAGGCCCCCCGGGGCAAGGGCCAGCGCCTGGAGGTGACGATCACCGACGGCAGTGGCCGACTTCAGCTGGTCTTCTTCGGCAGCGGCGTCCACAAACCCCACAAAGAGCTCCTGCCCGGCACGCGCGCGATGTTCGCCGGCAAGGTCTCGGTCTTCAACCGCCGCCTCCAACTGGCCCACCCGGCCTACGAACTGCTGCGCGGCGACCCGGGCGAGGCCGACGAATCCGTCGAGACCTGGGCCGGCGCGCTCATCCCGCTCTACCCCGCCACCGCCAAACTGGAGTCCTGGAAGATCGGCAAGGCGATCCAGACGGTGCTGCCCAGCGCCCGAGAAGCCGTCGACCCCCTGCCAGCCGGCCTTCGCGAGGGCCGCGGCCTGGTCACCCTCCCCGAGGCCCTCCTCAAGATCCACCGCCCGCACACCAAGGCCGACATCGACGACGCCCGCGCCCGCCTGAAGTGGGACGAGGCCTTCGTCCTCCAGGTCGCCCTCGCCCGCCGCCGCCATGCCGACGCCCAACTCCCGGCCGTCCCCCGCAGGCCCGCCCCCGACGGCCTCCTCACCGCCTTCGACGCCCGCCTCCCCTTCACCCTCACGGACGGCCAGCAGAAGGTCTCCAAGGAGATCTTCGACGACCTGGCGACGGACCATCCGATGCACCGACTGCTCCAAGGGGAGGTGGGCTCGGGTAAGGCCCAGCCGCTTGACTCACTTGTCCTCACACCCGCTGGCTTCCGCCGTATGGGCGATATGAGGGTGGGCGACGAGGTCGTCGTGCCTGACGGGGAGATCGCGCTGATCGACGGCGTCTTTCCACAAGGCATGCGCGATGTCTGGCGCCTGGTCCTTTCGGACGGCAGCTCCGTCGAGTGTGACGACGAGCATCTCTGGATCGTCGGCACCAGTTGCGGGTGGCACCGTGGCCAGGCTCCCAAGGTCATGACGACTCGCGAGATTCGGCTGGACACCTTCAAGGCCAACGGATCGTCGAAGTGGTACCTCCCAGCAGTCACCCCGGTCGATCTCGGCGACGATTGTGGGCCGCCTCTCGATCCCTACCTGTTCGGACTTCTGCTGGGAGACGGCTCATTCCGGCACAACCTGCGTCTGTCCACGGTCGATGCCGAGATCAGTGATGCGGTCGCGACCGCCGTGGCACCCGAATGTCGGCTGGTTCCGGTGAGCGGTTCCCGCTGCGATTACACGATCCAGCTGACCCGCCACGCGGGTGGCGTACGCAATCCAGTGATTCAGGCCGTGCGGGAACTGAACCTTTGGGGTGTGACGTCGCATGGCAAGTTCGTTCCCGACGAGTTCAAGAACACATCGATCAAAAACCGTCTCGCTGTGCTCCAAGGGCTCATGGACACGGACGGCACAGTCGACAAGGGCGGCCTCAGCATTTCCTTCTGCTCCGCCTCGCGGAGGCTCGCAGAGGACGTCGCGTGGCTGGTCCGCTCCCTGGGCGGCCGGGCGCGAATCCTGCCGAAGCGGGCGGCGTTCAATGTCTTCGTGTCCCTGCCCGACGGGTACGCCCCGTTCAGGCTGAGGCGAAAGGCCGAACGGGTAGGTCCCCGCTCGAAATACAACACGTTCCGACGAGGGATTCGGGCGGTCGAGTATGTGGGACGCAAACCCGTACAGTGCATCAGCGTCGCGCACCCCAGCCACGCCTACGTCACTGACAACTTCACGGTGACTCACAACACGATGGTGGCCCTGCGCGCCATGCTCGCCGTCGTCGACGCCGGCGGACAGGCCGCCATGCTCGCGCCCACCGAGGTCCTCGCCCAGCAGCATCACCGGTCGATCGTCGAGATGATGGGCGAGCTCGCCGAGGGCGGCATGCTGGGCGCGGCCGAGAAGGCCACCAAGGTCACACTGCTCACCGGCTCCATGGGGACGGCCGTCCGGCGTCAGGCCCTGCTCGACCTGGTCACCGGCGAGGCCGGCATCGTGATCGGCACGCACGCGCTGATCGAGGACAAGGTCCAGTTCCACGACCTCGGGCTGGTCGTGGTCGACGAACAGCACCGCTTCGGCGTCGAACAGCGCGACGCCCTGCGCGGCAAGGGCAAGCAACCCCCGCACCTGCTCGTCATGACGGCCACGCCCATCCCGCGCACCGTCGCCATGACCGTCTTCGGCGACCTGGAGACCTCCGTCCTCGACCAGCTCCCGGCCGGCCGCTCGCCGATCGCCAGCCATGTCGTCCCGGCCGCGGACAAACCCCACTTCCTGGCGCGCGCGTGGGAGCGCGTGCGCGAGGAAGTGGGCAACGGCCATCAGGCGTACGTCGTCTGCCCCCGGATCGGCGACGAGGAGGACGACCCGAAGAAGGCCAAAAAGTCTGCGGAGGACGAGGCGGAGAAGCGCCCGCCGCTCGCCGTCCTGGAAATGGCCGACCAGCTCTCCAAAGGCCCCCTCCAGGGGCTCCGGGTCGAAGTCCTGCACGGTCGCATGCCGCCCGACGACAAGGACGCCGTGATGCGCCGCTTCGCCGCGGGCGACACCGACGTCCTGGTCGCCACGACCGTCATCGAGGTCGGCGTCAACGTTCCGAACGCCACCGCGATGGTGATCATGGACGCCGACCGCTTCGGCGTCTCCCAGCTGCACCAGCTCCGCGGCCGGGTGGGGCGTGGCTCGGCCCCCGGCCTCTGCCTGCTGGTGACGGAGATGCCGGAGGCGAGCGCGGCCCGCCAGCGCCTCAACGCGGTCGCCGCCACCCTCGACGGCTTCGAACTCTCCCGCATCGACCTGGAACAGCGCCGCGAGGGCGACGTCCTGGGCCAGGCCCAGTCGGGTGCTCGGACCAGCCTGCGGGTCCTGGCCGTCATCGAGGACGAGGAGATCATCGCGGAAGCGAGGCAGGAGGCGACGGAGGTCGTGGCGGCAGACCCCGAGCTGACAAGCCTGCCTGGACTGCGGACGGCACTGGACGCCCTTGTGGACGAGGAAAGGGAGCAGTACCTGGAAAAGGGGTGAGCCGACCCGCCCAGGGGCGCGGGGCCGCATTGAATATGCGGCTACCGCCGCGCGAGCGCGAGCAACCACGACGGACCAGCTGCCAAACTGATTCCGTAACCGCCCCCGAACAAGGACCGAAGATGACCCGCGTGATCGCCGGCAAGGCCGGGGGCCGCCGCCTGACCGTCCCACCCGGCAACGGAACCCGCCCCACCTCCGACCGCGCACGCGAAGGGCTCCTCTCCACTTGGGAATCGCTCCTCGGCGGGCCCCTGGACGGCGAACGTGTCCTCGACCTCTACGCGGGCTCGGGCGCCGTAGGACTGGAGGCACTCTCCCGGGGGGCCGCCCACACCCTCCTCGTCGAGGCAGATGCCAGAGCGGCCCGCACCATCCGCGAGAACGTCAGGAGTCTCGGCCTCCCCGGCGCCGAGGTGAGGTCGGGCAAAGCCGAACAGATCATCCGGACACCGGCGCCGACAGCCCCGTACGACATCGTCTTCCTCGATCCGCCGTACGCCGTCACAGATCACGATCTCCGGGAGATTCTCCTCACACTCCGCTCGGGAGGCTGGCTCGCGCCGGAGGCGATCGTCACCGTGGAGCGCAGCACCAGAGGCGGGGAGTTCCACTGGCCGGACGGCTTCGAAGCGCTCCGGGCCCGTCGCTACGGCGAGGGAACGTTTTGGTACGGTCGCGCCGCCTCTACGTGCGAAGACGCGCGATGACCCGACCGGAGAGCGAGGGACCACAAGTGCGCCGTGCCGTCTGTCCCGGGTCGTTCGACCCGATCACCAACGGACACCTCGACATCATTTCCCGCGCCTCCCGTCTGTATGACGAGGTCTATGTCGCGGTCATGATCAACAAGTCCAAGAAGGGCCTGTTCGAGATCGACGAGCGGATCGACCTGATCCGCCAGGTCACCGCCGAGTACGGCAACGTCCGCGTCGAGGCCTTCCACGGCCTCCTCGTCGACTTCTGCAAGCAGCGCGACATCCCGGCCATCGTCAAGGGCCTGCGCGCGGTCAGCGACTTCGACTACGAGCTGCAGATGGCCCAGATGAACAACGGTCTCTCGGGCGTCGAGACGCTGTTCGTGCCCACCAACCCCACCTACAGCTTCCTCTCCTCCTCCCTGGTCAAGGAGGTCGCTACCTGGGGCGGGGACGTCTCCCACCTCGTTCCGGCGATCGTCCTGGAGGCGCTCAACGAACGCCTGCGGGCGGACTGATGGGGCTACAGTCGTCCCGTCCGTCTCCAACACAGCTGTAGAGAGTGGCGAGCAACCGGTGGACGTGCAGAAGAAGCTCGACGAGATCGTCACGGCGGTCTCCAGTGCCCGGTCGATGCCGATGTCGGCCTCGTGCGTGGTCAACCGCGCGGACCTGCTCGCCCTGCTCGAAGAGGTGCGCGCGGCCCTGCCCGACTCGCTCGCCCAGGCCCAGGAGCTGATCGGCGGCCGGGACCAGATGGTCGAGCAGGCCCGCCAGGAGGCCGAGCAGATCATCTCCACCGCGCACGCCGAGCGCGGCTCCCTCATCTCCGACACCGAGATCGCCCGCCGCTCCCAGGCCGAGGCCGACCGCATCCTCGCCGAGGCCCGCAAGGAGGCCGAGGACGTCCGCGCGGAGGCCGACGACTACGTCGACTCCAAGCTCGCGAACTTCGAGGTCGTCCTCACCAAGACGCTCGGCTCCGTCGGCCGCGGCCGCGAGAAGCTCCTCGGCACCGGCCCGGGCGTCGACGAGAACGGCTACGAGGACGAGGACGCCCCCGAGCGCAGCCACGACCCGGAGACCCTGCGCCGCGACGCCGACACCTACGTCGACGCCAAGCTGGGCGCCTTCGAGGCCGTTCTCGCCAAGACCCTGGAGGCGGTCGGCCGCGGCCGTCAGAAGCTGCACGGCCGCATCGCCACGGACGACCTCGGCGTGCTCGCCGACGACAGCACCACGTTCCAGCACTCCTCCGACGCCGACTACCTCGCCGACCTGACCGCCCTCGCCGAGCAGGACGCGGCGGCGGCCGGCCAGCCCGCCCAGCAGCCGTACGAGCAGCCGCAGGGGGCCTACGCCGCCTACCAGCAGCAGCCGGACCCGTACGCCGACGCCTACGGCCGGCAGCAGGGCTACGGCCAGCAGGACGCGTACGGCTACCAGCAGGCCGACCCCTACTCCTCCACCTTCGAATACGGTCAGGCGGCAGGAGCCTCCCACCAGGGCTATGACACGCAGCAGGCCGCCTACGACCCCCACCAGGCCGCGCAACAGCCCCAGCAGTCGCACCAGCCCCAGCAGCACCAGTCCCAGCAGGGGTACGCGCTCGACGAGACCAGCCTCTTCGACACCGGCATGATCAGTGCCGAACAACTGCGCGCCTACGAGCAGGAACGCGGCCTGTAGGACCTGCCGGAACGGGGTCGCGCCCACCCGATTGGGCTGTGGGCGAAAGCTCCAGTATCCTGGCTCTTCGGTCGTGTGTACGTCCGCGATCACCGCTGCCCGGGAACACCGAAGGGCGGCGGCCCCGAGCTCAGCAGATCGAAAGCAGGAATGGCCCTGAACGCCCGCCTCGACCACCGCAAGCCTCTCGTGTTCGACACGCACGAGCTGGGGCGGCGGCCCGGTGCGCTGCAGCGCCTGACCCGCGAGATCGACGCTCCCAAGGATCTCGGGATCCAGGGAGTGATCGGAGTGCCGGAAGGCGCTCCGGTGGAGCTCGAACTCCGGCTCGAGTCGGTCATGGAAGGGGTGCTCGTCACAGGCACCGTCCGTGCACAGGCCGAGGGGGAGTGCGTAAGGTGTCTGGAGCCGCTGGAGCTGGAGCTCGAAGCGGACTTCCAGGAGATGTTCTCGTACCCTGACGCCGATGACCGGGGCCGCCCCAAGGCGGAGCCGGTCGACGACGCCGAGGAAGACGAGGACAGGCTCTTCATCGAGGACGGCCTGTTCGACCTCGAGCCCGTGCTGCGCGATGCGGTGGTGCTCGCACTGCCGATGCAGCCGGTGTGCCAGGACGACTGCCTGGGCCTGTGCTCCGAGTGCGGAGCGCGGCTCACGGACGACCCGGACCACCACCACGACGCCGTCGATGTTCGTTGGGCGGCACTGCAGGGACTCGCCGGTTCACTCGGAGACGGCGAGAAGGACGAGATGAGCGGCGCCGAAGCGGGCGTCGACGAGAAGCAGGAGAAGTAGCCGTGGCTGTTCCGAAGCGGAAGATGTCGCGCAGCAACACGCGCCACCGCCGGTCGCAGTGGAAGGCTGCGGTCCCCACCCTGGTTGCGTGCGAGCGCTGCCACGAGCCCAAGCTGCAGCACATCGCGTGCCCGTCTTGTGGCACCTACAACAAGCGCCAGGTCCTCGAGGTCTGAGCGGCTGGTGAGAGGCTCAATGTCTGACGCCAAGAAGCAGTCTCTCCGCGCAAGCGGAGGTGGCCCGGCGGAGAACACGGCCTCGTCCCACACGCTTCTGGAAGGGCGGCTCGGCTATCAGCTCGAGTCCGCCCTTCTGGTGCGTGCGCTGACCCACCGTTCCTTCGCATACGAGAACGGCGGCCTGCCGACGAACGAGCGGCTGGAGTTCCTCGGGGACTCCGTGCTCGGCCTCGTCGTCACGGACACGCTGTACCGCACCCATCCCGACCTGCCCGAAGGCCAACTGGCCAAGCTGCGGGCCGCGGTGGTCAACTCGCGTGCGCTGGCGGAGGTCGGTCGCGGCCTTGAACTCGGCTCCTTCATCCGGCTCGGCCGGGGTGAAGAGGGCACGGGCGGCCGGGACAAGGCATCCATCCTCGCCGACACCCTCGAAGCGGTGATCGGCGCGGTCTATCTCGACCAGGGCCTCGACGCGGCCTCCGAACTGGTGCACCGCCTGTTCGACCCGCTGATCGAGAAGTCCTCGAACCTCGGTGCCGGCCTGGACTGGAAGACCAGCCTCCAGGAGCTCACCGCGACCGAAGGGCTCGGCGTCCCCGAGTACCTGGTCACGGAGACCGGCCCCGATCACGAGAAGACCTTCACTGCTGCCGCCCGCGTCGGAGGCGTCTCGTACGGCACCGGCACCGGCCGCAGCAAGAAGGAGGCGGAGCAACAAGCCGCCGAGTCCGCCTGGCGCGCGATCCACGCCGCGGCGGATGAGCGTGCCAAGGCGGCGAAGGCGGCGAAGGCCGTCGAGACCGTCGACGGCAGCCCGGACCCCGAGTCCGCCTCCGCCTGACGAATAGCAGTGCAGTAGAACAGCAGTGCAGTAGAACAGCAGTGCGATAGAGCGCCCGCCGCCCAGCGGGGGCGGGCGCTCCGTACGGGGGATCCCATGCCCGAGTTGCCCGAGGTCGAGGTCGTCCGGCGCGGTCTCGAGCGGTGGGTCGCCCATCGCACGGTCGCCGACGCCGAGGTGCTGCACCCGCGTGCCGTACGCCGTCACCCGGCCGGCGCCGACGACTTCGCGCACCGCCTCAAGGGTCACCGCATCGGCACTCCGAGCCGGCGCGGCAAGTACCTGTGGCTGCCGCTGGAGGACACCGACCAGGCGATCCTGGCCCACCTCGGCATGAGCGGCCAGCTCCTGGTCCAGCCGCACGAGGCCCCCGACGAGAAACACCTGCGCATCCGCGTGCGCTTCGCCGACACGCTGTCATCAGCCTCCCCCACGCTCGAATACGGCTCGCGCGGGGGCACCCCCATCGCGGCGGGGTCCACCGAACTGCGCTTCGTCGACCAGCGCACCTTCGGTGGCCTGTCCCTGCACGACACCACCCCCGACGGCCTGCCGGACGTCATCGCGCACATCGCCCGCGACCCCCTCGACCCGCTGTTCGACGACGAGGCCTTCCACCAGGCGCTGCGCCGCAGACGCACCACCATCAAGCGGGCCCTGCTCGACCAGTCGCTGATCAGCGGCGTCGGCAACATCTACGCGGACGAGGCGCTGTGGCGCGCCCGCCTCCACTACGAGCGTCCGACCGCGACCTTCACGCGTCCGCGCACACTCGAACTCCTGGGCCATGTCCGCGACGTGATGAACGCGGCCCTCGCCGTCGGCGGCACCAGCTTCGACAGCCTCTATGTCAACGTCAACGGCGAGTCGGGCTACTTCGACCGGTCCCTGGACGCGTACGGCCGGGAGGGCCTGCCCTGCAGGCGGTGCGCCACGCCGATGCGCCGGCGCCCGTGGATGAACCGGTCCAGCTACTTCTGCCCGAAGTGTCAGAGGGCGCCGCGCGTCCCGTCGTAGTGCTCGCGGGCCGTGAGGACGTCGCCCATCCGCCCTTCCAGCAGGTGGATGAGGGCGAGGAGGCGCTCGGCCACCTCGCGCCCGAGCGGGGTCAGCTCGTAGTCCACACGCGGCGGGTTGGTGGGCTGGGCCTCGCGATGCACCAGGCCGTCGCGCTCCAGCGAGTGCAGCGTCTGGGACAGCATCTTCTCGCTCACGCCGTCGACCCGGCGGCGCAGCTCGTTGAAGCGCAGCGAACCCTCGTACAGCGCCCCGAGAGTGAGTCCGCCCCAGCGGCCCGTGACGTGCTCCAGCGTGCCACGCGAGGGGCAGGCCTTGGCGAAGACGTTGAACGGGAGGTCCTGGTCCTCCGCGCGCACGTGGGTGATGTTCATGCCCCAAGCCTACGGCACTGCGCATACCATAGGGATGCGCTAACTTTTTGTTAGTGCAGGCGATCCGCTACTGCGGGCCGCGCCTCAGCTGTCGACCGAGGGACCCCGCGCCTTCGTCGCCGGCCGGTCTCCGGCTGCTTGATCGTTTCTGCGAGGTCCGTCGCGCGCGCCTAGTACCCGAAGTCCTGCGTCCACCAGGGTCCGCCGGACCCGAAGTGGA
Source organism: Streptomyces sp. NPDC050121 (assembly GCF_044460385.1). Lineage (NCBI taxonomy): Bacteria > Bacillati > Actinomycetota > Actinomycetes > Kitasatosporales > Streptomycetaceae > Streptomyces > Streptomyces sp. NPDC050121. Next base: position 171,273 of record NZ_JBITJV010000005.1, on the reverse strand, counting down.
CGCCGACGCCCAGCGTCTTGAAGTCGCAGTTCAGGATGTTCGCCCGGTGGCCGGGGCTGTTCATCCAGGCCTCCATGACCGCGGCCGCGTCGGCCTGGCCCCGGGCTATGTTCTCGCCGCCGACGTCGGATATGCCGGCCTTGGCCGCCCGGTCCCACGGGGTCGCCCCGTCCGGGTCGGTGTGGTCGAAGAAGCCTCGCGCCGCCATGTCGTCGCTGAACTTCTTGGCCAGGTTCGACAGTGCGCTGTTCGCGGAGAGGGCGCTGCAGCCGACCTTGGACCGCTCCTCGTTGACGAGCTTCAGTACCTCGGCCGCCGCCTGCGTCTCGGCCGAGACCGTCACCGGCGACTCGGCCCTCTGCGGCGCCTTGGTGACCGTCTTCTTCGACTTGGACGCAGTGCTCCGCGGCTCCTTCGAAGGCGTGGTCTCCGTGGCCTCCGGCTTCTCGGTGGCTGTCTTGGTCGGCGCCGCAGACGAGGTGGAGGTGGAGGGGGTGGGAGAGGCGGGGGACGGGGAGGCGGACCGGCCGGCGTCGCGGCTGGTCGACGTGGAGCCGCGCTCGGTGTCGGCGGAGCCGGACGTGCCGCCCTGCTCGGAGGCGGAGTTGGTCGGCGAGCCGGCGGCGGCCTGGACCTTGTCGCCCGAACCGCTGTCGCCGCCGATCCGGTAGCTGTCGAGGCCGGGCACCACGCCCGTGGCCACGGCGACGGTGCCGATGGCGACCGCCGCGGACACCCCGAGCAGACCCGACTTGACCGGGGTGACGACCCTCTTCTTCCGGCGTCGGCTCGCGCCGCCCCGGCCCGGACCCGCGGGCCCGGCGCCGCCGCCCGGTGTGAAGCCGTCGGCCGCGAACATGGCGGTGTCGGCGTGGCCGTACTCGTCGCGGCCGTAGCCGCCGTGGCCGTACCTGTCCTCCGTGGCGAACAGGTACTCCTGGCTCTTCGCGACGGAGTCGGCGTAGGCCTCCGGGTTCAGATACGGCGCGATCCCCATCGTGGGGCGGTCGTCGGCGTACGAGTCCTGTGGGTTGTTACTGTCCGCGTGCGAGCCGTGCGTCTGTGTGACCCCCGTGGCGCGGCCCGTGGCGGCGCGGCCGGCGGCGGAGCGTCGGTGGCGTCCCATGTCCTTGCCTTCCTCGTCCGAGCGGTGTTCCCAACGGCCGGCCGCGGCCCGGGGCGTCGCGCGCCTACTGGGCCTTCTGGTCAACCTGACTCACTCGATCGAGTGAGTTTCAAATGAGAATCATTGGGTGGGGACGGTACCGCATGGGGCTGAGGGAGGAAGTGCCTCGAGTGACTTTGCCCGGTTAGGTTGCACCCATGAGCGAGGATGTACGGCTGGTCGCCTGGGTGCGCGGACGCGTCCAGGGCGTGGGATTCCGCTGGTTCACGCGGGCCAAGGCCCTGGAGATCGGCGGCCTGAGTGGTTTTGCTCTCAATTTGGCCGACGGACGGGTTCAAGTCGTCGCGGAGGGGACTCGTGAGGGGTGCGAGGGATTGCTGGGGTGGCTCCTGGGTGACGACACGCCCGGGCGCGTGGACGGAGTCACCGAGATCTGGGACACACCGCGCGGCGGCTACGACGGCTTCGCGATCCGCTGAGGAGTCCGCGCGAAGCGGGCCCGGGTAAGCGGAGGGACATGCCACTGGCACCTGCCCCCAGCAGAAAGGGCCAGGTGGTTGCCAAGAACTCCTTGCGGTGGGAGGCTCCGCACGTAAGGATGATCGCCACGCCTCGAGGTCCCCGCAGGAGCCGCAGCGCCGCCGTTTCGGCCGCGCGCCACTGGGATGCCCGCCAATACGGGGCGTGATCGTGTTGACCGTCAAACTTTTTGGTGAGACGCTGAAAGCACCCCGCGCACCTTAGCTGTTTGGCATGGATGAACGGCAGCACGAACAAGATCCTGCCAAGCACCGCGGGTGCGAATCCCTCACGACCCACACCGCTTCGGTCGGTCACTCAGTGTGGAGGACCATCCATCATGGCAAAGGCGCTTCTCGGTTACGTCGGCGGCTCCGACCCGCGACTCCTCGCCGAGATGCGACGGCTCCAGCAGCGTGTACAGGACCTGGAATCCGAGCTCGGACGGATCCAGGCCGAGAACGACGCGCTGACGGCTGCCGCTTCTCACGACTCGCTTCTGGAGAGCATCGACGCACGCCAGGCGGAGCCTGCGCTCACCTGATCGCTGCACCGCTGCACAACGGCACACGCAGTGGTCGGGCGGCTCATATCAACCGCGTCGGACCGCTAAGTTGTCAGAGTTTGCAAGGGACGCTTCGGCGTCCCTTCTTTCTTTGCTTTTTCCCGCCCCCGTCTTCCAGCCCTTGCTCCATGCCCCGACTTTCGCTCCCCCGCGCACCCTTTCAGTCTCTTAACGTTTGGTGTGCCCTGCGCGTTCATGGGTGAAACCGCGGGTTCATGGAGTGAGACACCCCCGGAAGGTAGAGTCCAGCGCCGTGCACCTCAAGGCCCTGACCCTCCGGGGGTTCAAGTCGTTCGCCTCGGCGACCACGCTCCGGTTCGAACCGGGGATCACGTGTGTCGTCGGTCCGAACGGCTCGGGCAAGTCCAACGTCGTCGACGCCCTCAGCTGGGTCATGGGCGAACAGGGCGCCAAGTCGCTGCGCGGCGGCAAGATGGAGGACGTCATCTTCGCCGGCACCACCGGGCGCCCTCCGCTGGGCCGCGCCGAGGTGTCCCTGACCATCGACAACTCCGACGGCGCGCTGCCCATCGAGTACGCCGAGGTCACCATCACGCGGATCATGTTCCGCAACGGCGGCAGCGAGTACCAGATCAACGGTGACACCTGCCGCCTCCTCGACATCCAGGACCTGCTGTCCGACTCCGGCATCGGCCGCGAGATGCACGTCATCGTCGGCCAGGGCCAGCTCGACTCCGTCCTGCACGCCGATCCCATGGGCCGCCGCGCCTTCATCGAGGAGGCGGCGGGCGTCCTCAAGCACCGCAAGCGCAAGGAGAAGGCGCTCCGCAAGCTGGACGCGATGCAGGCCAACCTCGCGCGGGTGCAGGACCTGACCGACGAACTCCGGCGTCAGCTCAAGCCCCTGGGCCGCCAGGCGGCGGTGGCGAGAAGGGCCGCCGTCATCCAGGCGGACCTCAGGGACGCCCGGCTCCGCCTGCTGGCCGACGATCTCGTACGGCTGCGGGAGGCTCTGCGGACCGAGGTCGCCGACGAGGCCGCTCTCAAGGAGCGCAAGGAAGCCGCCGAGCAGGAGCTCAGGAAGGCCCTCCAGCGCGAGGCCCTCCTGGAGGACGAGGTCCGGCAGCTGACGCCGCGCCTCCAGCGCGCCCAGCAGACCTGGTACGAACTGTCCCAGCTCGCCGAACGCGTCCGCGGCACGATCTCGCTCGCCGACGCGCGCGTGAAGAGCGCCACCTCCACGCCCCCGGAGGAGCGGCGCGGGCGTGACCCCGAGGACATGGAGCGGGAGGCCGCACGCGTCCGCGAGCAGGAGGCCGAACTGGAGGCCGCCCTGGAAGCGGCCCAGCACGCTCTGGACGACACCGTCGCCCACCGCGCCGACCTGGAGCGGGAGCTCGCCGCCGAGGAACGCCGCCTCAAGGACGTCGCCCGGGCCATCGCCGACCGCCGCGAGGGCCTGGCCCGGCTGAACGGCCAGGTCAACGCGGCCCGTTCACGCGCCGCCTCCGCCCAGGCCGAGATCGACCGCCTGGCCGCCGCCCGTGACGAGGCCCAGGAACGGGCCGTCACCGCGCAGGAGGAGTACGAGGCCCTGAAGGCGGAGGTCGACGGCCTCGACGCCGGCGACCAGGAACTGGGCGAACAGCATGAGACGGCCAGGCGGCGACTCGCCGAGGCGGAGGCCGCCCTCACCGCCGCCCGCGAAGCGGCCACGACAGCCGAACGCCGGCGCGCCGCGACGCAGGCCCGCCACGAGACGCTGGCGCTGGGCCTGCGCCGCAAGGACGGCACGGGCGCGCTGCTCGGCGCCCGGGACCGCCTCGGCGGCCTGCTGGGCCCGGCGGCCGAACTGCTGACGGTGACCCCGGGATACGAGGTCCCGCTCGCCGCCGCCTTCGGGGCCGCGGCGGACGCCCTCGCCGTGACCACCCCGTCCGCCGCCGCCGAAGCGATTCGCCTCCTGCGCAAACAGGACGCCGGCCGGGCACCGCTGCTGCTCAGCGGCGCCCCCGAGGCCGCGGCGCAGGAGCCCCGGCCGGACGGCCCGCCGTACGCCGCCGATCTTGTCCGTGGCCCCGCCGAGCTGATGCCCGCGGTGCGGCGGCTACTGCGGGGGATCGTCGTCGTCGGCACGCTGGAGGACGCCGAGGAACTCGTCTACGCGCGGCCCGAGCTCACCGCCGTCACCGCCGAGGGCGACCTGCTCGGGGCGCACTTCGCGCACGGGGGGTCGGCCGGGGCGCCGTCGCTGCTGGAGGTGCAGGCGTCCGTCGACGAGGCCGCCGCCGAGCTCGAAGAGCTGGCCGTGCGGTGCGAGGAGCTGACCCGGGCGCAGCACGCGGCCGGCCAGCGGCGCAAGGAATCCGCCGCGCTCGTCGAGGAGTTGGGGGAGCGGCGGCGGGCCGCCGACCGGGAGAAGTCGGCCGTGGCCCAGCAGCTCGGGCGGCTCGCGGGCCAGGCGAGGGGCGCCGCGGGCGAGGCCGAGCGGTCCGCCGCCGCCGCGGCGCGGGCGCAGGAGGCGCTCGACAAGGCCGTAGAAGATGCCGAGATGCTCGCCGAACGGCTGGCCGTCGCCGAGGAGATGCCGGTCGAGGAGGAGCCCGACACCTCCGTGCGGGACCGGCTCGCCGCCGACGGGGCCAACGCCCGCCAGACCGAGATGGAGGCGCGGCTCCAGGTCCGTACGCACGAGGAGCGGGTCAAGGGGCTGGCCGGACGGGCCGACTCGCTGGACCGGGCCGCGCGGGCGGAACGCGAGGCACGCGCGCGTGCCGAGCAGCGGCGGGCGCGGCTGCGGCACGAGGCCGCCGTCGCGCAGGCCGTGGGCTCCGGCGCGCGGCAGCTGCTCGCACACGTCGAGGTGTCCCTCGGGCGCGCCGAGGCGGAGCGGGTCGCGGCCGACGCGGCCAAGGCGCGGCGCGAGCAGGAACTGGCCGCCGCCCGCTCCGCCGGGCGCGATCTCAAGGCCGAGCTCGACAAACTGACGGACTCGGTCCACCGGGGCGAGGTGCTCGGCGCGGAGAAGCGGATGCGGATCGAGCAGCTGGAGACCAAGGCGCTGGAGGAGCTGGGCGTGGAGCCCGCCGGGCTGGTCTCCGAGTACGGGCCGCATCAGCTCGTGCCGCCCTCGCCGCCCGCCGAAGGGGAGCAGCTCCCCGAGGACCCCGAGGATCCGCGCAACCAGCCGAGGCCGTTCGTGCGGGCCGAGCAGGAGAAGCGGCTGAAGGCGGCCGAGCGGGCGTATCAGCAGCTCGGCAAGGTGAACCCGCTGGCCCTGGAGGAGTTCTCCGCGCTGGAGGAACGGCACAAGTTCCTCAGCGAGCAGTTGGAGGACCTCAAGAAAACCCGCGCCGACCTGCTTCAGGTGGTGAAGGAGGTCGACGAGCGTGTCGAGCAGGTCTTCACCGAGGCGTTCCGGGACACGGCGAGACAGTTCGAGGGGGTCTTCAGCCGGCTGTTCCCGGGTGGGGAGGGCCGGTTGATCCTGACCGATCCCGACAACATGCTCACCACGGGTGTGGACGTGGAGGCCCGGCCGCCGGGCAAGAAGGTCAAGCGGCTCAGCCTGCTCTCCGGCGGTGAGCGGTCGCTGACCGCCGTCGCGATGCTGGTGTCGATCTTCAAGGCCCGACCCAGCCCGTTCTACGTCATGGACGAGGTCGAGGCCGCCCTCGACGACACCAACCTGCAGCGGCTCATCCGCATCATGCAGGAGCTGCAGGAGTCCTCGCAGCTGATCGTGATCACGCACCAGAAGCGCACGATGGAGGTCGCCGACGCGCTGTACGGCGTGTCCATGCAGGGCGACGGTGTCTCGAAGGTGATCAGCCAGCGCCTCCGCTGACCATGCGTTCAAGAAGTGAACGAATGTGACCCTTTCGTGTCTGTGATCTCACAATTCCCTCCGTTTGATTTTGAGACTTGAAGGCATAGTCTCTGGAACGTCGAATTTACCTTCAGGTACCACCTATCTGGGGGTCCCACGAGGGAGTGGAACGTGACCACAGCGCAGCCAACAAAGTCAGGAACCCGGACGGCTCACCCCGATCATCTCGGGCACGTCATCTTCATCGCGGCGGCGGCCGCGATGGGCGGCTTCCTCTTCGGCTACGACAGCTCTGTCATCAACGGCGCCGTCGAGGCGATCAGGGACCGCTACGACGTCGGCTCCGCGGCCCTGGCGCAGGTCATCGCCATCGCCCTGATCGGCTGCGCCATCGGCGCCGCCTACGCCGGACGGATCGCCGACCGCATCGGCCGCATCCGGGTCATGCAGATCGCCGCCGTGCTGTTCACCGTCAGCGCCGTCGGCTCGGCCCTGCCCTTCGCGCTCTGGGACTTCGCCATGTGGCGCGTCGTCGGCGGCTTCGCCATCGGCATGGCCTCCGTCATCGGCCCCGCCTACATCGCCGAGGTCGCCCCGCCCGCCTACCGCGGCCGCCTCGGCTCCTTCCAGCAGGCCGCCATCGTCATCGGCATCGCCATCTCGCAGCTGGTCAACTGGGGCCTGCTGAACTCCGCCGGCGGCGACCAGCGCGGCAAGCTCATGGGCCTGGAGGCCTGGCAGGTCATGCTCGGTGTGATGGTCGTCCCGGCCGTCCTCTACGGCCTGCTCTCCTTCGTCATCCCCGAGTCCCCCCGCTTCCTGATCTCCGTCGGCAAGCACGAGCGCGCCCGCGAGATCCTCGAAGAGGTCGAGGGCAACAGCTCCGACCTGGACGTCCGCGTCACCGAGATCGAGCACGCCATGAAGAGCGAGCACAAGTCCACCTTCAAGGACCTGCTCGGCGGCGGCTTCTTCTTCAAGCCGATCGTCTGGATCGGCATCGGCCTGTCGGTCTTCCAGCAGTTCGTCGGCATCAACGTCGCGTTCTACTACTCCTCGACGCTGTGGCAGTCCGTCGGCGTCGACCCGACGGACTCGTTCTTCTACTCCTTCACGACCTCGATCATCAACATCGTCGGCACCGTGATCGCGATGATCTTCGTGGACCGCGTCGGCCGCAGGCCGCTCGCCCTCATCGGCTCCGTCGGCATGGTCGTCGGCCTCGCGCTGGAGGCCTGGGCGTTCAGCTTCGACCTGGTCGACGGCAAACTCCCGGCCACGCAGGGCTGGATCGCCCTGATCGCCGCCCATGTGTTCGTCCTCTTCTTCGCCCTGTCCTGGGGTGTCGTCGTCTGGGTCTTCCTCGGCGAGATGTTCCCCAACCGGATCCGCGCCGCCGCCCTGGGCGTGGCCGCCTCCGCACAGTGGATCGCCAACTGGGCCATCACGGCGAGCTTCCCGTCCCTGGCCGACTGGAACCTCTCCGTGACCTACGTGATCTACACGGTCTTCGCCGCGCTCTCCATCCCGTTCGTCCTCAAGTACGTCAAGGAGACGAAGGGCAAGGCGCTGGAGGAGATGGGCTGAGCCTCGTACAGGAGGCTCCCTTCGAGCTCGAGGAGCCGGGCCGAGTCCCCGCCGCCCGCTCCTCGACACCCGTAGGACGTACTGCCCCGGCTCACCCCCCGAGCCGGGGCAGGACGTCCTCGCAGAACAGTCGCAGACTCCGCCATCCCTCCGCCACCGGCATCCCGCCCGCCAGCGGATGCAGGACCAGATTGTCGAGGTCCTGCGCCACACACGCGTCCGGCGTGAGAATCCGGTACACGCCCTCGTCCCGGAGTTCCTCGACCGTCATCGCCCCCGACTTCACCGCCGAGCGGATCTCGCCGGACTGCCAGGAGGCGTACGTCCGTGCCTCGTGCAGGAAGTGACCGCCGTACGCGGCCCACGCCCGGTCCGGATCCTCGGCGATGTGCAGCAGCGGCGTCTCGGCGCCCGGCATCATCGTCCACCCCGACGTCCCGTACTCCACGAGCCGCTCCTTGTAGTACGCCTCCAGCTCCGGCAGGTGCGCGCTCGGGAAGAACGGCAGCCCGAGCCGGGCGGCCCGCCGGGCGGCGGCCTTCGACGAGCCGCCGACCAGAAGGAGGGGGTGCGGATCGGACGCGGGGCGCGGGGTGACCCGTACCGTACGGCCGCGGTACTCGAACTCCTCGCCGGTCCAGGCCTTCAGCACGGTCTCCAACAGCTCGTCCTGAAGCCGGCCCCGCCGCTTCCAGTCCACCCCGGCCCGCGCGTACTCCTCGGGCCGGTAGCCGATCCCGGCGACCGTGACCAGCCGGCCGCCGCTCAGCAGATCGAGCACGGCGATGTCCTCGGCGAGCCGCAGCGGGTCGTGCAGCGGGCCGATGACGGCGGAGACGGTCACCGCCAGCCGTCGGGTCGCGCCGAGCACCGCGCCCGCGAAGGCGAACGGCGACGGCAGCCAGTTGTTCTCGACGCCGTGATGCTCCTCGGTCTGCACGAGGGTCACCCCGTGCTCGTCGGCATACGCGGCCATCTCCAGCGCGGCCCGGTAACGCTCGCCGAGCTCGGCGGGGGTCGCACCGGGGGCGACGAGGTTGAAACGAACGACGGTGACGGGCATGGGAGGCCCCTTCGCCGGGCGGATGGGGTGCTGGTGCAGGGGGACGGTAGCTGACGAGGCGTCAGGTAACCAGAGGCAGTGCACGCCCGCACGACGAGCAGGGCATGCCGCCGTTCGGACGTGCCGCCACCCGCCCAGGCGCGGAGGGGTCACGCATACTGGGCTCTGTTATGGAAACCGTCATCCTTGCTGTAGTCATCGCCGTGGTCGTGCTCGCGGTGCTCGGCGGGCTCGTCGTCGGCAGTCGACGGAAGAAGTCGCTGCCCCCGCCGCCCCCCACCGCGCCCGACCTCACCGCCCCTCCGGCCGAACCGCACGTCGGCGACGAGGCCGAGACACCGCGCGACGAACCGCGCCGCACGATCGAGGAGGTGGATCTTCCCGACGGCGGCTCGACCGGCGTCGCCGTCGAGGAACCGCCTGTCATCGAGGTCCCCGAGCTCGAGATCCCGGAGCCCACCGAGGGGCGGCTGGTCCGCCTCCGCGCCCGCCTCTCCCGCTCGCAGAACGCCCTCGGCAAAGGGCTGCTCACGCTGCTCTCACGCGAGCACCTCGACGACGACACCTGGGAGGAGATCGAGGACACGCTGCTCACCGCCGACGTCGGCGTGACCCCCACCCAGGAGCTGGTCGAGCGGCTGCGCGAGCGCGTCAGGGTGCTCGGCACCCGCACCCCCGAGGAGCTGCGCGCCCTGCTGCGCGAGGAGCTGCTCAAGCTGGTCGGCACCGAGGTCGACCGCACCGTGAAGACCGAGCCCGAGGACCGCAAGCCCGGCATCGTGATGGTCGTCGGGGTCAACGGCACCGGCAAGACCACCACCACCGGCAAACTCGCGCGCGTGCTCGTCGCCGACGGGCAGACCGTCGTCCTCGGCGCCGCCGACACCTTCCGCGCCGCCGCCGCCGACCAGCTCCAGACCTGGGGTGAGCGGGTCGGCGCCCACACCGTGCGCGGCCCCGAGGCCGGCGACCCCGCCTCCGTCGCGTTCGACGCGGTGAAGGAGGGCAAGGAGATGGGCGTCGACGTCGTCCTCATCGACACCGCCGGACGGCTGCACACCAAGACCGGGCTCATGGACGAGCTCGGCAAGGTCAAGCGTGTCGTCGAGAAGCACGCCCCGCTCGACGAGGTGCTGCTCGTCCTCGACGCCACCACCGGGCAGAACGGCCTCGTCCAGGCCCGGGTCTTCGCCGAGGTCGTCGACATCACCGGCATCGTCCTGACCAAGCTGGACGGTACGGCGAAGGGCGGCATCGTGGTCGCCGTCCAGCGCGAGCTCGGCGTCCCGGTCAAGCTCGTCGGACTCGGCGAGGGCGCGGACGACCTGGCGCCGTTCGAGCCGGAGGCGTTCGTTGACGCCCTTATCGGAGACTGACCGACCCCTACCGACCTTGGCACGACCGCGAGAAGCGCCCGCCCCAGCTGCAGTAGGAGCGGGCGCTTCGGCGTGTACGACCGTTTCGGCCGGTGCGTGCGGTGCGTGCGGTGTGTTGGGTGCGGCTACGCCCGTGACCGATGGGCGACGTACGCCAGCGTCCCGAGCAGCAGGCGGGCCTGTGGGGGTCGGGTCGCCGAGTCCAGGGCGGGTGGGCGCAGCCAGCGGACCGGGCCGAGGCCGCCGCGGTCGGAGGGCGGGGCCGTGATGTACGTACCGGGGCCGAGGCCGCGCAGGTCGAGGGCGGCCGGGTCGTCCCAGCCCATGCGGTAGAGGAGGTCGGTCAGCTCGGCGGCGGCGCCGGGGGCGACGAAGAACTGGGTGCGGCCCTCGGGAGTGGCGGTGACCGGGCCCAGCGGGAGGCCCATGCGCTCCAGGCGGACCAGGGCGCGGCGGCCGGCGGGCTCCGCGACGTCGATCACGTCGAACGCACGCCCGACGGGCAGCATGACCGCGGCCCCAGGGAATTCCCCCCAGGTCCTGCTCACGTCGTCGAGGGTGGCTCCGGCGGGGACCCGGGGGGCGAACCCCAGGGGATGCGCGCCGGGCTCGCCGCACGTGGAGCGCCCACACGAGCAGACGCCCGCCGCGGCCCGTGCGCCCGGCACCGCGTCCCAGCCCCACAGTCCCGTGAACTCGGCGACGGCGGTGCACTCGGACGAGCGACCGCGCCTGCGCGCGCCGGAGCGGATCTCGCGAATGCCGCCGATCGTGAAGCCCATGCCCCCTCCAACGGGTCCGACGCGCCAGCGGTTACGTAATGGACGCATGTCGTAACTGTGCGTGCTCACACTGCCCCGTGGCCGCCCTGTGCGGGCAGCGCCCTGAAGCGCCCCGGGTGGTGTGCTCGACCGCGTGCGCCCCCGAATGCTTCGCTCCGCTCATTCCAGGCCGTTCAGTGTCAAGTGAATCGCGTACAGGTCAACGGCAGTTCATCCGAAGGGGTGGCGAATGGTGGCGATTCCGGGATCGCCATGGCTGGGGGCGTGATCGTGGGATTACTTTGAGTGTGCAGGTCCTGGAGGCACATGCGCCCATGGGTATGCCGGAGGCAAGTCGGCTCTCCGTTCGAAGGGTGACAAGTACCGGACGGCAGGCCGTATTTACCGGCATTCTGATAAGGCTTGGCGCACTCAGTGACAAGTGGTCTCAGGGAGTGGGGGCGTTCCAGTGGGCGGCAACGGCGGAAGCGGAAACAACGCTGCGAGCGCGGACAAGCGCCCGAACGAGCTGCTCACGTCGTGGTTCGTGCGCAGCGGCTGGTCGAAGGGTGAGCTGGCCCGTCAAGTCAACCGTCGGGCACGCCAGTTGGGCGCCAACCACATCTCCACAGACACCTCGCGCGTGCGCCGCTGGCTGGACGGCGAGAACCCCCGAGAGCCCATCCCCAGGATCCTGTCCGAGCTGTTCTCGGAGCGGTTCGGCTGTGTCGTCTCCGTCGAGGACCTCGGGTTGCGCTCGGCGCGCCATGCGCCCTCGGCGACCGGCGTCGACCTGCCGTGGACGGCCCCGCAGACGGTCGCCCAGCTCAGCGAGTTCTCGCGCAGCGACCTGATGCTCGCGCGGCGCGGCTTCCTCGGGACCTCGCTGGCCCTGTGCGCGGGACCGTCCCTCATCGAGCCCATGCAGCGCTGGCTCGTCCCCTCGCCGCCCGCCCCGCCGGCGGAACCCGACTCGGTCCCCACCAGCCGGGCTCGCGGCCGGCTCTCCCGGCCCGAGCTGGACCTGCTGGAGTCCACCACCGTGATGTTCCGCCAATGGGACGCGCAGTGCGGCGGCGGTCTGCGCCGCAAGGCGGTCGTCGGACAGCTGCACGAGGTGACGGACCTCCTCCAGGAGCCCCAGCCCGGGGCCACCGCGAGGAGGCTCTTCAAGGTCGCCGCCGAGCTGGCGGAGCTCGCGGGCTGGATGAGTTACGACGTCGGGCTCCAGCCGACCGCGCAGAAGTACTTCGTCCTCGCCCTGCATGCCGCCAAGGAGGCCGGTGACCGGCCCCTCGGCAGTTACGTGCTGTCCAGCATGAGCCGCCAGATGATCCACCTCGGCCGGCCCGAGGACGCGCTGGAGCTGATCCACCTCGCGCAGTACGGCAGCCGGGACTGCGCGAGCCCGCGCACCCAGTCCATGCTGTATGCGATGGAGGCCCGCGCCTACGCCAACATGGGGCAGCCCGGGCGGTGCAAGCGGGCGGTGCGGATGGCCGAGGACACCTTCGCCGAGGCGGACGAGTGGGACGAGCCCGACCCCGACTGGATCCAGTTCTTCTCCGAGGCCGAGCTGCACGGCGAGAACAGCCACTCCTTCCGTGACCTGGCCTATGTCGCCGGCCGCAGCCCCACCTACGCCTCGCTGGCCGAGCCCCTGATGAGCAAGGCCGTGCAGAAGTTCGCCGGGGACGCCGACCACCAGCGGTCCTACGTGCTGAACCTGATCGGCATGGCCACGGTCCATCTCCTGCAGCGTGAACCCGAGCAGAGCGCCACCCTCGCCACCCAGGCCATGAAGGAGGCCAAGAAGGTGCGCTCCGAGCGCGTCAACACTCGTATTCGAAAAACCGTCGACAGCGCCGTGCGCGAGTTCGGGGATCTCACGGAGGTCGTGGACCTGACCGAGCGGCTCACCATCGAGCTGCCGGAGACGGCCGAAGCGGTCTGAACCAGCTGGTCCACCGAGCAAAACCCTAGAACCCCGGCCGCGGCCGACCCTCCCGAACTGCCCGACTCGGCTCCCCCATGCCAGGTCATCGGAAGGCCGACCGTGGCCGGTTCTTTGTCTTCTCCGAAGGTTGCGCCACGATAACGATCGAATCCGGCAGAATCCGGCAGTTCATCGATGCGTAACACACACGGCGTCTTCGTCACGGCGGCGAAACAACCCGGGGCCTCCACCGAAACCGCGCTGCGTCAATCTCATGGCGCATAACCGGCCCACCCCTCACGAACCCGCTCTGGCTTCGCCCGCACGGGGCCGTACCTACGACGAGGAGACGCCGATGGCAGCAGCCATCACGCTTGCCGCGGAGGCACCCAAGCTGTCCTCCGCGAACACAGGCTTCATGCTCATCTGTTCCGCCCTGGTGCTGATCATGACCCCGGGCCTCGCCTTCTTCTACGGAGGCATGGTCCGCGTCAAGAGCACACTGAACATGCTGATGATGAGTTTCATCAGCATCGGGATCGTCACCATCCTGTGGGTGTTGTACGGCTTCTCCCTCGCTTTCGGCACCGACTCCGGCAGCCTCATCGGCTGGAACTCCGACTGGGTCGGCCTCAGCAACATCGGCCTGACGGACCTCTGGGACGGCTACACCATCCCGATCTTCGTCTTCATGGTCTTCCAGATGATGTTCGCCATCATCACGCCCGCCCTGATAAGCGGCGCCCTCGCCGACCGCGTCAAGTTCTCCGCGTGGGCGCTCTTCGTCGCCCTGTGGGCCACGGTCGTCTACTTCCCGGTCGCGCACTGGGTCTGGGGCGCCGGCGGGTGGGCCTTCGAGCTGGGCGTCATCGACTTCGCCGGTGGTACGGCGGTCCACATCAACGCCGGTGCCGCGGCCCTCGGCGTGATCCTGGTCATCGGCAAGCGCGTCGGCTTCAAGAAGGACCCGATGCGGCCGCACAGCCTGCCGCTGGTCATGCTCGGCGCCGGTCTGCTGTGGTTCGGCTGGTTCGGCTTCAACGCCGGCTCGTGGCTCGGCAACGACGACGGCGTCGGCGCGCTGATGTTCGTCAACACGCAGGTCGCCACCGCCGCCGCGATGCTCGCCTGGCTCATCTACGAGAAGATCCGCCACGGCGCGTTCACCACGCTGGGCGCCGCCTCCGGCGCGGTCGCCGGCCTGGTCGCCATCACCCCGTCCGGCGGTGCGATCTCCCCGCTCGGCGCGATCGCGGTCGGCGCCATCGCCGGTCTGCTCTGCGCCATGGCCGTCGGCCTGAAGTACAGGTTCGGCTACGACGACTCGCTCGACGTCGTCGGCGTCCACCTCGTCGGCGGTGTCATCGGCTCCCTGCTGATCGGTTTCTTCGCCACCGGCAAGGGCCAGTCCACCGCGACCGGCGTCTTCTACGGCGACCACTCCTTCGACCAGCTGTGGAAGCAGTGCGCCGGTGTCTTCGCGGTCCTCGCCTACTCGCTGGTGGTCTCCGCGATCCTCGCCTTCCTCCTCGACAAGACCATCGGCATGCGGGTCTCCGAGGACGACGAGGTGGCCGGCATCGACCAGGCCGAGCACGCCGAGACCGCATACGACTTCAGCGGGGCCGGCGGCGGCGCCGCCCGCACGACCGCCCTCCCGACCGCGGTCACCGGCCAGAGCAAGAAGGTGGACGCATGAAGCTCATCACCGCTGTCGTGAAGCCCCACCGGCTCGACGAGATCAAGGAAGCCCTCCAGGCGTTCGGCGTCCACGGTCTGACGGTCACCGAGGCCAGCGGCTACGGTCGTCAGCGGGGACACACCGAGGTCTACCGTGGTGCCGAGTACACCGTCGACCTGGTCCCCAAGATCCGCATCGAGGTGCTGGCCGAGGACGACGACGCCGAGCAGCTGATCGACGTCATCGTCAAGGCGGCCCGCACCGGCAAGATCGGTGACGGCAAGGTCTGGTCCCTCCCGGTCGAGACGGCCGTACGGGTCCGCACCGGCGAGCGCGGCCCGGACGCGCTCTGACGGCAGAACAGAACAGGAGTCGCTGGGTGACGAGCACGGACGTGCGAAAAGAAGCAGAGGACTCGGGACCCAGCGGCTATGCGGCGGCCCGGCTGCGCCTCCTCACCGAGGAGGCGCGGTCCGGGCCGCCGCGCCGTGCCGCCCTCGCGGAACTGACCGACGACTGGCTGACCGGGCTCTTCACGGCGGGCACGGAGGAACTGAAGGGCGTCTCCCTGGTCGCCGTCGGCGGCTACGGCCGCGGCGAGCTCTCCCCACGCAGCGACCTCGACCTCCTGCTGCTGCACGACGGAGAGGACCCCAAGGCGGTCGCCGCCCTCGCCGACCGCCTCTGGTACCCGGTCTGGGACCTCGGCCTCGCCCTCGACCACTCGGTGCGCACCCCGGCCGAGGCCCGCAAGACCGCCGGCGAGGACCTGAAGGTCCACCTCGGCCTCCTGGACGCCCGCCATCTCGCCGGCGACCTCGGCCTGACCGCCGGACTGCGTACGGCCGTCCTCGCCGACTGGCGCAACCAGGCGCCCAAACGGCTTCCCGAGCTCCAGGAGCTGTGCGCCGAGCGCGCCGAGCGGCAGGGCGAGCTGCAGTACCTGCTGGAACCGGACATCAAGGAGGCCCGCGGCGGCCTGCGGGACGCCACCGCGCTGCGTGCCGTGGCAGCTTCCTGGCTGGCGGACGCGCCCCGCGAGGGCCTCGACGACGCCCGCCGCCGACTCCTCGACGTCCGCGACGCCCTGCACCTGACGACCGGGCGGGCGACCGACCGGCTCGCGCTCCAGGAGCAGGACCAGGTCGCGACCGAGCTCGGCCTGCTCGACGCCGACACGCTGCTGCGCCAGGTGTACGAGGCGGCGCGGGTCATCTCGTATGCGAGCGATGTCACCTGGCGTGAAGTGGGGCGCGTACTGCGGTCGCGCGCCGTGCGGCCGCGGCTGCGCGCCATGCTGGGGGGCGGAAAGCCCGTCGCCGAGCGGTCTCCGCTGGCCGAAGGAGTCGTGGAGCAGGACGGCGAGGTGGTGCTCGCCCGCGCCGCACGCCCCGAACGCGACCCCGTTCTCCCCCTGCGTGCCGCGGCCGCCGCCGCGCAGGCCGGACTCCCGCTCTCCCTGCACGCCGTACGGCGCCTCGCGGCCACCGTGCGCCCCTTGCCCACGCCCTGGCCCGCCGAGGCCCGAGAACAACTGGTCACCCTGCTCGGCTCGGGCCAGCCCACCATCGACGTCTGGGAGGCGCTGGAGGCCGAGGGCCTGATCACGCGTCTGCTGCCGGACTGGGAGCGGGTGCGCTGCCGGCCGCAGCGCAACGCCGTGCACATCTGGACCGTCGACCGGCATCTCATCGAGACCGCCGTGCGCGCCTCCGAGTTCACCCGTCGCGTCAGCCGCCCGGACCTGCTGCTGGTCTCCGCGCTGCTGCACGACATCGGCAAGGGCTGGCCCGGTGACCACTCGGTGGCGGGCGAGATCATCGCCAAGGACGTCGCCGCCCGCATCGGCTTCGACCGCGCCGACGTCGCCGTCCTCTCCACGCTCGTACGGCACCACCTGCTGCTGATCGAGACGGCCACCCGGCGCGACCTTGAGGACCCGGCCACGGTCCGCTCGGTCGCGGACGCGGTCGGTTCGCAGAGCACACTGGAACTGCTGCACGCGCTCACCGAGGCGGACGCGCTGGCCACCGGGCCCGCCGCCTGGTCCTCCTGGCGGGGTTCGCTCGTGGCGGACCTGGTCAAGCGGGTCGCAGCGGTCCTCGCCGGCGACGCGCCCGACGAGCCCGACGACAGCGCGCCCACCGCCGAACAGGAGCGGCTGGCCATCGAGGCGATCGCCACGGGCAGCCCGGTGCTCTCCCTGCGCGCCCAGACCGAGTCGCCCACGGAGGAGCAGCCGGACGGTGATCCCGAGCCGCTCGGCGTGGAACTGCTCATCGCCGTACCGGACCAGGCGGGCGTGCTGCCCGCGGTGGCCGGCGTGCTGGCCATGCACCGGCTGACCGTCCGCACGGCCGAGCTGCGCGCCCTGGACCTGCCGGACGGCGTCGACGGCTCCGTCCTGCTGCTGAACTGGCGGGTCGCCGCCGAGTACGGCTCGCTGCCCCAGGCGGCCCGGCTGCGCGCCGACCTCGTACGCGCCCTGGACGGCTCGCTGGACATCGCCGGACGGCTCGCCGAGCGGGACGCCGCCTACCCCCGGCGGCGCGGCTGGGCTGCGCCCCCCGCGCGCGTGACGGTCGCTTCGGCGGCCTCCCGCCACGCCACGGTGATCGAAGTACGCGCCCAGGACGCACCCGGCCTGCTGTTCCGGATCGGGGCGGCGCTGGAGGACGCCGCGGTGCGGGTGCGCAGCATGCACGTCTCCACGCTGGGCGCGAACGCCGTCGACGCCTTCTACGTGACGCAAGCGCAGGGCGCGCCACTGGCGGGGGACGAGGCGGTGACCGTGGCACGGAAGCTTGAGGAGAAATTGAGGGCGTGACGCGTGCCACGTCACCGGTGCTGATCGCGCCCCGCTTCGCGGGGCTTCCGTCCCCGTCCGTTGAATGCAACGGGCGGGGACGATTCCTTGGCTGGGCCAGATACCCTGGAGGGCAGCCCACCGCCCCCGACTCCGAGGACCGACGTCGCCGTGTTCGATACCCTCTCCGACCGCCTCAGCGCGACTTTCAAGAATCTCCGCGGCAAGGGCAGGCTGTCCGAGGCGGACATCGACGCCACGGCGCGCGAGATCCGCATCGCCCTCCTCGAAGCCGACGTGGCCCTGCCGGTCGTCCGCACGTTCATCAAGAACGTCAAGGAGCGTGCCCTCGGCTCCGACGTCTCCAAGGCGCTGAACCCCGCCCAGCAGGTCCTGAAGATCGTCAACGAGGAACTCGTCACGATCCTCGGCGGCGAGACGCGGCGCCTGCGCTTCGCCAAGCAGCCGCCGACCGTGATCATGCTCGCGGGTCTGCAGGGCGCCGGTAAGACCACCCTCGCGGGCAAGCTCGGCCGCTGGCTGAAGGAGCAGGGCCACTCGCCGCTCCTGGTCGCCGCCGACCTCCAGCGCCCCAACGCCGTCAACCAGCTCAGCGTCGTCGCCGAGCGCGCCGGGGTGGCCGTCTACGCCCCGCAGCCCGGCAACGGCGTCGGCGACCCGGTCCAGGTCGCCAAGGACTCCATCGAGTTCGCGAAGTCCAAGGTCCACGACATCGTGATCGTGGACACCGCCGGCCGCCTCGGCATCGACGCCGAGCTGATGCAGCAGGCCGCGGACATCCGCGACGCCGTCTCGCCCGACGAGATCCTCTTCGTCGTCGACGCGATGATCGGTCAGGACGCCGTGAACACGGCCGAGGCCTTCCGCGACGGCGTCGGCTTCGACGGTGTGGTGCTGTCGAAGCTCGACGGTGACGCCCGTGGTGGCGCCGCCCTGTCGATCGCCTCCGTGACCGGCAAGCCGATCATGTTCGCCTCGAACGGCGAGAAGCTCGACGACTTCGACGCCTTCCACCCCGACCGGATGGCCTCCCGCATCCTCGACATGGGTGACCTGCTCACCCTGATCGAGCAGGCGGAGAAGACGTTCAGTCAGGAAGAGGCCGAGAAGATGGCCTCCAAGCTGGCGTCCAAGAAGGGCCAGGACTTCACCCTGGACGACTTCCTGGCCCAGATGGAGCAGGTCAGGAAGATGGGCAGCATCTCCAAGCTGCTCGGCATGCTGCCCGGCATGGGCCAGATCAAGGACCAGATCAACAACCTCGACGAGCGGGACGTCGACCGCACGGCCGCGATCATCAAGTCGATGACCCCGGGCGAGCGCCAGGACCCGACGATCATCAACGGCTCGCGCCGCGCCCGTATCGCCAAGGGTTCCGGTGTCGAGGTCAGCGCGGTGAAGGGCCTGGTCGAGCGGTTCTTCGAGGCCCGCAAGATGATGTCCCGGATGGCCCAGGGCGGCGGCATGCCCGGCATGCCGGGGATGCCGGGCATGGGCGGCGGCCCCGGCCGGCAGAAGAAGCAGCCCAAGCAGGCCAAGGGCAAGCAGCGCTCCGGCAACCCGATGAAGCGCAAGCAGCAGGAGCTGGAGGCGGCCCAGCGCCGCGAGGCCCAGGCCCAGGGCGGCAACGCGCTCGGGCTGCCGCAGCAGGGTGCCCAGGACTTCGAGCTGCCGGACGAGTTCAAGAAGTTCATGGGCTGAGTGCCCGAGTACGTCGTCGAGGGTTCGGCGAGGGCGCCCTTCTCCGGAAGGGCGCCCTCGCTCTTTCTGGGCATGCCGTTCACCGTCACGGCCGAGCCGGTCGTCCGGCACCACGGCTTTCCGGCACCACGGCTTTCCGGCCAATCTGCTGATGCCACCCTCGACGGCATCGACCACGAGATGCGGCATCGTCGACGAGTGCTACGAGATGGCCCGCCGCCAACTCGGCGCGGTGAGAGGCCTCAGGGTGTGCGCGCGATCAGGTACCGGAAGACGTTCGGCATCCACACCGTGCCGTCCGGCCGCCGATAGGGGTGCAGCGCCTCCGCCAGTTCCTTGTCGACCTGTGCCTGGTCCGTCGCCGTGACCGCCGCGTCGAACAGGCCCGTGGACAGCAGACCCTTCAGGGCGCTCTGCACATCGGCGTACCCGAAGGGGCAGGCCACCCGCCCCGAACCGTCCGGCTTCAGCCCGGCCCGCTGGGCGACCTCCTCCAGGTCGTCGCGCAGCGCCGGGCGCAGCCGGACCGTGCCGTCGCGCAGCGGATCGGCCAGCTTCGCCGCGACCCGCAACACCGCGGACGTGGCGCAGCGTTCCGGCGGACCCCAGCCGACCAGCACCACGGGCGCCCCGCGCGCGGCGAGCGGCGTCGAGGCCGCGAGCAGTCCGGCGAGGCCGTCCGCGTCGCCCGCGAGGCATCCGATCGGCTCGAAGGCGGTCACCAGGGTGTATCCGGCCGTCTCCAGGCCGGCCGCGTCCTCGGGCGACCGGTCGGTGAGCCGGATGCGGTCGTGGTTCCCGCCGTTCCGGCCGCCTTCGGCGGCTCCACGCGCGCGTGCGGAGCGCTCCGGCTCTCCCGGCAGCAGTCGCCGGCGGGCGAGCGTCAGCCGTTCGGGGAAGGAGGTCTCCACCCCTGTGAGCGCGGCCGCCCCTCTCGAGGCCGCCATCAGCAGGGCGAGCCCGGAGCCGCAGCCAAGAGCGAGGAGCCGGGTGCCGACGCCTACGTCGAGCCGTTCGTAGACGGCCTCGTAGAGCGGGACCAGCATCCGCTCCTGGATCTCCGACCAGTCACGCGCGCGTGCGCCCAGGTCCGCGCGGGACGTCGGCCCCGCGTGAGGCAGTGGCTGCCGCACGAGCACAGGTGTCATGGATAAGCGCCCCAATCCGCCGAGAGTTGCCGCAGTAACCGATCAGGTGGCCCCCGTGCAGTGCGCTCGCACTTCCCCCGTATGCCAGGTAACTCCCCGTTCGCGACGGCGTCCAGGGGTCTCGGGGCCCCGCTTGTGGCCCGGCTGGGCCTGTGGCGAGAATTCACATTCCGGCAATCTGGACCCGTACCATCGCGCCATGGCAAAGGCACCCGTTCTCACCCCGCGGGCGGACGACTTCCCCCGCTGGTACCAGGATCTGATCACCAAGGCGGAACTGGCCGACAACGGCCCGGTGCGCGGCACCATGGTGATCCGACCGTACGGGTACGGGCTGTGGGAGCGGATGCAGGCGGAGATGGACACCCGCATCAAGGAGACCGGCACCGAGAACGCGTACTTCCCGCTGCTGATCCCGCAGTCGTACCTGACGCGGGAAGCGGACCATGTCGAGGGTTTCGCGCCCGAACTGGCCGTGGTCACGCACGGCGGCGGCAAGGAGCTGGAGGAGCCGGCGGTCGTCCGGCCCACCTCCGAGACCATCGTCAACGAGTACTTCTCCAAGTGGGTGCAGAGCTACCGCGACCTGCCCCTGCTGATCAACCAGTGGGCCAACGTGGTCCGTTGGGAGCTGCGCCCCCGTCTCTTCCTGCGGACGTCCGAGTTCCTGTGGCAGGAGGGGCACACGGCCCACGCCACCTACGAGGAGGCCCGCGACTTCGCCGCGCACATCCACCGCGAGGTCTACGGCGACTTCCTGGAGAACGTCCTCGCGATCGACGCGGTCGCCGGCCGCAAGACGGTCAAGGAGCGCTTCGCGGGCGCCATCAACACGCTCACCCTCGAGAGCATGATGGGCGACGGCAAGGCCCTGCAGATGGTCACCAGCCATGAGCTGGGCCAGAACTTCGCCAAGGCCTTCAACACCCGCTACCTGTCGAAGGACGGCGCCCAGGAGCTGGTCTGGCAGACCTCATGGGGCTCCACGACCCGCATGATCGGCGCCCTGGTGATGACCCACGGCGACGACGACGGGCTGCGGGTGCCGCCGCGGCTGGCGCACGTCCAGGTCGTCGTCCTGGCGATCAAGGGCGACGAGGCGGTTCTGGCCAAGGTCCGCGAGCTGGGCGACCGGCTGAAGGCGGCGGGCGTCCGCGTCCGGGTCGACGACCGCACCGACGTTCCCTTCGGGCGGCGCGCGGTCGACTGGGAGCTCAAGGGCGTGCCGGTCCGCATCGAGATCGGCCCCCGCGACCTGGAGAACGACACGGCGATGCTGGCCCGCCGCATCCCGGGAGGCAAGGAGCCGGTGGCGATCGACAAGCTGGTGGGCCTGCTGCCGGGCATCCTCGAAGAGGACCAGGCGCTGCTGCTGACGCAGTCCCGCGAGCGCCGCGAGTCCCGGACGACGGACGTGTCGACGATTCCCGAGGCGGCGGAGGCGGCCGTCGCCGGCGGCTGGGCGCGCATCCCGTGGGCGACCCTCGGCGAGGAGGGCGAGGCCGCACTGGCCGAGCAGTCCCTGACCGTACGGTGTCTGGTGGCCGAGGATGGGTCGGTGCCGGACGACGGGGACGCTCCCGGTAACGTCGCGATCGTCGCGCGCGCTTACTGAGACAGCGCCCTTCGCCCAAGAGGGCGACCGAAACGCCTCTTGCGCCCCTGCGGAACATCCGTACCCCGGCGCGCGGACATGGTCTACGCGCCAGGCCAAGGGGGTGGCCCGCAGGGCCTCGGTTGAGGGTGGTGGTGGGAGACGGGTGGGCGTACGTGGGCCTACGCACCAGCTTGGTATGAGCTGTGAGGCTTCTCCGCAGATCAGCGCACCCGCCCTCGTCCGGACGCATCAGTGGCAACTGACGGGTACGTGCAAATTATTTGGGATGCCCCGGAATAGGAACACAGGGGCACCCCCGCTCGTTGTCATTACGTGAGCACGACACAGACACCACCAGTTCTCGCCGCAGAGCTGGCAGAGGCGTGGGCCGACATTCAGCGGTACCACCCCGAACTGCCGGATCTTGCCGCGCCAGAGTCCCTGATCGGGGAGTCGTCGTCCGCCTGCGGTCACGAGCTCTCCTTCGAGCGACTGCTCCATGAGGCAGTCCATGGCATCGCCGCCGCCCGCGGTGTCCGCGACACCTCCCGCGCCGGCCGCTACCACAACCGCAGATTCCTCGCGATCGCCGAGGAGATGGGCCTGGACCACCCCGAGGAACCCCACCCCAGCAGCGGTTTCTCCCTGGTCACGCTCAACCCCGAGGCCAAGCGCCGCTACCGGCCCACGATCGAGCGCCTCCAGCGGGCCCTCAAGGCCCATCTGGCCGCCACCTCCTCCGACACCACCCGTACCTTCCGCGGCCCCGCGGCCCGGCACGGCTCCTCCGGCGGAGGCGTCCGCGTCAAGGCCGTCTGCGACTGCGGGCGCAACGTCCGGGTTGTGCCGTCGGTCCTGGCCCAGGCGCCCATCGTGTGCGGGGGCTGCGGCAAGCCGTTCCGCATCCCGGAGATCGCCGGCGCCGCGTAACAGCGGACGGCCCAGCACCGGCATCTCGTGGCTGCCGGTCGACGGCGAGGCGCGGGGTGGTCGCACACCGCGGGCACCCCGCAGCGCCGGGCCGCGCACCCGACGTGCGCTCACCGCGTCCGACGCCGGGTGCCGCTGAAGCACGCCCGGGTACGGCCGGCCCCTCGGCCCGAGGCGACCCGCCGGGTATGGCACAATGGCTAGCTGTACTCGACAGTCGCACAGGACCCCTCTCTCCTCCGGCTGACGCGTCCATCGGGCACTCGGGTACCGCAACCCCACGCGGCAATCTCGCCGTGCCCAATCACGTCAAAACCAGGAGAACCCACTCCCGTGGCAGTCAAGATCAAGCTGAAGCGTCTGGGCAAGATCCGTTCGCCTCACTACCGCATCGTCGTCGCCGACAGCCGTACCCGTCGTGACGGCCGTGCGATCGAGGAGATCGGCAAGTACCAGCCGACGTACCACCCGTCGATCATCGAGGTCGACGCCGACCGTGTCGCGTACTGGCTGGGTGTCGGCGCGCAGCCGACCGAGCCCGTTCTCGCCATCCTGAAGAAGACCGGCGACTGGCAGAAGTTCAAGGGCGAGCCCGCCCCGGCGCCGCTGCTCGTCGCCGAGCCGAAGAAGGCTCGCCCGTCGTTCGAGGCCCTCGGTGGCGACGACTCGGGCAAGGGTGAGGCCATCACCCAGAAGAAGAAGGCTGAGAAGAAGGACGAGGCCGCGGCCGAGTCCTCTGAGCCGACCGAGGCCTGAGCAGCATGCTCGAAGAGGCGCTTGAGCACCTCGTGAAGGGCATCGTCGACAACCCCGACGATGTGCAGGTCGCCTCGCGCAACCTGCGCCGCGGGCGCGTGCTCGAGGTCCGGGTGCACCCGGACGACCTCGGCAAGGTCATCGGCCGCAACGGCCGCACCGCACGCGCTCTGCGCACCGTCGTGGGCGCCATCGGCGGCCGGGGCGTCCGCGTCGACCTCGTCGACGTGGATCACGTCCGCTGACGCGTTTCGCAGCACCGGCTCGGGCCGGGGAGGGCCACTGGGCCGTCCCCGGCCCGTAGTCGTGATGACAGGAGATTCTGAGAAGTGCAGCTCGTAGTCGCACGGATCGGCCGCGCCCACGGCATCAAGGGCGAGGTCACCGTCGAGGTACGCACCGACGAGCCGGAGCTGCGGCTCGCGCCCGGCGCCGTCCTGTCCACGGACCCGGCCTCGACCGGCCCGCTGACCATCGAGACCGGCCGCGTCCACAGCGGCCGTCTCCTCCTGCGCTTCGAGGGCGTGCGTGACCGCAACGCCGCCGAAGCCCTGCGCAACACCCTCCTGATCGCCGAGGTCGACCCGGCCGAGCTGCCCGAGGAGGAGGACGAGTACTACGACCATCAGCTGATGGACCTGGACGTGGTCACCACCGACGGCGTCGAGGTCGGCCGGATCACCGAGATCTCGCACCTGCCCTCCCAGGACCTGTTCATCGTCGAGCGGCCCGACGGCAGCGAGGTGATGATCCCGTTCGTCGAGTCGATCGTCACCGAGATCGACCTCGAGGAGCAGCGGGCGATCATCGACCCGCCGCCCGGGCTCATCGACGACCGCGCGGAGATCGCGTCCGCACGGGACGAGGCCGAGGGCGAGGACGCGTCGTAATGCGCCTCGACGTCGTCACGATCTTCCCCGAGTACCTCGATCCGCTGAACGTCTCCCTCGTCGGCAAGGCACGCGCGCGTGGGCAGCTCGACGTCCAGGTGCACGACCTGCGGGAGTGGACGTACGACCGGCACAACACGGTCGACGACACGCCCTACGGCGGCGGACCCGGCATGGTCATGAAGACCGAGCCCTGGGGCGACGCCCTCGACTCCGTCCTCGCCGACGGCTACGAGCGAGGCTCGCGCGCACCCGCGATCGTCGTCCCGACGCCCAGCGGGCGCCCCTTCACCCAGGAACTGGCCGTCGAACTCTCCGAGCGCCCCTGGCTGATCTTCACGCCGGCCCGCTACGAGGGCATCGACCGGCGGGTCATAGACGAGTACGCCACTCGGATCCCCGTCTACGAGGTCTCCATCGGCGACTACGTCCTGGCCGGCGGCGAGGCCGCCGTCCTGGTCGTCACCGAGGCCGTGGCACGCCTGCTGCCCGGGGTGCTCGGCAACGCCGAGTCCCACCGCGACGACTCCTTCGCCCCTGGCGTCATGGCCAACCTCCTGGAAGGCCCCGTCTACACCAAGCCGCCCGCCTGGCGCGGCCGGGACATCCCCGACGTGCTGCTCAGCGGCCACCACGGGAAGATCGCCCGCTGGCGGCGCGACGAAGCGCTGCGCCGTACGACGGCCAACCGGCCCGACCTGATCGAGCGCTGCGACCCGAAGACCTTCGACAAGAAGGACCGCGAGATGCTCTCCATCCTGGGCTGGGCGCCCGACCCGCAGGGCGAGCCGTACGGTCGATTTTGGCGCAGGACCGAGGGCGTGGAAGAATAGGTCGCTGTTGTGCGCCGTCCGGTGTGCGCCCCTGCCGCAGGGGGACACGACGCCCGCCTCGACGGGCACACGGCACTCAATCCTCGAACATCTAGTTCCGTTGATGACCTGTGGCATCAGCGAAGAAAGCAGACGAAATGTCTCACCTGCTCGACACCGTCGACGCCGCGTCGCTGCGCAGCGACGTCCCGGCCTTCCGCCCGGGTGACACCGTCAACGTCCACGTGCGCGTCATCGAGGGCAACCGCTCCCGTGTGCAGCAGTTCAAGGGCGTTGTGATCCGCCGCCAGGGCGCCGGTGTCCGCGAGACCTTCACGGTCCGCAAGGTCTCCTTCTCCGTCGGCGTCGAGCGCACCTTCCCGGTGCACACCCCGATCGTCGAGAAGATCGAGCTCGTCACCCGCGGTGACGTGCGTCGCGCCAAGCTGTACTACCTCCGTGAGCTGCGCGGCAAGGCCGCGAAGATCAAGGAGAAGCGCGACAACTGAGCGCGCCGAGGGGTTCAAAGCGGGGCCGGATAACATCTGGCCCCGATGGACACCGAAGCTCAGCCGACGACGGAGCGCGACCGCTCCTCCAGCCCTTCCGTTTCCGTGGACGCCTCCCAGGAGGTCCCGGACACCGAGGGAGTGGAGGGACGGTCGCGTTTCGCGTTGGCGGCACGCGTCATCCAGTGGCTGCCGGGCGGCCGGATCAGTCTGTCCCTGTTGATCGGCCTGGTGTCTTTGCTGCTCCTCAACGCTTTCGTGGCGCAGCCATTCCAGATTCCCAGCGGATCCATGGAAAACGGATTGAGGATCGGCGACCGGGTTCTCGTAAATAAGTTGGCGTACCGTTTCGGTGCCGAGCCGCAGCGCGGTGACGTCATCGTGTTCGACGGCACCGGGTACTTCGGGAACTCCGACTACATCAAGCGCGTCGTGGGTGTAGGGGGAGACCACGTGGTCTGCTGCGACAAGGAGGGGAGGATCCAGGTGAACGGCCGGTCGGTCGACGAGTCGACGTTCCTGTACCCCGGCGACAGCCCGTCCACGGTGGACTTCGACGTGGCCGTGCCCATGAACACCCTGTTCGTCCTCGGTGACCACCGCAGCCACTCCAGCGACTCCCGGGACCATCTGGGCTCACCGGGCGGCGGCATGATCCCCGTAGACGTTGTGATCGGCCGCGCCGACTGGATCGTCTGGCCGTATGCGCACCTGACCCGACTGCCCCGCCCGAGCGGTTACGCGCGCGTGCCCGGTGGGGAGGGCGCCCATGGGTAACCGCGGCAGACCGCGCGGCGTCCCCGCCTCCGCCGCGGACCAGCTCCTGCCCACCGGCGTCCGGCGCGCCTCCAGTCCGGCAGGCGGCCGCACGCGCGCGGAGCGACGCAAGCTGCAGCGCAAGGTCAAGCGCAAGCGCAGGCGCTCCGCCGTCCGTGAGATACCGCTGCTGGTCGGGGTCGCCGTCCTGATAGCGCTGGTCCTGAAGACGTTCCTGGTGCAGGCCTTCGTGATCCCGTCCGGGTCCATGGAGCAGACGATCCGGATCGGCGACCGCGTCCTGGTCGACAAGTTCACCCCGTGGTTCGGCTCCAAGCCCGAGCGCGGGGACGTCGTCGTGTTCAAGGACCCCGGCGGCTGGCTCAACGACGAGCAGACGACGACCAAGAAGAAGGACCCCGTCGTCGTCAAGCAGATCAAGGAAGGGCTCACGTTCATCGGTCTGCTGCCGTCCGACAACGAGAAGGACCTCATCAAGCGCGTCGTCGGGGTGGGCGGCGACCGCGTCGTGTGCTGTGACGCGCAGAAGCGGGTGACCGTCAACGGGGTTCCTCTGGAGGAGGGGGCCTATCTGTATCCCGGCAACGAGCCCTCCAGCACGCCGTTCGACATCACCGTCCCGCAGGGGCGGCTGTGGGTGATGGGGGACCACCGGGCCAACTCCGCGGACTCCCGCTCCCACCAGAACACCGACTACGGCGGCACCGTCTCCGAGGACGAGGTGGTGGGCCGGGCCATGGTCATCGCCTGGCCCCTGGGCCACTGGGTCCGTCTCAAAGAACCGCAAACTTTCTCATCCGTGACCGGCTCGGCCGCCACGGCGACCGCCGCCGCCCAGCTGTCGCATAGGGTTGCTTCCGGCGATCCGAACGGATCAATTCGACAACTCCCGAGCCCTGCGGAACTCCCGCTCGTTATGGGAGTAGTGGGCCTGCGTCGTATGTGGGGCAGGCAGCGGCACAGAGTGAGGAGTTGGCGTGGGGGATGTGGCGGTTGGCGCACGGTCCGGGCACGACGGCGAGGATCACCGCGGACGGTCCGTGGAAGCCGCCGACCCGGCCTCGGACAGCGCCGTGAACGCAGAGAATGACCCCGTGGCGGGCGGTGAGGGCCCGCCGGCGGACGAGCCGCCCCGGACCGGTGGCGAGGGGTCGGGCGACTCTGCCCCGAAGGCGAAGAAGCCGCGCTCCTTCTGGAAGGAGCTGCCGATCCTGATCGGCATCGCGCTCGTCCTGGCCCTGCTGATCAAGACGTTCCTGGTGCAGGCGTTCTCCATCCCGTCGGCGTCGATGGAGAACACCCTCAAGATCGGTGACCGGGTCCTCGTCGACAAACTGACCCCCTGGTTCGGCTCCGAGCCGGAGCGCGGCGAGGTCATCGTCTTCCACGACCCCGACGACTGGCTGGCGGGCGAGAACACCGCCAATCCGAACGCCTTCCAGACCTTCCTCAGCTGGATCGGCCTGATGCCGTCCGCGGAGGAGAAGGACCTGATCAAGCGAGTCATCGGCGTCGGCGGCGACACCGTCTCCTGCAAGGGCACAGGCCCGCTCACGGTCAACGGCAAGGCGCTGAACGAGCCGTACGTGTACCCCGGCAACACCCCGTGCAGCCAGGACGACCAGGGCGGCCAGTTCTCGGTGAAGGTCCCCAAGGGCTTCGTCTGGGTCATGGGCGACCACCGCCAGAACTCGCGCGATTCGCGTTACAACCAGTCGGACGTGAACCACGGCATGGTGCCTGTCGACCAGGTCGTCGGGCGTGCCATCGTCAAGGCCTGGCCGCTCAGCCGCTGGGGCACGCTGCCCGTGCCGGACACCTTCGACCAGACTGGTCTGAGCGAGCAGTCCGCGGCGTCCACGGCGCTGACGGTCGCCCCGCAGGGCCTCGCCCTCGCCGGGGCCGTGCCGGTGGTCCTGTGGCGCCGTCGGCGCACGCAGGAGTCCGCGACCCGCTGATCTTCCGGCTTCCGTTCGGCAAACCCTTTCCCAAGCTTGTGACCACGGCCGGGGAAGACAGGGGAAGACGGGCGGAGACCGGGGAAGAGCGGGAAAGAAGGGCTGACCCGATTCGGTACCGCCGGGTAGGGTGCGGACCCATGGGTGGCGAGAGCATGACGCGTACGGCCCCGCACAGTGGCGGTGGCACAAGCAGTGGCCCGGTGGGCAGCCGGACCGGACAGCGACTGTCCGGACTGGCCGTCGCACTGGGCCTCGCACTGTTCCTCGGCGGATTCGGCTGGGGAGCCCTGATCTACCGGCCGTACACCGTGCCCACCAGTTCCATGAGCCCGACGATCGCCGCCGGTGACCGCGTGCTGGCCGAGCGGGTCGACGGCGGCGAGGTGCGCCGCGGGGACGTCGTCGTCTTCAGCGACAAGACGTGGGTGACCAACGCGCTCGTCGTCAAGCGGGTGGTCGCCGTCGGCGGCGACACGGTCTCCTGCTGCACCGACGGCAAGCTCACCGTCAACGGCAAGCAGATCGAAGAACCGTATCTGCCCCCGGGTAGCCTGGCCGAGATCAAGAACTTCCCCACCGTGAAGGTCCCCGACGGCAGGCTCTTCCTGCTCGGCGACGAGCGGCAGGGCTCGCTAGACTCCACCGCCCACCTCACGGACGCCGCCCAGGGCACGGTCGCGCGCAGTGCCGTCAAGGCCCGTGTCGACTCCGTCGTCTGGCCCATGAACGGCATGCTGAAGCGACCCACGGGCTTCGAGACGCTCGGTGCCCTCTCCCAGCCGGGCCCGCTGCGGACGATCACCTGGCTGATCCTCGCCGGTGCCGTGCTGGTCCTCGGCGGCGGCGCGTACGGCCCGATCGCCAAGCGGACCTCGGGCCGCCGCACCCGCCCCCAGCCGGAGCCGGCCGGTGCCCGCTGAGACGACCGACGGCACCGACGGCTCGGCCGGCGCGGGCGTCGACTCCTACGAGGGCGGTCTGCGCAAGGTCGCCCGGGTCGTCCTGCTCGACCCGCAGGAGCGCATCCTGCTGCTGCACGGCCACGAACCGGACGACCCGGCCGACGACTGGTGGTTCACGCCCGGCGGGGGCGTGGAGGGCGACGAGACCCGTGAACAGGCTGCTCTGCGGGAACTCGCCGAGGAGACCGGCATCACCGAGGTCGAGCTCGGCCCGGTGCTGTGGCGACGGAAGTGTTCCTTCCCGTTCGCGGGCCGCCGCTGGGACCAGGACGAGTGGTACTACCTGGCCCGGACGGCCGATACGCACAGCTCGGCGCCCCGGCCCACGGCCCTGACCGAGCTGGAGCGGCGCAGCGTCGCCGGAGCGCGTTGGTGGACGTGTCAGGAACTGACCCGGGCACATGAGACGGTGTATCCGACCAGACTCGCCGAGCTGCTGCGCACGCTGCTCGACGACGGTCCCCCGGCCGGACCCGTAACCCTGGACACGGAAATCGTCTAGAGGCGCACGGGACTGGCGCACAATGGGGAGATCGCACGGCTGAAGGGGAACATGCCATGAGTGCCGAGGACCTCGAGAAGTACGAGACCGAGATGGAGCTGAAGCTCTACCGGGAGTACCGCGATGTCGTCGGTCTGTTCAAATACGTGATCGAGACCGAGCGGCGCTTCTACCTCACCAACGACTACGAGATGCAGGTGCACTCGGTACAGGGCGAGGTGTTCTTCGAGGTGTCGATGGCGGACGCCTGGGTGTGGGACATGTACCGGCCGGCCCGGTTCGTGAAGCAGGTACGGGTGCTCACGTTCAAGGACGTGAACATCGAGGAGCTGAACAAGACCGATCTGGAGCTTCCGGGGAGCTGAGGCCCGCAGGCGGACGCCCGTGTGGGTGACCGGGTTATCCACAGTCGCCGAGTTCTCCACCAAGATCCTTTCCGCGGCGGCGGATGCGTGAACGTGGGTGCCGGAGGTGGTGCCCACATGAGCACGAACACGGATCTGGCCCGAGGCGCACTCGGCAGGTACGGCGAGGAACTGGCCGCCCGGCGGCTGACCGAGGCCGGGATGACGGTCCTGGAGCGCAACTGGCGCTGCGGCAGGACGGGTGAGATCGACATCGTCGCCAGGGACGGCGACGTCCTGGTCGTCTGCGAGGTGAAGACCCGCAGGGGCGGCGCTTTCCAGCACCCGATGGCTGCGGTCACCCCGGAGAAGGCCGAGCGGCTGCGCGGGCTCGCCGAGCGGTGGATCCAGACGCACGGGGGAGCCCCGCCCGGCGGCGTCCGCATCGACCTGATCGGCGTCGTCCTGCCCCGCCGCGGCGCGGCTGTCGTCGAGCACGCGCGGGGGGTGGCCTGAGATGGGGTTCGCGCGTACGTGCTCGGTGGCGCTGGTGGGCGTCGAGGGCGTCGTCGTCGAGGTCCAGGCCGACCTCGAACCGGGAGTGGCGGCCTTCACGCTGGTGGGGCTGCCGGACAAGAGCCTGAGCGAGAGCCGGGACCGGGTCAGGGCGGCCGTGGCGAACTCGGGCGGCGAGTGGCCACAGAAGAAACTCACCGTAGGACTCAGCCCTGCCTCGGTGCCCAAAGCCGGCAGCGGCTTCGATCTCGCCATCGCCAGCGCCGTGCTCGGCGCGGCCGAACGGATCGACCCACGGGTGCTCGCCGACATCGTGATGATCGGGGAGCTCGGCCTGGACGGGCGGGTGCGCCCGGTCCGGGGCATCCTCCCCGCGGTGCTGGCCGCGGCCGACGCCGGATACGAACAGGTGGTCGTGCCGGAGTGCGCCGCCGCCGAGGCGTCGCTGGTCCCGGGCGTCTCCGTGCTCGGGGTGCGCAGCCTGCGGCAGCTGATCGCCGTCCTCGCGGACGAGCCGGTGCCCGAGGAGGAACCGGACGAGGCGGGCCGCCCGGACCCGCTCCTGGCGGGGCTCAGGATGCCCGGCGCCGGCGCGGCCACCGGGATGCACAGCATGGGCGCCGCCCAGCAGGACCACGGGCACGACCTTGCGGACGTGGTCGGACAGCGCTCGGCGCGGACCGCGGTCGAGGTGGCCGCGGCGGGCGGACACCACCTGTTCCTCGAGGGACCGCCCGGCGCGGGCAAGACCATGCTCGCGGAGCGCCTGCCGGCCGTGCTGCCCCGGCTGAGCAGGGAGGAGTCGCTGGAGGTCACGGCGGTGCACTCGGTGGCCGGACTGCTGCCACCGGGCAAGCCCCTCATCGACGTGCCCCCGTACTGCGCCCCGCACCACTCGGCCACGATGCAGTCGCTGGTCGGGGGCGGGGCGGGGTTCGCCCGCCCCGGTGCCGTCTCGCTGGCCCATCGAGGAGTGCTCTTCCTCGACGAGACCCCCGAGTTCGGCAGCCAGGTACTCGACGCCCTGCGGCAGCCGCTGGAGGCGGGGCACGTGGTGATCGCGCGCAGTGCGGGAGTGGTGCGCTTCCCGGCCCGGTTCCTGATGGTGCTGGCGGCCAACCCGTGCCCGTGCGGCCGGTTCTCGCAACGCGACACCGTGTGCGAGTGTCCGCCCTCGGTGATCCGCCGCTATCAGGCGCGGCTCTCCGGGCCCCTGCTCGACCGGGTCGACCTGCGCGTCGAGGTCGACCTGGTCGGCCGGGCCGAGCTGGCGCACTGCGGTCCCGGAGGCGAGTCCACGGCCACCGTCGCCGACCGGGTCCGGGCCGCCCGGGAGCGTGCGGCGGCCCGGCTGGCGGGCACCGGGTGGCGGACCAACGGTGAGATCCCCGGCCGTGAGCTGCGCAACCGCTGGCATGCCGCGATCGGCGCCATGGACGAGGCGGAACGGAACCTGGAGCGCGGGGCGCTGACCGCACGCGGGCTCGATCGGGTGCTGCGCGTCGCCTGGACCGTCGCCGACCTGGTCGGCCACGACCGGCCCGACGCCATGGACGTGGCCCTCGCCCTGCAACTGCGCACGGGGGTGCCGCGCGGGGTGCCGATGGCCCTCGGGGCGCTGACATGACCGGCCCTGACATGACCGGCCCTGATGGCCCCGACGTCAATGGCCCTGGCGTCAGCGGCGGCGGCGACCCGGCCGACGAGCGGCTCGCCCGCGTTTTCCTCGGGCGGGTCGTCGAGCCCGGCGACGAGGTGGGCGGGCAGTGGGTGCGGCAGCGGGGCGTACGAGAGGTGGTGCGCCGGTTGCGGGGCGACGGGGAGCCGCTGCCCGGGGTGACCGCGAAACGCTGGGCCGGGCTGCTGGCGCGGGCCGGGCGGGCCGAGCCGGAGCGGGACCTGGCCGTGGCGCGGGAGGCCGGGGTGCGGTTCGTGTGCCCGGGGGACGCCGAGTGGCCCGGCACCCTGGACGAACTCGGGGATGCCAGGCCGCTGGGGCTCTGGGTGCGCGGGCGGCCCAGTCTGCGCATGTGGGCGCTGCGGTCGGTCGCCGTCGTGGGCGCCCGCGCCTGCACCGAGTACGGTGCCCACATGGCCGCCGGCCTGGCCTGCGGGCTCGCCGAACGAGGGTGGGTGGTCGTGTCCGGCGGGGCCTACGGCATCGACGGGGCCGCCCACCGGGGCGCCCTCGGCGCGGGCGGCGCCACCGTCGCCGTACTCGCCTGCGGGGTCGACCGGCCCTACCCGCGCGGGCACACCGAGCTGATCAACCGGATCGGGGAACAGGGGCTGGTGGTCGGCGAGCTGCCGCCCGGCGACCATCCCACGCCGAGCAGATTCATCCTGCGCAACCGGGTGATCGCCGCCCTCACCCGGGGCACGGTCGTCGTCGAGGCCGCGTACCGCAGCGGCTCGCTGGTCACCGCGCGGGCGGCGCAGCGGCTGGGCCGGCACACGATGGGGGTGCCGGGGCCGGCCACGAGCAGTCTCTCGGCCGGTGTGCACGAGCTGCTGCGCGGGGAGGCCGTGCTGGTCACCGACGCCGCCGAGGTCGTCGAGCTGGTCGGTGACATGGGTGAGCTGGCCCCGGAGCGGCGCGGCCCGGTGCTGCCGCTCGACCTGCTGGAGCCGGGCGCCCGGCGTGTCCTGGCCGCGCTCCCCGCCCGCAGAACCGCCGGGGTCGACGAGGTCGCCCGCGAGGCCCGCACCACACCCGACGACGCGCTCGCGAGACTGTACGAACTCAGAGCACTCGGTTACGTCGAACGACACGGCGACGGCTGGAAGTTGACACGCCAGGCGATGGTCTCCGTTCGAGTAGGTCGACGCTCGTGTTGACCCGGGAGGTTCGGCCGTCCGGGGGAACGCCGAAAGCCTTGGGAATTGCGGCAGTTGACCCATCCCGGTGATCACCCACAGCGAGCGCGGCAACGCCGGAGTGCGCCCAGCGGAACGTATCTGCGTACCGGTCCGAGCATGCCCTTCGCGCACCGCGACACTCCAGTCACGCTACGCTCACGAGGATTCCTGCACAGACCGGCACCTCTGCACCACGCGGTACCCACCTCACGCACTTCACGGCAGAACGGCACAAGGCGACGAATGCCCCAGCACACCTCCGGGCCCGACCGGGCGGCGATCCCCCCAGCCGCCCGCGACGGTGGCAGCGTGCGGCCGCCCGCTCCCTCGACGCTCGACGAGCTGTGGCGGTCGTACAAGGACACGGGGGACGAGCGGCTGCGGGAGCAGCTGATCCTGCACTACTCGCCGCTGGTGAAGTACGTGGCGGGACGGGTGAGCGTCGGTCTGCCGCCGAACGTGGAGCAGGCCGACTTCGTGTCCTCCGGGGTCTTCGGGCTGATCGACGCGATCGAGAAGTTCGACATCGACCGGGAGATCAAGTTCGAGACGTACGCGATCACCCGGATCCGGGGCGCGATGATCGACGAGCTGCGGGCCCTGGACTGGATCCCGCGGTCGGTGCGGCAGAAGGCGCGCAACGTCGAGCGGGCCTACGCCACGCTGGAGGCGCGGCTGCGGCGGACTCCCTCGGAGTGTGAGGTGGCCGCCGAGCTGGGCATCGCGGTGGACGAGCTGCACGCCGTGTTCAGTCAGCTGTCGCTGGCCAACGTGGTGGCGCTGGAGGAGTTGCTGCACGTCGGGGGCGAGGGCGGCGACCGGCTGAGCCTGATGGACACCCTCGAGGACACCGCCGCCGACAACCCCGTGGAGGTGGCCGAGGACCGGGAGCTCAGGCGGTTCCTGGCGCGGGCGATCAACACGCTGCCCGACCGGGAGAAGACGGTCGTCACCCTGTACTACTACGAGGGGCTGACGCTCGCCGAGATCGGGAACGTGCTGGGCGTGACCGAGAGCAGAGTCAGCCAGATCCACACCAAGTCCGTGCTCCAGTTGCGTGCGAAACTGGCGGGCTTCGGTCGCTGACCGGCCCGAGTCACTCCCGTCGGGGGTGGCGCGTCCGTAGAGTGGTTGACGTGCCAAGGATTCGAGCGGCCTCCGTGGCCGAGCACCGGTCGATGCAGCGTGCCGCCCTGCTGGACGCGGCACGCTCCCTGTTGTCCGATGGCGGGACGGAGGCGCTGACCTTCCCGGCCCTCGCCGAGCGCACCGGCCTCGCGCGCTCGTCCGTGTACGAGTACTTCCGGTCGCGGGCCGCCGTGGTCGAGGAGCTGTGCGAGGTCGACTTCCCCGTGTGGGCGGCGGAGGTCGAGACGGCCATGGCCGCGGCCGACGGGGCGGAGGCCAAGGTCGAGGCGTATGTACGACAGCAGCTCGCGCTGGTGGGGGACCGCCGGCACCGGGCCGTCGTGGCGATCTCGGCGAGCGAACTGGACGCCGGGGCCCGGGAGAAGATCCGCGCGGCGCACGGCGGGCTCGTATCGATGATCGGGGAGGCCCTGGCGGAGCTGGGGCACACGGAGCCCCGGCTCGCGGCCATGCTGTTGCAGGGCGTCGTGGACGCGGCGGTACGGCGGATCGAGCTGGGAGCCGCCGAGGATCCCTCGGCGATCACGGACGCGACGGTCTCCATGGTCCTGCGGGGCGTGCTGGGCTGAGCTACGGCAGGGCGACGCCGAGCACCGGCAGCAGTCGCGACGGGCCCCGGCGAAGCAGCCACGGCGGCAGCAGCGACAGCGGGTCCAGGTACGCCTCGCCCCGCAGCAGCCCCCAGTGCACGCACGTCACCGTGCAGTGCGACCCCACCGGTTCCACCGTGCCGATCACCTGGCCCGGCGCCACCTCGTCACCCTTGTGCACCGACGCCCGCACCGGCTCATAGGTCGTTCGCAGCGGCGGCTCACCCGTGCCGGTCAGCTCCACCGCGACGACCCCGCGGCCCGCCACCCGCCCCGCGAAGGACACGCGGCCCGGGGCCACCGTCCGGACCGGGGCGCCCGGCGGGGCCGCCAGGTCGACGCCCCGGTGACCGCGCGCGTACGGCGTGGCCGGGGGCTCCCAGCCGCGTACCACCGCCGGGCGCGTGCCGACCGGCCAGGACCGGCCGATCGCCGGGACCGGAGCCGACGGGAGCGCGGGGGCTCGCGGCGGGGCCTGCGGGTCCGCCCACGCCACGGACGCCAGCATCGTGATCAACAGGAGCAGCACCAGGCCGCCGAGGCATCGCTTCGCGTACATGGGAAAACCGTTCCGCATCCGCCGGGCCACGGCGCGGACCTGTGGACTACTCGCCGGTTGTGGACAGCGGCGTCACCCGGCGCCTCCCGGGTCCCGTACACTTCTTCTGGCGATCCGGGTCACCGGGTCGACTTCGCACGCCCCGGTATCGGGCGCCGGCCACGGTCGGTCTCCCGGTATCCGCGCCCCTCGGTCCTTCGTGGCTCGGCGCACCGCGGGCGTCAGGCGCGGGAGCCGTCCGGCATCCGCGGCACAACCGAGAAAAACAAGGAGAACGGCCATGGCCGTCGTCACGATGCGGGAGCTGCTGGAGAGCGGCGTCCACTTCGGTCACCAGACCCGTCGCTGGAACCCGAAGATGAAGCGCTTCATCTTCACCGAGCGCAACGGCATCTACATCATCGACCTGCTCCAGTCGCTGTCGTACATCGACCGCGCCTACGAGTTCGTCAAGGAGACCGTCGCCCACGGCGGCACGGTCATGTTCGTCGGCACGAAGAAGCAGGCGCAGGAGGCCATCGCCGAGCAGGCCACCCGCGTCGGCATGCCCTACGTCAACCAGCGCTGGCTGGGCGGCATGCTCACCAACTTCTCCACCGTCTACAAGCGTCTGCAGCGCCTCAAGGAGCTCGAGCAGATCGACTTCGAGGACGTCGCCGCCTCGGGTCTGACCAAGAAGGAGCTCCTGGTCCTCTCGCGTGAGAAGGCCAAGCTCGAGAAGACCCTCGGTGGTATCCGCGAGATGTCCAAGGTGCCCAGCGCCGTCTGGATCGTGGACACCAAGAAGGAGCACATCGCGGTCGGCGAGGCCCGGAAGCTCAACATCCCGGTCGTCGCCATCCTCGACACCAACTGCGACCCCGACGAGGTCGACTACAAGATCCCGGGCAACGACGACGCGATCCGCTCCGTCACCCTGCTCACCCGCGTGATCGCCGACGCGGTCGCCGAGGGCCTCATCTCCCGCTCCCGTGTCGCCACCGGTGACAAGGGCGAGAAGGCCGCGGGCGAGCCGCTGGCCGAGTGGGAGCGCGACCTGCTCGAGGGCGAGAAGAAGGCCGACGCCGACACCGAGGCCGCCGAGAAGCCGGCCGAGGCCGCTGTCGAGGCTCCGGCCGCTGAGGCCGAGGCGCCCGCTGCCGAGGCGCCCGCCGCCGAGGCGCCCGCTGCCGAGGCCGCCCCCGCCGAGGCTCCGGCCGCCGAGGGCGAGCAGGCCTGATTCAGGCCGTAGGCCGTGCGGTCGCCGTCGCGCCCGTACGGTCGTAGGGACGAAGTGACGGCGGGGGCGTCCAGTACGCCGCCCGCCGTTCACCCACAGCCCCCAGATCTTCGTAGATCTTCGAGACTTCGAACTCCGAGAGAGATTCACAGATCATGGCGAACTACACCGCCGCCGACGTCAAGAAGCTCCGTGAGCTCACCGGCGCCGGCATGATGGACTGCAAGAAGGCGCTGGACGAGGCCGAGGGCAACGTCGAGAAGGCCGTCGAGGCGCTCCGTATCAAGGGCCAGAAGGGCGTCGCCAAGCGCGAGGGCCGCTCCGCCGAGAACGGCGCCGTGGTCTCCGTCATCGCCGACGACAACTCCTCCGGTGTCCTCGTCGAGCTGAAGTGCGAGACGGACTTCGTCGCCAAGGGCGAGAAGTTCCAGGCCGTCGCCAACCAGATCGCGCAGCACGTCGCCGCGACCTCCCCGGCAGACCTCGAGGCCCTGCTCGGCTCCGAGATCGAGGCCGGCAAGACCGTCCAGGCGTTCGTGGACGAGGCCAACGCCAACCTCGGCGAGAAGATCGTCCTGGACCGCTTCGCGCAGTTCGCCGACGGCTTCGTGTCCGCCTACATGCACCGCACGATGCCCGACCTGCCCCCGCAGATCGGTGTCCTCGTCGAGCTGGACAAGCCGAACGCCGACGTCGCCAAGGGCATCGCCCAGCACATCGCCGCCTTCGCGCCGAAGTACCTCTCCAAGGAGGACGTGCCGGCCGAGGTCGTCGAGTCCGAGCGCCGCGTCGCCGAGGAGACCACCCGCGCCGAGGGCAAGCCCGAGGCCGCCCTGCCGAAGATCGTCGAGGGTCGCCTCAACGGCTTCTTCAAGGACGCCACGCTGCTCGGCCAGCCGTACGCGCTCGACAACAAGAAGTCCGTCCAGAAGATCCTGGACGAGGCCGGTGTCACCCTGAAGCGCTTCACGCGCATCAAGGTCGGCATCTGAGTCCGTGCCGCGATCGGCGCGTCGGCCCGATAGGGTCGGGTGCAGTCGTCCGGTACGCCGTCACGCGGGCGCGTGACGGACGACAGCAGATCTGACGAGGAGGCCATTGCCGCGCATGGGATGCGAACGACACCCCGCCGGCAATGGCCTCCTCGTATGTGCGACCCGTCAAAGAAGCGAGAACGTCATGACCACCAAGGCCCAGAAGAGCGACGACGGCAAAGTGAGCGGCCGGTTTCTGCTGAAGCTGTCCGGAGAGGCCTTCGCCGGTGGCGGCGGCCTGGGTGTGGACCCCGACGTGGTGCACAAGATCGCCCGCGAGATCGCAGCCGTCGTCCGGGACGGCGCCGAGATCGCGGTCGTCATCGGCGGCGGCAACTTCTTCCGCGGCGCCGAACTGCAGGTACGCGGCATGGACCGCGCCCGCTCCGACTACATGGGCATGCTCGGCACGGTCATGAACTGCCTCGCCCTCCAGGACTTCCTGGAGAAGGAGGGCATCGACAGCCGGGTGCAGACCGCCATCACCATGGGCCAGGTCGCCGAGCCGTACATCCCGCTGCGCGCCGTGCGCCACCTGGAGAAGGGCCGCGTGGTCATCTTCGGCGCCGGTATGGGCATGCCGTACTTCTCCACCGACACCACAGCCGCCCAGCGCGCCCTGGAGATCGACGCCGAGGCGCTGCTGATGGGCAAGAACGGCGTGGACGGCGTCTACGACTCCGATCCGAAGACCAACCCGGCGGCCGTCAAGTTCGACGCCCTCGGCTACGGGGACGTCATCACCCGTGACCTGAAGGTCGCCGACGCCACCGCCGTCACGCTGTGCCGCGACAACAAGCTCCCGATCCTCGTCTTCGAGCTTCTGGCCGAGGGCAATATCGCTCGCGCCGTCAAGGGTGAGAAGATCGGCACGCTGGTGGGTGAGCAGGGCAGCCGGGCCTGACCGAAAACCCCCGGTCCACGACCGGTAGGACTCTTCGGTCCCTCTCCGGTCCGCACGACAACACCTGACCGGGGGACGGACCCGGGTCGGGGGATGGACAATGTTCTGCCGGTCGGGAACCGTGCAGGAAGAAGACGCGACGCAGCCGGCCGCCGCCACCGACAGGGAACCGCAGCCGGGCCTACTCAAGACACGCAGGAGCAAGTGGTGATCGAAGAGACCCTCCTCGAGGCCGAGGAGAAGATGGAGAAGGCCGTCGTGGTCGCCAAGGAGGACTTCGCCGCGATCCGCACCGGCCGTGCGCACCCGGCGATGTTCAACAAGATCGTGGCCGACTACTACGGCGCGCCGACGCCGATCAACCAGCTGGCTTCGTTCTCCGTGCCGGAGCCGCGCATGGCGGTCGTGACCCCGTTCGACAAGAGCGCGCTGCGCAACATCGAGCAGGCGATCCGCGACTCCGACCTGGGCGTCAACCCGAGCAACGACGGCAACATCATCCGGGTGGTGTTCCCCGAACTCACCGAGGAGCGCCGCCGCGACTACATCAAGGTCGCCAAGGGCAAGGGCGAGGACGCCAAGGTGTCCATCCGCGCGGTCCGCCGCAAGGCCAAGGACGCGATCGACAAGCTCATCAAGGACGGCGAGGTCGGCGAGGACGAGGGCCGTCGTGCGGAGAAGGAGCTCGACGACACCACCGCGAAGTACGTCACTCAGGTGGACGAGCTCCTGAAGCACAAGGAAGCGGAGCTGCTCGAGGTCTGATGAACGACTCATCCTGGGGCTCACCGCCACACACCGGGTCGCGGGCCGGGTACTGGGGGCCCGTCGACCAGGGGCCTGTCCAGGGCGCTGCCCCGGCGGGTTCCGCGTACGATGCGCCTGAGGCGCAGCAGACTCGCCCCATGCCCGTCGTCCCCGACGTATCCGCACACGGCGGTCACCAGGATGACGACCGGGGGGCCGCTCGGCTGGGCGGCCCCTTGTTCCGAGACGAGACCTACGGCGGCGCCCACGCCGGCGCCGCCCACGGTGACGACACCCCGTCGGCACAGCCCCCTGCGGCAGTGCCGCAGAATCCGGAGCCCATGCCCGACGCCCCTCACCCGGCGCCCGCACCGCAGAAGAAGAGTGCGGGCCGAGACCTGGGCGCGGCCATAGGGGTCGGGGTCGGGCTCGGTGTGGTGATCGTCGCGTCGCTGTTCGTCGTCAAGGCCGTGTTCGTCGGGGTGATAGCCGTCGCCGTCGTCGTGGGTCTGTGGGAGCTGACCAGCAGGCTGCAGGAGCGCAAGGGCATCAAGGCGCCGCTCGTGCCGCTCGCGGTCGGCGGCGCGGCGATGGTCGTCGCCGGCTACGTGCGGGGGCCCGAGGGCGCCTGGGTCGCCATGGCCCTCACCGCGCTCGCGGTGCTGGTCTGGCGGATGACGGAACCGCCCGAGGGCTACCTCAAGGACGTCACGGCCGGCGTCTTCGCCGCGTTCTACGTTCCGTTCCTGGCCACCTTCGTCGCCCTGATGCTCACCGCCGACGACGGGGCCTTCCGCGTCATGACGTTCCTGCTGCTGACGGTCGTCAGCGACACGGGCGCGTACGCCGTCGGCTGGCGCTTCGGCAGGACCAAGCTCGCCCCGCGCATCAGCCCCGGCAAGACCCGCGAGGGTCTGCTCGGCGCGGTGTCGTTCGCGATGGTCGCCGGCGCGCTGCTCATGCAGTTCGTGATCGACGACGGGACCTGGTGGCAGGGTCTGCTGCTCGGCTTCGCCGTCGCGGCCAGCGCCACGCTCGGCGACCTCGGCGAGTCCATGATCAAGCGGGACCTGGGCATCAAGGACATGGGCACGCTGCTCCCGGGCCACGGCGGCATCATGGACCGGCTGGACTCGCTGCTGCCCACCGCTCCGGTCGTATGGCTGCTGCTCGTGCTGTTCGTGGGTTCCGGCTGATTCAGACTGATCCAGGCTGATTCCGGCCGACCCGAGCGCGTTCTTCGGCTTGTGCGGGCCCCCGTCCTGACCTCAGGGCGGGGGCCCGCTGCCGTGGCCGCCGGGGCGGCCGAGTGGGACGATTTCTGGTGCGGGCTCTCAGGGGGGATCTCCCTGGAAGGGGGCGGGCTTCATGTCCGACTTCCGTGATTCGATCGACGTCGACCGCAGCCCCGAGGACGTCTGGGCGTATGTCATCGACCCGTCCCATCTGCCGGAGTGGCAGCAGAGCGCCGTCTCGGCGGAGCCGCTCGACCCCGGGCCGGTGGGCGTGGGCTCCCGGCTGCGGATCACCCGGCACGTCGGCCGCAGGGACGTGCCGATGACCATGGAGTACACCGAGTACGACCCACCGCGCGCCTGGGGTCTGCAGGGCGTCGACGGCCCCATCCGCGGCCATGTCCACGGCGAGATCACTCCGCTCGACGACGGCCGCCGCTCCCGCGTCACGATGGAGCTCGACTTCGAGGGCAAGGGCATGGGCAAGATCCTTCTCCCGCTCGTCGTCCGCGCACAGGTCCGCAAGGAGCTCCCGCACAACGAACGGCTGCTGAAGGACCGGCTGGAGCACGGGATGGCGTAGCCCCGCCCCGCTCGATGGAACTCCCGGCTGTGTGTCCCCCTCTCACTGTGTGAAGGGGGACACACATGAAGTTGATGACTCGGTACGCACCCGTCGCCGTGGTGCTTGCCTTCTGCTGCCTGCCGCTGACCGCCTGCGGCACGCAGCACGCCGGGGAGCGAACGGCTGCCACGTCCGGGCCGGGATCGTCCGCGACGGACGAGACGAGCGACGACCAGGGCAGTCTTCCGGACGAGACCACGGACGACGGCCAGAGCAATCTCCCGGACGAGACCAGCGACGACCAGGGCAGTCTTCCGGACGAGACCACGGACGACGGCCAGAGCAATCTCCCGGACGAGACCACCGACGACGGCCAGAGCAACCTTCCCGACGAGACGAGCGACGACCAGGGCAGCCTTCCCGACACCACCAGCGACGACCAGGGCACCGACGGCCCTGCGAGCGGTCCGCACCGCTGGTTCCCGATGCTCCGCGAATTCCGCGCCTACCTCACGACGGACGCCCCGAAAGCGGATGCAGCCCTCGCCTCCCACGTGACGAGCGTCCACATCCGGGTGCCCGCGGACAGCGCCCGCAGCGTGGCCGTGGTCCGGGTCGACTTCGGTGTGGGAGAGCAGGACAGCGCGGACCGCACCGCGAAGGTGTTCGGCGACTGGCGGCGTGCCCTGTACGGCGATCACGGCCACGTGGAGGTCCTCGGCCCGGCCAAGACCACCGCCGAACGGAACTGGTAGCCGCCCCGCACCCGGATCCGGGCGGCCCGGGCCACCCGATTCGATCTGCGACACTGGTAAGGCCATGCCTAAGCCCGGAGAACTCACTTTCGTCGCCCCCCGCGGAGCCAAGAAGCCGCCGCGGCACCTCGCCGACCTCTCGCCCGCCGAGCGGAAGGAGGTCGTGGCGGAGATCGGTGAGAAGCCGTTCCGTGCCAAGCAGCTGTCGCAGCACTACTTCGCGCGCTACGCGCACGACCCGGCGGAGTGGACGGACATCCCCGCCGGTGCGCGCGAGAAGCTGCGTGAGGCGCTGCTGCCGGACCTGATGTCGGTCGTCCGGCATCTGTCGACGGACCAGGGGACCACACGCAAGACCCTGTGGCGGCTGTTCGACGGCACGCTCGTGGAGTCGGTGCTGATGCGCTACCCGGACCGGGTGACCATGTGCATCAGCTCGCAGGCCGGGTGCGGGATGAACTGCCCGTTCTGCGCCACCGGGCAGGCGGGGCTCGACCGGAATCTGTCCACCGCCGAGATCGTGCACCAGATCGTCGACGGGATGCGGGCGCTGCGGGACGGGGACGTGCCCGGGGGGCCTGCCCGGCTGTCCAACATCGTCTTCATGGGGATGGGCGAGCCGCTCGCCAACTACAAGCGGGTCGTCGGCGCCATCCGCGCGCTCACCGACCCGGCGCCGGACGGGCTCGGGCTCTCGCAGCGGGGCATCACCGTGTCGACGGTCGGGCTGGTGCCCGCCATCCACCGGTTCGCCGACGAGGGCTTCAAGTGCCGGCTCGCGATCTCCCTGCACGCGCCCGACGACGAGCTGCGCGACACCCTCGTCCCCGTGAACACGCGGTGGAAGGTGCGGGAGGTGCTGGACGCCGGGTTCGAGTACACCGAGCGCTCCGGGCGCCGGCTGTCCATCGAGTACGCGCTGATCCGCGACATCAACGACCAGGCCTGGCGCGGTGACCGGCTCGGGCGGCTGCTGCGGGGCAAGCCCGTGCACGTCAACCTCATCCCGCTCAACCCGACCCCGGGCTCGAAGTGGACGGCCTCCCGGCCGGAGGACGAGAAGGCGTTCGTCGAGGCGATCGCCGCGCACGGCGTCCCCGTGACCGTCCGGGACACCCGTGGTCAGGAGATCGACGGGGCGTGCGGTCAGCTCGCGGCCACCGAGCGGTAGTCTTTAGGCCGTACACATATCTTCATATTCCGACAGGGGAGCGCCACAGCGCTGAGAGTGCGGCATCCAGGCCCGCAGACCCTCTGAACCTCGCCCAGGTCATTCTGGGTAGGAAGTTCGGTCATCACTCGAGCTGTTGCGCCCTGCCCGGTGTCCGTTCCGTGCGGACCCGGGCAGGGCCGCGTCTCTTCCTGGTCACCCCCAGGAGGAAATCCAGTGCAGAACAAGACCATCGTGGCCGTGGCCGTCGGGCTCGGCCTGCTCACGCTGTCCGCGTGCGGGTCGACGGACGGCGGCGGGGGAGCGACGGAGTCCAAGACCGTCACCCTCGTCAGCCACGACTCGTGGGCCGTCTCCAAGAGCGTGCTCGCCGACTTCGAGAAGCAGTCCGGCTACAAGGTGAAGGTCCTCAAGGACGGCGACGCCGGGCAGGCCGTCAACAAGGCCATCCTCACCAAGGACCACCCGCAGGGCGACGTCTTCTTCGGAGTCGACAACACCCTCCTGTCCCGCGCCCTCGACAACGGGCTGTTCCAGCCGTACGAGGCGAAGGGGCTCGCGCAGGTCGAGACCCGCTTTCAGCTGGACGCCGGCAAACACCGGGTCACGCCCGTCGACTACGGCGACATCTGCGTCAACTACGACAAGAAGTACTTCGCCGAGCACAAGCTGACCCCGCCCGCCTCCTTCGACGACC
Organism: Streptomyces sp. NPDC050121; assembly: GCF_044460385.1. Lineage (NCBI taxonomy): Bacteria > Bacillati > Actinomycetota > Actinomycetes > Kitasatosporales > Streptomycetaceae > Streptomyces > Streptomyces sp. NPDC050121. Next base: position 127,153 of record NZ_JBITJV010000005.1, on the reverse strand, counting down.
TGGTGAAGCCCGCCTACAAGAACCTCCTCGTCACCGAGAACGCCGCCACCTCCTCGCCCGGCCTCGGGTTCCTGCTCGGCTCGGCCGCGAAGTACGGCGACGGAGGCTGGGAGGGCTACTGGAAGAAGCTCAAGGCGAACGGGGTGAAGGTCGTCGACGGCTGGGAGCAGGCCTACAACGAGGAGTTCTCCGGTTCGGCCGGGGGCAGGAAGGCGGGAGCGGACCGGCCGCTCGTCGTGTCGTACGCCTCCTCGCCGCCCGCCGAGGTGATCTTCGGCGATCCGAAGCCGACCACCGCTCCGACGGGCGTCGCGACCGGCACCTGTTTCCGCCAGGTCGAGTTCGCGGGGCTGCTGGACAACGCGGCCGACGGCAAGGGCGGCAAGGCGCTGATCGACTTCCTGATCAGCAAGAAGTTCCAGGAGGACATGCCGCTCAACATGTTCGTGTACCCGGTGGTGAAGGGCGCGGCCGTGCCCGCCGAGTTCACCCAGTACGGTCCCGCCGCCAAGGACCCCGAGACCATGGACCCGGCGAAGATCGCCGACCGCCGCGACCAGTGGGTCAAGTCATGGACCTCGCTCGTACTGAAGTAGCCCTGGAGAAGAGGCCCCCGGGGGAGCGCACCCCCGGGAAGGGCGCCCCCGGGAAGGGCACCAAGGAGAGCGCGGCGGCGCGGCTCGCTCTGATGACCGTGCCCGTCGCGTTCTTCGCGGTCTTCTTCGCCTACCCGGTCGCCGCGATCGTCGCGCGCGGCCTGAAGACGGACGGCGGCTGGCAGTTCGGGCGGTTGTGGGACGTGCTCGCGCAGTCCGACATCCGGCACGTCCTGTGGTTCACCACCTGGCAGGCGCTCGCGTCCACCGCGCTCACGCTCCTGGTCGCGCTGCCGGGCGCGTATGTGTTCGCGCGGCTGGACTTTCCGGGCAAGCAGGTGCTGCGGGCCGTCGTCACCGTCCCGTTCGTGCTGCCGACGGTCGTCGTCGGTACGGCGTTCCTCGCGCTCGTCGGGCGCGGCGGACTGCTCGACGAGCTGTGGGGCGTACGGCTGGACACCACCGTGTGGGCGATCCTGCTCGCGCATGTCTTCTTCAACTACGCGGTCGTCGTACGGACCGTGGGCGGGCTGTGGTCGCAGCTCGACCCGCGGCAGGAGGAGGCGGCGCGGATGCTGGGCGCGTCCCGGCTGAGGGCCTGGCGCACGGTCACGCTGCCGGCCCTCGGGCCCGCCGTCGCCGCCGCCGCGCTGATGGTCTTCCTCTTCACCTTCACCTCCTTCGGTGTGGTGCAGATCCTCGGCGGCCCCACCTTCTCCACGCTCGAAGTGGAGATCTACCGGCAGACCTCCGAGATCTTCGACCTGTCGACGGCGGCCGTCCTCACGATCGTCCAGTTCGTGGCCGTCGGCGCGATCCTCGCCGTGCACGCCGCCGCCGTACGACGGCGGGAGACCGCGCTGCGGCTCGTGGACGCCTCCGTGACGGCGCGCCGGCCGCGTGGGACCGGGCAGTGGGCGCTGCTCGCCGGGGTGCTCGCCACGATCGCCGTGCTGCTGGTGCTGCCGCTCGCGGTGCTGGTGCAGCGCTCGCTGGACACGCCAGGCTTCGCCTACTACCGGGCGCTGACCAGCGACGACGGCAATGTCTTCCTGGTTCCGCCGATCGAGGCGATCGGTAACTCCCTGCAGTACGCCATCGCCGCGACCGCCATCGCGGTGCTGATCGGCGGGCTGGCCGCCGCGGCCCTCACCCGCCGGGACGCCGGGCGGCTGGTCCGTGGCTTCGACGCGCTGTTGATGCTGCCGCTCGGCGTCTCCGCCGTGACCGTCGGCTTCGGGTTCCTGATCGCGCTGGACGAGCCTCCGCTGGACCTGCGCGGTACGTGGATCCTGGTGCCGCTGGCGCAGGCGCTGGTCGGCGTGCCCTTCGTCGTACGGACCATGCTGCCGGTGCTGCGGGCGGTGGACCAGCGGCTGCGTGAGGCGGCGGCCGTGCTCGGGGCGTCGCCGTGGCGGGTGTGGCGGGAGGTGGACCTGCCGATGGTGCGGCGGGCGCTGCTGGTCGCGGCCGGGTTCGCCTTCGCGGTGTCACTGGGGGAGTTCGGGGCGACCGTGTTCATCGCGCGGCCCGACAACCCGACGCTGCCGGTCGCCGTGGCACGACTGCTCGGGCGGGCCGGTGAGCTCAACTACGGCCAGGCGATGGCTCTTTCGACGATTCTGATGATCGTGTGCGCGGTGGCCCTGCTGGTGCTGGAGCGGCTGCGGACCGACCGGACGGGGGAGTTCTGATGCGGCTGCTCGAACTGGAGCGTGCCACCGTGCGGTTCGGCGGACGGGCGGTGCTGGACGCCGTCGATCTTGCCGTCGCCGAGCACGAGGTGGTGTGTGTGCTCGGGCCCAGCGGCAGCGGCAAGTCGACGTTGCTGCGGGCGGTGGCCGGACTGCAACCCCTGGACTCCGGGCGGGTGCTGCTCGACGGACGCGACCAGGCGGGCGTGCCCGCGCACCGACGGGAGCTCGGGCTGATGTTCCAGGACCATCAGCTGTTCCCGCAGCGGGACGTGGGTGGCAATGTGGCATTCGGGCTGCGGATGCGGGCGGTTTCCCGGCAGGAACAGGCCGACCGGGTACAGGAGTTGCTCGACCTCGTGGGACTGCCCGGCGCCGCCCGGCGGGCCGTCGCCGCGCTGTCCGGCGGGGAGCAGCAGCGGGTCGCGCTGGCCCGGGCCCTCGCGCCCCGGCCCCGGCTGTTGATGCTGGACGAGCCGCTCGGTCAGCTCGACCGGTCGCTGCGGGAGCGGCTGGTCGTCGAACTGAGGGAACTCTTCGGCCGGTTGGGGACCACGGTTCTCGCGGTGACGCACGACCAGGGCGAGGCGTTCGCGCTCGCCGACCGGGTCGTGGTGATGCGGGACGGGCGGATCGCCCAGTCCGGTACGCCTCTTGAGGTGTGGCAGCGTCCGGCGGACGCGTTCGTGGCCCGCTTCCTCGGCTTCGACAACGTGGTGGAGGCGACCGTCGCCGGGGAGGTCGCGGTCACGCCGTGGGGCAAGGTGCCGGTGCCGGCCGGGTCCGGGCAGGGGGCGCGCACGCTGCTCGTCCGGCCCGCCGGGGTGCGCCTGGTGAGCGCGGAGGAGGGCCTGCGCTGCACGGTCGCCGCCCGCACCTTCCGGGGCACCCATGTTGCCGTGCATCTCCAGCCGGAGGGCGCACCGAGGTTGGAGGCGGCGTGCGCGCTGCGGGACGCGCCGGAGGTCGGGGGCGTCGTGGGGGTGTCCTTCGACACGGCCGAAATCGTCGTGCTGGACTGACCGGGCCGACCCCTACGGTGTTACGTATGACCCTTCTCGCACATGACCGCTACTGTGACGAAATCGCCCACCAGGTCGGCCTGTTGAGGGCCGTGGTGACCTCCGGGGCGGACCTCTCGGCCACCGTGCCGACCTGCCCCGACTGGTCGCTGGAGCAACTCGTGCGGCATATGGGCGGAGCCCTGCGCTGGGTGGACGCGCTGGTGCGGACGCGGGCCCAGGAGGAGATCCCGGCGGAGTCGGTGCCGCTGTACGGCGGACCGGACGGCGAGGGCGACCCGGCCGCGCTCGACGCCTGGCTCGCGGAGACCGGCGAGCTGGTCGTCGGCGCGCTGCGGGAGGCCGGTCCCGACGCGAAGGTGTGGGGCTGGGCCGGGACGCTCGACTCCGGCTTCTGGGCGCGCCGGATGACCCACGAGATCACCGTGCACAGCGCGGACGCCGCCCTCGCCGCCCAAGTGCCCTACGAGGTCGCGCCCGAGGTGGCCGCCGACGCGCTGGACGAGTGGCTGCAACTCGTGGAGTGGGTGCAGCGGAACATGCCGCAGGCGGCGGACGACGAACTGCTCGTCCCGGGCCGCAGCATCCACCTGCACGCCACCGACACGTCGGCTGACTTGAACGCCGAGCGAAGCGAGATGGGGGTCCCCCCGCCCGAAGGGTGGGGGAGGACGGTCGAGCTCACCGAGCGTGGGATCGTCTGGCGTCGCGGTCACGAGAAGGCGACGGTCGCCCTGCGCGGCCCGCTCACCTCCGTGCTGCTCGCCTTCTACCGCCGACTGCCGCTGGACAGCCCGGGGTTGGAGGTGCTCGGCGAGCGCGAGCTGCTGGAGCTCTGGCTGGAGAAGACGAAGTTCGGCTGAGGAAGCCGGGCGCGGGTGGGGCGGCGGCCGAACATGCGGGTGGCCCGCCCCGGCGAAGGGACGGGCCACCCGCGCGCTGTTCGTTGTGCGGGTCAGCGGTTGCTGGACCCACGGCGACGCATGCCGAAGAACACCGCGCCACCGCCGACGACGACCAGCACGGCCGCTATGCCCGCGATCAGACCGGTGTTGGAACTGGCACCGGTCTCGGCGAGGTTGGACTCCTGCGCGGCGGCCGACGGGGCGTTGCTCGCGGAGGGCGCGGGCGCGGCGCTGTCGCTCGCCGAGTCGGACGGGCTCGGGGCGGCGGTGTCGGCCGGCGGCGAAGCGGTGTCCGACGGGGTCGAGGACGGAGCGCTGCTGGAGGGGGTGCCGGACGGCGTGGTCGACGGCGTGGAGGTGTCGCCTGCCTTGCAGGCCTTGGACGGGGTGGTCACGTTCGGGCTGATGTCGGCGTCGACGAACGTCTTCTTGCCCTTGACGGCCAGGACGCGGACCCGGTACTCGGCATTCGGCTCCCAGTCCTCGGCGAAGGAGACGGTGACGCCCTTCTTCGAGCCCACGACCGTCTGTTCCGCGCCGACCTGTCGGAGGTCGGCACCGTTGTTCTCGAGGAAGACGGTGATGACGGCCGGGACGCCCGTGGGGTCCTTGTCGGTGACGGTGATGACGCCCTTCGTGCCGTCACAGGCGGCAGCGGCGGAGAACTCGCTGATGTCGCAGGCCATCGCGTTGCCCGCTGCGCTGAGCGCGAGGGCGGCGGAGGCGGCGGTGACACCGAGCATGCGCACCGAACGGGCGGCGGTACGGCGGGAAAGGGACACGTTTGTCCTTTACGGGAAGCGCAACTGCGGGGGGTGGAGGGGGAGATGGCGCCCCCGGTGAGCCGAGTGCGTCACCATCCCCAGCAGGCTCACAGGTCTATAAGCGTCTCATAAGCAGTGTCAATGCGGGGACGCTTCTGAGTGGCCGACTTTGCCCGCTTATTAAGCACCGAGACGTTTCAACGCCTCCGACGCCTCCTCGATCCGGTCAACGAGGGAGATACGGGACTCCATCGACCGCTCCCGGGCGAGTGACCGCAAGAGCGGCCGGGCGGGCAGTTGTTCGGTCCAGTGCTCCCGGTTCACGAGACGGCGCCCGAGGTGTCCAGGGCGAGCAGGCTGTCCCTACGGTCCGTCAGATCGACGGTCGTGGGAATCGTCGAACGGCCGGGCGGGTGTCGTCGGATGCACCCGCCCATGCCAGGCACTGCGTACGGCGGACCGGACGGTTCCGGCTCCGGCTTCGGTCAGCCCTGGACGGCCGAGGGGTCCATCCAGATGACCTCCCAGGTGTGGCCGTCGAGGTCGTCGAAGGAACGGCCGTACATGAAGCCCATGTCCTGCGTCCGGCCGCTGGGCGAGCCGCCGAGCGCGAGCGCCCTGTCGACCAGTTCGTCGACCTTCTCGCGGCTCTGGGCGCTCAGGGCGATCAGGACCTCGCTGCTCTTCGTGGAGTCCGCGATCTCCTTGTCGGTGAAGGTCGAGTAGAACGGCTTGGTGAGGAGCATCGCGATGATCGTGTCGCTGATCACCACCGAGGCCGCCTTGTCGTCACTGAACTGCGGGTTGATCGTGTAGCCGAGGTCCGTGAAGAACTTCTTCGAGGCGTCGAGGTCGCTCACGGGCAGGTTAACGAAGATCATCTGCTGGTAGGCCGGGGCGGTCATCTGGTCTCTCCCATCGGGTGGTGTGTTGTACGTCGGGATAGACCGGGGGGTCGCGCGGAACTCATCGGTGGGCGGAGATCTTCTTTCCGGCGAGGATCCGTCGAGGAACCGGCGAGTATCCGGCGGGGCTCAGTCGGTCAGGGGGAGCGACGCGAGTTCGGCCACGATCAGGGTGAGCGGGACGAAGAGGGCGAGGAGGGCGCCGGCGCGCAGGGCGGCGGCGCTGCGCAGTGTCTTGGCCGGGGCGCCGAGGCGGAGGAGGGCGGCGGTGGTGTCGGCGCGGGCCTGCCTCGCCTCCACGGCCGCCGTCAGCAGCGTGGCGACGGTGCAGCCCACCACGACCAGCGCGCCCAGGGTGCTGAGCGGGCCGAAGGACGCGTCGGCCGGGTCGTACAGCGCGGCCATCGTGTACGCACCGGAGGCCACCGCGCAGACCACGCCCAGCGGACGGCCGATGCGGGACGCCTCCTGCATCAGGCCGCGGCCGGCGAGGAGGCGGAGGGCGCCGGGGCGGGCCGACTGCAGCACACGGCCGCAGAGGAGGGTGAGGCCGGGGCCGGCCAGGGCGAGGCCCACGGCGGTCAGGGTCCAGCCGAGGAGGACCGCGGCGGGGCCGGTGGGGAGGCCGCCGGGGAGGGGGAAGGTGCTCGGGTTCGCCGAGCGGTTCGCGTACGCCTCCACGGCCAGGCCGGCGGCGAGGACGGCTGCGCCCCAGGGGAGGGCGGTGGGGTTGGGGGGTGCGGTGAGGGCGCAGGGCGCGGTGAGATCGGGGAGGTGGTCCGGCGTTTCCTGAAGGTCGCCGGTCGCTGCGGGTGCGGGTGCCGGTCCCGGGGGGTCGGTCGTGCCGTCCGGCGCTTGCGGGGTGCTGTCCTCCGTGGGCCGGGAGCCGCCCGAGGCGGTACGACTGCCCGCGGGCTGCGCCTGGAGGCGTGCGCCGAACCTGCCGTACTCGCCGAATCTCTCGCCTGTGTCCCTCCTCCCGTTCGCCGCGAAGCGGCCCAGCATCCTTGGAGTTGCGCGGGCTGCCACCTGGGTGTCCCTCGGGCGCAGTGTCCATGCCACGGCGAGGGACGAGGTGACCGGTACCAGGGAGAGCAGGGTCAGGGCCGCCGGGAGGGGGAGGGGCTGGTCCGCGGCCAGCAAGTCCCGTGCGGCTCCGTCGAACGGCATGCCTGTGAGGTCGCCGCGGAGGTGGAGGAAGAGCACGAGGGCCAGCATCGAGCCGAGGAGGGTGGAGAGGGCTGTCGTCGTCGCCGAGACGGCCATCAGCCGCGTCGGGCCCAGGCCGATGGCCGCCAGACCGGGGCGGGGGCGGGTGCCGGGGTCGGTGCGGGCGACCGCGAGGGCGAAGTAGACCGTCGCCGTCAGGGGCGCCGCGCACCAGGCGAGGCGGAGCAGGGAAGTGGTCGAAGGCTCGGGGTGGGTGAGGGCTTGGCCGAGGGCGCTGAGCAGGAGGAAGCCGGTGCCCGCGGAGGCCGTCGCCACCAGGAGGCGGCGCAATTGCACCGCGGGGTGGGCGCTGCGGGTCAGACGGAGAGCGAGCACGCGGCCCCCCGGCCTTCCTGCTCCGTGACCGGCGGCAGATGGACCGTCTTCACCCGGCGCCCGTCCAGCAGCGGCACCGTGCGGTCGGCGAGGGCCGCGGTCTCCGGGTCGTGCGTGGCCAGCACCACGGTGACGCCGTGGGAACGGGCCGCCGTCGTCAGGGTGCGCAGGACGTGGGCCCGGTCCGCGCGGTGCAGGGGGGCCGTCGGCTCGTCCGCGAAGAGGACGGAGGGGGCGGGGGCCAGGGCGCGGGTGATGCAGACGCGCTGGCGCTCGGCCTGGGTGAGTTCCAACGGGTGGCTGTGGGACTTGTCGCCGATGTCGAGGCGCTCCAGCCACTCCAGGGCCGCGACCTTGGCCCGGCGGCGGCTGGTGCCGCGCAGCATCAGGGGGAGGGCCGCGTTCTCCCAGACGTTGAGTTCGGGGACGAGGACCGGCACCGGGTCGATCCAGCCGAAGCGGTCGCGGCGCAGCCGTTCGCGGGCCATCGGGCCCATCGTGTGCACGGGGACGCTGTTGAACCAGACCTCGCCGTGCTGGGCGGGCACCAGGCCGGACAGACAGCGCAGCAGGGTCGTCTTGCCGCTGCCGCGCGGGCCGCTGACGGCGAGGATCTCGCCCTCCCGTACCTCCAGCGAGACCCCGCCGAGGCCGGGTGAGCCGTCGCGGTGCGTGAAGTGCAGGGAGCGTGCCCAGAGCACGTCGTTGTCCGGCGGGGCCTCCATGGGCGTACACCTCGGTTCAGATCTGTGGTTCCCGTGCCAATCCCCCGTGCGGGGGAACGAAGGCAGGGCCGATCGGTCACTGGCACGCTAAGGAGGCGAGAGCGGGCATCCGGACAGCACGCGGCCCCGGGCCGCCGTTTCTCACTCGAACGGTCGACGCCGGGGCCGGTGTTGATCAGCTGATCAGGCTGATGTCACAGCTTCGTCCACGCCTCCGTCAGGGTGGCGCGCAGGATCTGCTCGATCTCGTCGAACGTCTCCTGGTTGGAGATCAGCGGCGGCGCGAGCTGGACGACCGGGTCGCCGCGGTCGTCGGCACGGCAGTACAGGCCGTTGTCGAAGAGGGCCTTGGACAGGAAGCCGTACAGGACGCGCTCGGTCTCCTCCTCGTTGAAGGACTCCTTCGTCGTCTTGTCCTTGACCAGCTCGATGCCGTAGAAGAAGCCGTTGCCGCGGACGTCGCCGACGATCGGCAGGTCGTGCAGCTTCTCCAGCGTCGCGCGGAACGCGCCCTCGTTGTCCAGCACATGCTGGTTCAGGCCCTCGCGCTCGAACAGGTCGAGGTTGGCGAGGCCGACCGCCGCGGAGACCGGGTGGCCGCCGAAGGTGTAGCCGTGCAGGAAGGTGTTGTCGCCCTTGTAGAACGGCTCGGCCAGCCGGTCGCTGACGATGCAGGCGCCGATCGGGGAGTAGCCGGAGGTCATGCCCTTGGCGCAGGTGATCATGTCCGGGACGTAGCCGAACTTGTCGCAGGCGAACATCGTGCCGAGGCGGCCGAAGGCGCAGATGACCTCGTCCGACACGAGCAGCACGTCGTACTGGTCGCAGATCTCGCGGACCCGCTGGAAGTAGCCGGGCGGGGGCGGGAAGCAGCCGCCCGCGTTCTGGACGGGCTCCAGGAAGACGGCCGCGACCGTCTCCGGGCCCTCGAAGAGTATCTGCTGCTCGATCTGGTCGGCGGCCCAGCGGCCGAAGGCCTCCGGGTCGTCGCCGAAGATCGGGGCGCGGTAGATGTTGGTGTTCGGGACCTTGTGCGCGCCCGGGACGAGCGGCTCGAAGGGGGCCTTCAGGGCCGGCAGGCCGGTGATGGACAGGGCGCCCTGCGGGGTGCCGTGGTACGCCACCGCGCGGGAGATGACCTTGTACTTGGTCGGCTTGCCCTGCAGCTTGAAGTACTGCTTGGCGAGCTTCCAGGCGGTCTCGACGGCCTCGCCGCCGCCGGTGGTGAAGAAGACCTTGTTGAGGTCGCCGGGCGCGTGGTGGGCGAGACGCTCCGCCAGCTCCACGGCCTTGGGGTGGGCATAGGACCACACCGGGAAGAAAGCGAGCTCCTGCGCCTGCTTGAAGGCGGTCTCGGCCAGCTCGGTGCGGCCGTGACCGGCCTGGACCACGAACAGACCCGCGAGACCGTCGAGGTAGCGCCGGCCCCTGTCGTCGTAGATGTAGGTGCCCTCGCCCCGGACGATCGTCGGGACCGGCGAGTTCTCGTACGAGGACATGCGGGTGAAGTGCATCCACAGGTGGTCGTACGCGGTGCGGCTGAGGTCCTTGGTGCTCACGGTTATCGGGTCCTCACGGTTATCGGGTTCCCCACATGTAGGTCTGCTTCTTCAGCTTCAGATAGACGAAGCTCTCGGTGGAGCGCACGCCGGGCAGGGCACGGATGCGTTTGTTGATGACGTCCAGCAGATGGTCGTCGTCCTCGCAGACGATCTCGGCGAGGATGTCGAACGAGCCCGCCGTCATCACCACGTACTCGACTTCCGGCATGTCGGTCAGCGCGTCCGCGATGGCCTCGACGTCGCCCTCGATGTTGATCCCGACCATCGCCTGCCGGCGGAACCCCACGGTGAGCGGGTCCGTGACGGCGACGATCTGCATCACGCCCTGGTCGAGCAGCTTCTGGACGCGCTGACGCACCGCCGCCTCGGAGAGGCCGACGGCCTTGCCGATCGCGGCGTACGGCCGGCGGCCGTCCTCCTGGAGCTGCTCGATGATGGCGAGGCTGACGGCATCGAGGTGAGGGGTGCTGCCGTTCCTGGACTCGCGGGAGTCCCTGTGCTCTGCGCTTCGACTGGCCACGGCCTCACTGTGCACGACGTCTCGACAGTTCCGCAAGGCCGATGCGATGAAATTCGTTGTTTACGTGAGCGAGATCTGCGGATTCCGCAGTCGACGCGGGGACGGGGGTGTTGAAAACGTGGGCGGGCGGATTAGGGTGGGTGTCTCAGTCCATGGACACCCCCAGCAGTCAGAAACCGACAGGAGGCCGGCAGTGAGCACCGAGCTGCGTCGTCTGCGCAACTACATCGACGGTGAGTTCCGGGACGCCGTCGACGGACGGACCACCGACGTGGTCAACCCCGCGACGGGCGAGGCGTACGCGACCGCGCCGCTGTCCGGCCAGGCGGACGTCGACGCCGCGATGGCGGCCGCGGCCCAGGCCTTCCCGGGCTGGCGCGACACCACCCCGTCCGAGCGTCAGAAGGCCCTACTGAAGATCGCGGACGCGTTCGAGGAGCGCGCCGAGGAACTCATCGCGGCCGAGGTGGAGAACACGGGCAAGCCGATCGGGCTCACGCGGTCCGAGGAGATCCCGCCGATGGTCGACCAGATCCGCTTCTTCGCGGGCGCGGCCCGGATGCTGGAGGGGCGCTCGGCCGGCGAGTACATGGACGGGATGACGTCGATCGTCCGCCGTGAGCCGGTCGGCGTCTGCGCGCAGGTCGCGCCGTGGAACTACCCGATGTTGATGGCCGTGTGGAAGTTCGCCCCGGCGATCGCCGCGGGCAACACGGTGGTGCTCAAGCCGTCGGACACGACGCCCGCCTCCACCGTCCTGATCGCCGACATCGTCGGCTCGATCCTGCCCAAGGGCGTCTTCAACGTCGTCACCGGCGACCGTGACACCGGCCGGCTGATGGTCGAGCACCCGACCCCGGCGATGGCCTCCATCACCGGCTCGGTCCGCGCCGGCATGTCCGTCGCCGAGTCCGCGGCCAAGGACGTCAAGCGCGTCCACCTGGAGCTGGGCGGCAAGGCGCCGGTCGTCGTCTTCGAGGACACCGACATCGCCAAGGCCGTCGAGGACATCTCCGTGGCGGGCTACTTCAACGCCGGCCAGGACTGTACGGCCGCCACCCGCGTCCTCGTCCAGGAGTCGATCCACGACGAGTTCGTCGCCGCGCTCGCCAAGGCCGCGGCGGAGACGAAGACCGGCCAGCCGGACGACGAGGACGTGCTCTACGGCCCGCTGAACAACCCCAACCAGCTCAAGCAGGTCACTGGCTTCATCGAGCGGTTGCCCGCCCACGCCAAGGTCGAGGCGGGCGGCCAGCGGGTCGGCGAGAAGGGCTACTTCTACGCCGCGACCGTCGTGTCCGGGCTGAAGCAGGACGACGAGATCATCCAGAACGAGGTCTTCGGACCCGTCATCACCGTCCAGTCCTTCACCGACGAGGACCAGGCGGTGGAGTGGGCCAACGGCGTCGAGTACGCCCTCGCCTCCTCCGTGTGGACCAAGGACCACGGCCGGGCGATGCGCATGTCCAAGAAGCTGGACTTCGGCTGCGTGTGGATCAACACCCACATCCCGCTGGTCGCCGAGATGCCCCACGGCGGCTTCAAGAAGTCCGGCTACGGCAAGGACCTGTCGGCCTACGGCTTCGACGACTACACACGCATCAAGCACGTGATGACGTCCCTGGACGTGTAGGAGGCGGGCCACCGCAGCGAGGGGTGTGCCGCGCGCACGCCCCTCGCCTTCCGACGCCCCCTTCTGGGCCGATCGGCTCAAGGGCGGCGCGCCTCGGCCGGGAGGGCGGGCGGCGGTGGACGATCGGTGGGGATGCGGCCTCGGGACCGCTGTCCCGCATCGTCCCACCGCACGAGAGGCCCGGCCATGAAACCGTCCGACGACGGACGCTACGGCGAGGCCGTCTTCGGTCCCGAACGGGTGGGCGAGGGCGAGCGCATCGATTTCGGCGCCCTCGCCTACGACGATTTCACCCTGGCGCGGCTGCGGGCCCTCGGGGCCGGCCCGGGGTGGCGCTGCCTCGACGTGGGCGCCGGTACCGGCACGGTCTCCCGCCGGCTGCTGGACGAGGCCGGGGTGGCGAGCGTGCTCGCCGTGGACCGCGACGTACGCTTCCTCACCGAGCGGGCCGTGCCCGGGCTCGACGTGCTGAAGGCCGACATCGCCGCCCCGCACTTCGCCCCCGGTCGATTCCGGCTCGTTCACGCGCGCTTCGTGCTGATGCACCTGCCCGAGCGCGACCGCCTGATCACACGACTCGCCGAACTCGTCGAGCCCGGCGGTGTCCTGGTGCTCAGCGACGCGGTCGACCTGACGTGCGACACGACGCCCGGCACGCCGTACACGTCGATGATGCGGGCGATGTGGCAGGGGCTGCGGGCCGCCATCGGCACTGACGTCTCCTGGGTGCCGTCGTACCCGCACCTGCTGCGCGAGGCGGGGCTCGCGTCCGTCGCCGCCGAGGTCCATGTGCCGCCGCTGCTGCCGGGCAGTCCCATCAGCCGCTTCTGGGCGGACACCTGGGAGCGGAGCAGAGCGGCGATGCTCGCCACCGGCCTGGTCGACGACCCGGCCGTCGACGAGGCGATCCGGTACCTCGGCTCCGACGAATGCGCCGCACTGTCGGCCGGCATGCTCACCGCCTGGGGAAGGAAACCCGAGGCGACCGCCCCGCGCTGACCCGCCCCGACCCTAGGGCCTGTCCGGCGGATCATGCCGCAGACGCGGGGGGTGGCACGCCCTCCCCTCACTCTCGGCTTCGCTCGAGCGGGGGGACCCCCATCGCGTCGACGCCCTCCTCCGCCTTGCATCTGGACGCACCACCCCCCGCTCACGTGCGCTGACAGGCGCGCCGCTGCTTTCCTCCGACTTGATCCGCCGGACAGGCCCTGGTCTCAGCTCAGCCACTCGAAGATGCCGTCCCAGAACGCGGAGTCGTCCACGAACAGGTCCTCGTCGATCATGCGCGCACGCAGCTCGGTGACGGCAGCCGCGCGTACGTCGTCGTCGGCCGCTTCGAGGGCGTCGCCCGATTCGGCGATCAACCCGAGGAGCACGGCCAGCCGGGGGAGGTCGTCGGCCGCCGGTCCCTTCCAACCGGCCCCGTGGTCCCACCCGTTGGGGTCGTAGTGGGTGATGCCGCCGTCCGCCGCGTCGAGCATCAGGTGCTGGTCGGACCAGGTGGCCACGGTGAAGCAGAAGTTCTTGGGCGGGGAGTCGTCATCGGGGTAGCGCTCCCCGTAGATCTCGTCGGCGTCAAAGGGCTCCCACCCGTCCTCGTCCCGCAAGTGCCTCGTGTCGATTCCCGCCACCCCGATGCGGACGGCGGGAAAGCCGACCCTGAGCAGGAACTCCCTCGATCCGGCATCGGTCAACTCGGCCGGCAGAGCGGCCTCGTCGGGTCGCCACAGCGAGCCCTTGCCCAGCCGTTCCTCCAGCCACACCGCGTCGGGTATCAGCGGAGTGTCGTCGTTCTTCACCGTGTGGCCCCCATGGGTTGCGCGTCTTTGGATCATTGCCGACCCCAGTCAATCGCAAGGCGGACGCGGCCGGATCGACGGCTTCCGTCCCGCAGATGATCAGGCGCATGGGCTTTGCCATCTCTTTGCAACCTGCTCCCGGGCTGCCTCGTCTCTCCGCTCGATCCGTCAACGGACCGATGAAAGAGAGCGATTCATGCGACTCATGCCCCGAACCGGCTTCGCCGCCCTGGCAGTTGCCGGCGCCGCCGTGCTGGCGGGCGCGGCCCCCGCGCTCGCCGACGGCACGCCGACCCCCGTCCCCAGCGCCGCCACCCCGGCGGCGAGCGAGGCCCCGGCCGACCCCTCCACCGCCCCGAGCGCCGCGCCCGCGGCCAGCACGGCCCCGAGCGCCGTGCCGAGCCAGGTGAGCGTCGTGCCCAGGGGAGCGGCCGACACCGGCGTCGCGGAGCCCTCCGAGAGCCACACCGGAGTGATCGGCGGCAGCGCGGCCGCGGCGCTCGCGACGGCCGGCGCGGCCTTCTACGTCGTACGGCGCCGGAGGGCGACCGGCGCATGAGGGCGCTCTCCAGGCGCGCCCCGGCCCTGACGGCCCTGGCGGTGCTGCTGCTCACGGGCTGCGCCGGCCACGCGGCCGACGACCACCCGGCCGCCTCCGCCGACCCGGTCGCCACGACCGCCGCACGTACCCCGGGCGCGTCCTCCACCCCCTCCGGCCGGGCGGCGCGTCCCCTCGCCCGCTCGGCGCCGATCGGGCTGCGGATTCCGGCCATCGGGGTCGACACCCGGGTCATGCGGCTGGGGCTGGCCGGCGACGGCAGCGTGCAGGTGCCTCCCGTCGAGAAACACGACCGGGCGGGGTGGTACGAGCACTCGCCGACACCCGGGCAGACCGGTCCGTCGGTGATCCTCGCCCATGTCACGGTCGGCCGGTACGGCGACGGAGTCTTCCGTCACCTCGACCGGCTGCACCGGGGCGACCGGATCGAGGCGCGCCTGGAGAACGGCACGACGGCCGCGTTCGCCGTCACCGATGTACGGACCGTCGACAAGGCGCGGTTCCCGACCGAGGAGGTCTACGGGAACGTGGACCGGCCCGAACTGCGTCTCATCACGTGCGGCGGGCCCCGTACCGGCGACGGATACCGCGACAACGTGATCGTCTTCGCCGCGCTGAGCACAGGTTCCGGTGCCGCGTCGAGTTCCGCGGGAGAACGTTGAAACGCTCACGCACGCGCGAGAGGGCGGCGTCCGAGCTGTTCTCCGCCCTCTACCCACGCCTCGCCGGCTGGTGCCGCCGTCTCGTCGACGACGACGAGACGGCGCACGAGATCGCCTCGGAGGCGTTCACCCGGCTCTGGGCCCGCTGGACGAGCGTGGCGGAGCCCCAGGGCTTCCTCTTCGTCACCGCCGCCAACCTGGTCCGCGACCACTGGCGCAAGCTCGAACGGGAGCGCAGGGCCGTGCGCCGGGCCACCGTCGAGGCCGCCGTCGCCCCGCCCGCCGAACCGGCCGACCCCTCGGTGCGGCTGCTCGTGCAGTCGCTGCCCGACCGGCTGCGCGTCCCGATCCTGCTGCACTACTACGCTGACATGCCGATCAGGGAGGTGTCCGTGCTGACCGGGCGCAAGGAAGGAACCGTCAAGGCAGACCTGCACGCGGCCCGCGAACTGCTCCGCGCCCACCTGAGGAGAAGCCTTGATCACACCCGCTGACGACTTCGACGACGGCCCGGACCTCGACCCCGACGACCCGCTCACCGTCATCCTGCGCCCCACCCCCGGCCACCTCGGCCCGCCGCCCGGCCGGTACGAGGAGATCCGTCGCGGCGCGGCCCGCCGCAGGGTGCTGCGCGCTGCGGCAGGCGTCGGCGCGACCTGCGCCGTTGCCGCGCTCGCCGTCCTGCTCCCGCTGCGCCTGACCGCGTCCGACGCGCCCGCCCGCCCGACGGTCCCGCTCGCCCCGCCCCCGATGAGCAGTTCCCCGACGATGCCCACGCCTTCACCCTCCGTGCCGTCGTCGTCCATGCCCTCGCCGCCCACGCCCTCGCCGTCCGTCGTGCCCGGCGCCGAGCGCCCTACGCAGGGGGCCGCCACCCCCGCCCCGGCCCCCGTGCCCTCGACTGCCCCCGACGGCACCGCTGTCCCGGAGACCGCCCGCACCCCCGTGGGCGAGCCGAGCCCGTCCGTGCAACAGGCGACCCCGTCCGACCCGAGCACGCCGTCACTCTCGCCGTGAAAGGTGCTCCGGCGGTGCTGGCGGCGGTGGCGGTCGTGACGTCGGCTACCTGAGTGCCGCCAGGGCGATGCGCTTGGCCACCGGGTTCATGTCCTCGCCCTTGGCGTCCGTGGAGTTGACCGAGTAGACGAGGGTCCGGCTCAGGTCCCGCGTCCCGGCGAGCACCGCGTTGTAGCCGTACCGGCCGCCCGACTTGAGCCAGTACACCTTCCCCTCCAGCTCGAAGCGCTGCAGGCCCGCACTGTAGGTGGCGCCCTTGATGCCCGCCGGGACCGTGAACATCTCCTCCAGCTGCGGCTCGGGCACGATCCGGCCCCGGAAGAGGGCGGTGAGCAGCCGCTCCAGATCGGCGGTCGTGGAGATCATGTCGCCGGCCGCGAACCGGTCCGCCTGGTTCCACTCGGTCACGTCCACGAACTCCGTCGTCCTGTCGGCCTTCTTCACTGCCTGGTAGCCGCGGTTGTGGGGGCCTAGGATGCGCGGGTCGGAGCCCGGGAAGTACGTGTCCCGCATCCCGGCCGGTGCCAGCACCAGCCGGGTGGCCTCGGAGGCGTACGAGCGTCCGGTCGCCTTCTCGATCAGCAGACCGAGGAACGTGTAGTTGATGTTGAGGTAGTGCTGCTTCTTCCCCGCGCAGAACTCCGGCTTCTTCGCTCCCGCCGAAGCGGCGACCTGCCGCGGGGGCAGCGTGTCGAAGCGGTGCGCGTACACCTCCTCGAAGGAGTCGCCGAGGCCCACGCCCTCCGGGATGCCGCTGGTGTGGTTGAGCAGCTGCCGTACGGTGATCGGCCGGAACTGCCTGCCGAGGAGCCCGGGCAGATAGCGCTGGATCGGCGTGTCGAGGTCGACCCGCCCCTCGGCCGCGAGACGGAGCACGGCCGCCGCCGTCACCACCTTCGTCGTCGAACCGGCCCGGAAGCGGGCCTCGGGGTCGGCCGCCGTGCCGCTCGCCAGATCGTGTACGCCCGCGCTGCCGCGCCAGACTCCGTCGATGCCGCCGACCCGGACGAGCGCGGCGGTCGCGTCGGCGTCCGGGAGCCCGGTGAGCGCGGCGGTGAGGGCCTGGGTGTCGAGGCCGGCCGTGTGCTGTGCGGCCGCTGTCGCGTCAGCGGCGGCGGGCGTGGCGAAGGCCGGGGCGGCGGGCGTGGCGAAGGCCGGGGCGGCGGGCGTGGCGAAGGCCGGGGCGGCGGGCGTGGCGAAGGCCGGGGCGGCCAGCGGGCCGGCCGCCGTGAGGGCGAGGACGAGGGAGGCGGCCAGGACGGTGGTACGGCGGCGAAGAAGCATGCTCAGGACTCCTGGGAAACCGGCGAGGGCGAGGGCGAGGGCGAGGGCGAGGGCGAGGGCGAGGGCGAAGAGGGGCGAGGGGCAAGGGGCGTAGGGGACGAGGGGGCGAGGGAAGCGGATGAGGGGGTCGGAGGATTCGTGATGATCGTCCGACGGGGCGGGGTCGTTCCGGATCGTCGGCGGGGAGGGGGCCGGTCCCTGAAGGAACCCCGAGCAAGTCCCGTGCAGGATGGGGGAGTTGTGCGGGGCTTCCGCTACGGGTGCGGAAAAAGTGTTATCCCGGGCCCGTTCCGCTCGTCCCCACGGGTGTGATCTCCGACATTGCCAACAGCGGGGGCCCGGCTGAGAGGGTGCGGGCATGAGGACGTACGCCGACGCCGAGGCCGCGCACTGGCGGGCCACCATCGCCGACGCGCAGGCCGGAGACCGGCAGGCGCTGGACGAACTGGTCGCGGGCTGGCTGCCGCTGGTCTACAACATCGTCGGCCGCGCCCTGAACGGCCACGCCGACGTCGACGACGTCGTCCAGGAGACCATGCTGCGCGCCGTCGGCAACCTCGGCTCGCTGCGCGACCCCGACAGCTTCCGCTCCTGGCTGGTCGCGATCGTCATGCGGCAGATACGGGACCGCGCGCGCCGCAGGACGACGCAGCGCCTCGATGAGAGCGTGCCACAGGACGAGGCCGCCGACTTCGCCGAACTCACCGTTCTCCGGCTCCAGTTGGAGGGCCAGCGCCGCGAGGTCGCGGAGGCGGTGCGCTGGCTGGACGACGAGGACCGGCAACTGCTGTCCCTGTGGTGGCTCGAGGTCGCCGGCGAACTCACCCGCCGCGAACTGGCCGCCGCCGTGGGCATCAGCCGCCAGCACGCCGCGGTGCGCGTGCAGCGGGTGAAGGAGCGCCTGGAGGTCTCGCGGGGTATCGTGCGCGCCCTCGACGGCGCCTGCCCCGACCTGCGCGAGGTGACCGCCCGCTGGAACGGCCGCCCGGACTCCGTATGGCGCAAGCGGCTGGCCCGGCACATTCGCGGCTGCGGCTACTGCGGCGACACCAGCGAGCCCGTCGTCCCGGCGGAACGGCTGCTCGTCGGGATCGCACTGGTGCCGATCCCGGCCGGCTTCACGCTCTCCCTGGCCCTCGGCGGCAAGACGGCCGCGGCGGCCACCGGCACGGCCTCCGTCGGCTGGTCCGCGAAGGTGCTGACCGCGCTGACCAAGCCGGCCGTCGCGGTCACCGCCGGCGCGACCCTCGCCGCGGGCGGCGCCTACGTCGTCGTACAGACCCCCGACGACCCGCCCCGGCGCGCGGCGGTCGTCCCCACGGCGGCGAGCACACCCGCCCCCGCGCCGCCCGCCGCTTCCCCCACCCCTTCCCCTTCCCCGTCCGTCTCGCCGTCGCCGTCCCCCTCGCCGTCGGTGACGCAGGAGAAGACCGCGCTCTACGGCAGTGTCGTCGACGCCGTCGACGGCGCGCCCGCCCCCAACACCCCGCCCGCCGCCCTGCCGCAGCGGCCCGCGTCCGGCCTCACCAGCAGCGGCGGGGCGCACGCGACCATGACCCACCGCGGGGACGGCGTGACGCTCAGCGGGCAGGGCTATGTCCTCGTGCGCTGGCAGATAATGCCCCAGTACCGCCCCGGCAGTCTGGTCATGCCGAGTTGGACCGGCCTCAGGGGCAAGCTCTTCCACGTGGCCTCGGGCGGCGGCCGCCGCATGGACGACCCCGTCAGCGACACGGACAGCACGGACACCGGCATGGGCAACAAGACCACCGGGTACACCGTGCTGCCGGCCGGCGCCCAGCAGATGTGGCAGAACGAGTACTTCTACCTCACCGGCAGCGTCACCCTCACCGTGAACGAGCGGGGCGCCGACTACAACCTCAACGTCTTCCCGACGACGTGGGACGCCGTGGAGAAGGACGTCAGGACCGGCCCCGCCCAGGGCGCCCGGCGCTACGGCCTGGTCCGCGACACCGGCGGGGACGACACGCCCGTCCCGCAGTACGTCACCCGCGAGACCCCGGCCGACCCGGCGACCGTGGCACAGCGCTCACGCGTCTAGCCAGGACCCGTCCTAGCGGTCCGGGTCGCCCTGCTCGCGCAGCGCGGTCAGGACGTCGATGCGGTTGGTGGTGATGGAGTCGACGCCCAGGTCGATGAGCCGGCGCAGCGAACGACGGGTGTCGGGGGTCCAGACGGAGAGCAGATAGCCGTCGTGGTGGACGCGCGCGGCCAGCTCCCGGTCGACCAGGGAGAAGCGGTAGTTGAGCCAGCGCGGCTTGACCGCGGTGAGCAGGGCCGGGCGCGGGGGCGCCAGGCTGGTGTGGGTCAGGGCGATCTCGGCGGACGGGTCGGCAGCGCGCACGGCGAGCATGGCGGTGGCGTCGGCGCAGTAGTACGCGCGGTCGGCCGCCCCCGCCTCCCGTACGGCGTCCACGATCCGGCGGGCGGTCCGCACCTCCCGGGTGCCCGGCAGGTCCAGCATCACGCGGCTGCCGTCGGTCGCCGCGAGCGCCTCCGCGAGCGTCGGCACCGCGCCCGCCGTCAGCCCGCGCACCTCGGCCGCCGACAGCGACCGCAGCGGCCGGTCCAGCTCCCACAGCCGCTTCAGCGTCTCGTCGTGCAGCAGCACGGGTACGCCGTCCCGGGTGAGGCGGACGTCGAACTCGACGGCGTCCGCGCCCTGGTCGAGCGCGGAACGCAGCGAGTCGAGCGTGTTCTCACGGAAGCGGTACGGGTCGCCGCGATGGGCCACGGCAGTGAGCGTCTGCATGGGCCCATTGTGACGTCAGGGGGCGAGCCATTCCGCCGTGTAGGCGTCGATCTCGTTCCTGAGCCGCCCCTTCCCGGCCTCGTCCAGGAAGGACGCCTCGACGGCGTTCGCGGCGAGGTCGGCGAGAGCGCGCTCGTCGAGGTCGAGGAGACGGGCGGCGACCGCGTACTCGTTGTTCAGGTCGGTGCCGAACATCGGGGGATCGTCGGAGTTGATCGTGACGAGGACGCCGGCCTTCACGAACTCCTTGATCGGGTGCTCGTCGAGGGTGCGGACCGCGCGGGTGGCGATGTTCGAGGTGGGGCACACCTCCAGGGCGATGCGGTGCTCGGCGAGATGCGCGAGCAGCTTTCCGTCCCGCGCGGAACTGGTGCCGTGGCCGATGCGCTCGGCGCGCAGGTGGGTCAGCGCGTCCCACACCGTCTCGGGGCCGGTGGTCTCGCCGGCGTGCGGCACCGAGCGCAGGCCGGCGGCGATCGCCCGGTCGAAGTACGGCTTGAACTGCGGGCGCGGCACGCCGACCTCGGGGCCGCCCAGCCCGAAGGAGACCAGCCCCTCCGGGCGGATCCGGTCGTCGGTGGCCAGCCGCGTCGTCTCCTCGGCCGACTCCAGTCCCGCCTCGCCGGGGATGTCGAAGCACCAGCGCAGCACGGTCCCGAACTCCGCCTCGGCCGCCTTGCGGGCGTCCTCGATCGCGTCCATGAAGGCCCGTTCGTCGATGCCGCGCCGGGTCGAGGAGAACGGGGTGATGGTCAGCTCGGCGTACCGAACCTGCTGGCGGGCCAGGTCCCGGGCGACCTCGTACGTCAGCAGCCTGACGTCCTCCGGGGTGCGGATGAGGTCGACGACCGACAGGTACACCTCGATGAAGTGGGCGAAGTCCGTGAACGTGAAGTAGTCAACCAGGGCCTCGGGGTCGGTGGGCACCTTGGAGTCGGGGTGCCGGGCGGCCAGTTCGGAGACGATGCGAGGGGAGGCGGAGCCGACGTGGTGGACGTGCAGTTCGGCCTTGGGCAGCCCGGCGATGAAGGCGTGCAGGTCGCGGGCGCCTGCCACGGTGGGCGCGGTGGGAGCGGCGGGCACACCGGAGACGGGGGAGCCGGGGGAGCCGGAGAGGGGGGAGCCGGGGGTTGCGGCGGCGTCGAAACGGTCGGTCATGGGGTCCTCCCCAGGGACGGCGTCCCGGGCCGAGCGGGCCTGACGGGACGCGGGTGATCGGCTGATCGATGAGTCGGGATCATCGTAGGCGGCGCTCTCCCGTGCCCGTCGCCCACATCCCCGAGCTGTGGGCCGTAGCATGACGGAGCGTACGCGGGACGGAACGGTGTTCGGATGACGGAACGCGCACGCTTGGCAGAGGGTGACAAGAGGGGGATCCACGCATGTCCGACGACGCGCCGACTCCGGCCGGTGACGCCGAGGCAGCCGGTCCGCAGGACGCGGTTCCCAGGGTGTCGTTGGGCAAGGGCACGACGGCCTCGGGCACGACGGATTCGGGCTCCGCGGGCAGCGCTGTCGGCGCTACCGGTGGCTCTCCGGTCGCGCCGAACCCCTGGGCCGCCCCGGGCGACGGCGCGCAGAGCGGCCCCGGCCACACCGTCGCCGCGAACGAACCCCTGGCTCCCACCCCCTTCCCGCCGTTCGTCCACGACCGGCGGACGGTCAGCCCGCTGCCCTCGGACGGCGCCTTCGGCGGCCCGCAGGCGAACGGTCCGCTCGGGTCGTTCCCGCCGCCCGACCCGGCGACCGCCGTCGGCGGTCCGCCGCCCAACCCCTTCGCGCCTCCCGCGCAGGGCGGTGTGGTCCCCCCGCCGCCGATCGCACCCGACGGGCCAGGACAGATCCCGTACGGCTATCCCGGCGGCTACGGCTACCCCTCCCACCCCCACTACGGGGGCGGCGCTCCCGGTCTCTACGGCTGGGCCGGGCACGGGGCCGGGGAGAGCAACGGCATGGGCGTCGCCGGGCTCGTGCTCGGGATCATCTCGGCCGTCGTCTTCTGCCTGTGGCCGGTGGCGATCGTCCTCGGCATCCTGGGCGTCGTCTTCGGCGCGGTCGGCCGCGGCAAGGCCAAACGCGGCGAGGCCTCCAACCCCGGCCAGGCGCTGGCCGGCATCATCTGCGGAGCCGCGGGCATCGTCCTGGCCATCGGCCTGGGCGTCCTGGTGATCGTGGCCCCCTGAGGCGGGAGCCCTACTGATCACCTGGGCCGCCATCGCCCTCATGAGCAGGCGCATCGCCCGTAAGGGCGCCACCCCAGCCGGCCAGGGAAACCAGCGTCGGCCGACACCTGACGGCACCGCTCGGCAACCTCCGACGCCTCGCCCGTGACAGGAGGGTTCCAGGATCGCAGGGGAAGTTGAGGTGTCCCGGTCAGTCGTGCCCAGGTGCGTCCGCGTGCCTTGCGGGCTCGGGCAGTGGTTCGGTCTTCCGTCCTCGGCTATCGCACAGGCGTACGCGCTGCCTCGGTGGGGACGAGTCCGTCTCCACGACGATGTCCTGGATGTCGGGCCAGACCCACTTCCGCACTCCGGGTGGCCTACTTGGCGGCCCAGCGGCCCAAATTGTTCCGGTTCCTCTCCGCCGCCAGGCGCGGCGCGTCCGGCGATCCCAGCAGACCGTACGGCAGATACCCGGACCGGACACCGAGTTCCCACCCATGGACCTGGACGGCGAGGCAGGCCAGGGCGAGGGTGCCGAGGGGGAGGAGGGACCGGGGCGCGGGATCACCGGCATCGGCCTCGACGCTCTCCCGGTACGCGACCAGCCGGGCGACGAGGGCGTCCTCGAAGGTGTGCTGGTCGTCGTCGAGGAGCACCCGGAGCAGCCGCTGGTCCGCGCTCAGCGCGTCGCCGACCTCGTCGAGCCGCCGGGCGGCCTCCGCGCGCTCCCCGGCGTCCGGCTTGCGCAGCGGAACCGTGGGCCAGTCGCGGGGCAGATGCCCGGCCGCCTCGGTGAGATAGGGGCACAGGGCGTCCATGGCGGCGAGGTCGGCGGGGTCGGAGACGGAGGTGTACCGGTTGTAGGGCACGCCGTCACGGATGGCGGGCGCGTAGTCGCCGCGCAGCAGCAGCCCGGTGACCCGCTCCCAGTCCCACACATGCCCGCTGACGACACACATCTCGAACATGTCGAGCCAGGTCCGCGCGGTGGGCGCCTCCTTGACGACGTCCCGGAAAGTGATGGGCCCGTCCCCGAACTCGTCGTCGTCCGGGTCCGTGCTGATCCGCTCCCCGACGAGGGGGAACCGGAGTTCCTGGTCGCCGCTCGGGAAGCACATGATGCTCAGCACTGCGTGCACACACTCCGCGGCGGTGACGGCGACCGTGCCGGCCGCAGCGTCGAGCCCCGGCTCCGTCACCGTTCGCGCGGCGACGTGGTCGAGCAGTTCGTCCGCCATGGCCCGGATCAGCGTCGGCGAGATGCTGCCGTACCGCAGCGAGTGCCACCGCGTGTAGGCCCGGCCTTCTATGTCGTCGAGCGCCTCGGCCAACCGCTGCTCGCCGACCTGATGGCATGTCACATTCCGCACGTACCCCGCCCCTTCATGAACTCCCCGACTGGACGAAGCACGTTATCAACGGGCACTGACAGCACTACTGAAACCTCGGCGATCCCAAGCTGCTCGACGGCTACAGCCTCAGTGGGAAATTTCTGAGGTCGGCTGCTGTTGAGCTGCCTCTCTTGGGCCGGGAAGCCGGCTCCACGGACAGCTCCACCGGGGAGGTCCCCGGCGTCCTGTACAAGGTGCGCGGTGTATCCGGGTGGGCTTCAGCCGGGGGTGCCAGTTGCACTCCTCGGGCTGGACGACGCCCTGGTGGACCTGCCACCCATGGTCATCGCCGACCTGGTCCCGGTCAGGCTGCCGGGGCGGTCAGGACGGCCTGGGCGGCCAGGCGGAGATTCCTGATCATCGGATTCGGGTCGCCCTTGCGACTGACCAGGACGACCTGGCTGGGGGGAGCGCCCTCGATCGGGACGGTGACCAGGTCGGGACGCAGTGAGCTGCGCCGATCGCCGACCGGTAGCACGGCGATCGCCCTGCCACTCGCGACGAGTTCGAGCTTGTCCTCGTAGTTCTCCACCGGCGGCACGCCGGCCCCGAGGATCCGGTAGGAAGTCCAGTCCGCGGTCGCGAACGCGCACGGCGCCGCCTCTTCGCCGGCCAACTCCTCCGCGGTCACCGACGCGCGGTCGGCCAAGGGATGGCCGCGCGGGACCACGAGCATCCGGGGCTCCTCGTACAGCGGGGTGGTGAACACGTCGTCGGCGGCGAGCGGCAGCGGGGTCCGCGCGATCAGGGCGTCGACGCGCTTGTCGGACAGCGCCCCGACGTCGCGGCAGCTCAGATGCCGGGTGCTGATCTCCGCGTCAGGGTAGTGGCGGCGCAGTTCCCGTACGGCGGCAGTGACCACCAGGTCTTCGACGTAGCCGATGGCGATCCGTTCGGTCTGGGCTTGTTCACGCACGGCCAGCTCGGCCTGCCGGGCGGCCTGCAGCAGGGCATGGGCCCGGGGGAGGAACGTCCGGCCGGCCGGAGTGAGCCGGGTGCCCTGGAAGGTGCGGTCCAGCAGTCGTGTGCCGAGATATTTCTCAAGCCGTTGGATCTGGCGGCTCAGCGCCGGCTGGGCCACGTGCAGTTCGGCGGCGGCCCGGCCGAAGTGCTGGTGCGCCGCCACCACGGTGAAGTAGCGCACCAGCCGCAGTTCCAGGTCCTGCCCGAGATCGTTCACCCGTGCAGCGTATGTGTCATGCCGTTTCGGAATGGCCAGGTTGCCGAACCGGTCTTGGACGGCCATGCCGTCCCGGGCCTTGACTGAAGGAGCAACGTTTCCCCGAGAAAGCGACAGGCGCGATGAAGGCGATCCAGTTCCACGAAGCGGGCGGGCCGGAGGTTCTGCGGTACGACGAGGTTCCGGTTCCCGAGATCGGCCCGGGCGAGGTGCTCGTCCGGGTGCACGCGGCGGGCATCAACCCGCCGGACTGGTACCTGCGTGAGGGGATGAAGGTCATGCCGGCCGAGATGAGGCCGGCGCTGGAGTTCCCGCTGATCCCCGGAACGGACATGTCGGGCGTGGTCCAGGCGGTCGCTCCGGACGTACTGGGGTTCGCCGTCGGTGACGAGGTCTTCGGCATGCTGCGGTTCCCTGGATTCGACGGCCGGACATACGCCGAGTACGTGGCCGCCCCGGCTTCTGACCTGGCACTCAAGCCGGCCGGTATCGACCACGTGCAGGCGGCCGGTGCGCCGATGGCCGTGCTGACGGCCTGGCAGTACCTGGTTGATCTCGGCCACGACGTGCCGTCTCCTTTCACCGGCCAGGTCCACCGGCCGGTGCCGATCACGCCGGGGACGACCGTGCTGGTGAACGGGGCGGCCGGTGGAGTGGGCCACTTCGCGGTGCAGCTGGCCAAATGGAAGGGGGCACACGTCATCGCGGTGGCCTCGGGCCGGCACCAGCGGTTCCTGCGCAAGCTCGGCGCCGATGAGTTCATCGACTACACCACGACGCGGGCCGCGGACGTGGTCAGGGGCGTCGACCTGGTGATCGACACCGTCGGTGGGCCGGCCGGCTCACGCTTCCTGAGCGTGCTCAAGCGCGGCGGCACCATGCTTCCGGTGTTCTTCGCCCGGTACGACCCGGAAGATACGGCGCGTCTGGGCATCACCGTCTCCAACATTCAGGTGCGTTCCAACGGCCCCCAGCTCGCCGAGATCGGGCGCCTGTTCGACGAGGGCAAGCTCCAGATCGGGGTGGACAGCACCTACCCGCTGCCCGAGGCGGCCGGCGCACACACGCGAGCCGCGCGGGGCCACATCCAAGGCAAGATCGTGCTGACAGTGGTCTCGTGATCGCCGAACTCCAGCAGACGGTGGCGCACTACGCCGACCGGAAGGGTGCGGCACCACCTGAGCAATGTGGGACGGCACCGTCATGGCAATGGATTCCGGGCCGCCCGACGGGCGCTCAGCACTCCTTGTGCGCGTCTGGTTGTGCAGCCAACGTGGACAGCCCGATCGGCATGGAACCGGGGACGGCCCCGAGCGCCTCGCGATACTGTTTTTGCACGCATTGCGAGACGGGGGCGGCGTGTCGGCAGAAGCTATAGGTTCGTTGGTGGCGGCACTGGCATTCTGTGTGAACGGGTGGTCGATGCTGTACCTGGCCAGACAGACGAAGGCGGCCGGGCAGCAGACGCGCGTGGCCGTTGAGCAGGCCAAGGTGAGCAACGTCGTGGCGGCCGTGTCGGCGAACGACACGGTACTGCGGTCCCTGCGCGAGGTGCATACCCTCATGCTTGGGCGGGAGGGCGTGCGGGACTACTTCTACGGCGGTAAGCCGCTCCCCGATTCGGGCCGCGAGCGTGAGGCAGTCATCACCCTTGCGGAGCTCCTCGCCGATGTGATGAGCAGTGGCGTGCATGTACACGAGCGCGTCCCTGAGAGCGGCAGCGCCGGCCCGTGGGCGGACTACTGCCGCCATACCGTTGAGAACAGCCCGGTCCTGCGCCACCTGCTGCGAGCACATCCCACTTGGTGGCCGTACCTGCTGTCGGTACTGCCCGACCACCTTCTGCAAGCTGACGGTCCGGCCCGCGTGCCCGCCCCCGGCGGAGGCCAGGGAGTCGCTTGAGCGTCAACTAGACGCAGGATCAGGCAGGCCCGGGCTGGCACCCGGGAGGCCCGGCCAGGCACCCGGGAGGCCCGGCCAGGTACTCGGGAGGCCCGGCCAGGTACTCGGGAGGCCCGGGCAGGTCCCAGCCGGGGCCGTCCGTTTTCCGGCCCGGGCACAGGCCCCGGCACGCCCGGCACAGGCCCCCGGCAGGGGCCGGCACAGGCCCCGGCAGGACTAGGCACAGGCCCCGGCAGGACTAGGCACAGGCTCCGGCCTGACCTGCCATGCCTCGGTTGGACCGAGCTGGACCGGGCTGAGTCCGGCTGGCCCGCGCAGTCTCGGGAGGCCCGGGCAGGCACCCGGGAGGCCCGGGCAGGTCCCAGCCGGACCGTCCGGTTTCTGACCGGGGCGCAGGCCCCGGCAGGCTCGGTACAGGTCCGGCTGGTCCTGCCAGGCCTCGGTTGGACCGGGTTGGACCGGGCGCAGGCCTCGGCTGGACGGCCAGGCGCCCGAGAGGTCCGGGTAGGTGCCGGCTGGTCCCGGGCGGATCGGGCGGGGAGTCGGGTGGGGTGGGTAGGGGCCGGGTGGTCTGGGTCAGGCTTTTGCTCTCAGCCGCTCTCGGGCCTCCATCAGGGCGAAGCCGAGGAGGTTCAGGCCTCGCCAGCGCTCCGGGTTCATCGCGGCCTCGTCGTCCGCCGCCAGGCCGATGCCCCATACGCGGTCCGTGGGGCTCGCCTCCACCAGCACCCGCTCGCCGGTGCCCAGCAGGAACGCCCGCAGTCCGGCGTCCGAGGCGAACTTGTGGACGCTGCCCTCGACCACGATCCGGAACCGCTCCCGCTCCCAGACCGCCTCGTCGAAGCCGCGCACCAGCCGCCCCTCCTTCTTCGCCTGGGCGGGGGACCTGGCGGCCAGCGCCCGCCGCTCTGCCTCCGCGTCTTCGAAAAGTCGCGCCTTCCCGGCCATCATCCAATGCTCGGCCGTCGCATACGTGACCCCGTCGACCACGAACGGTGACGGCCACCACTGGCTCAGACAGCTCGGCCCCACCTGGCCGTCCGGCCTCGGCCGGTGTCCCCAGAAGTGCAGGTACTTGATCCTCGCCCCCGCTCGGGCCGCACTGACCAGGGCGGCCCGGCCGTCGATCGTCTCCATGCACGCCAGCATCGCAGGGGCCACTGACACCGCGTCCCGCCTTTTCCGTCGCCACTCGGCATCTGGGCACCCCCCAGTCGACAGATTCCGTCGCGTAACCAAAAGGCAACAACGGAATCACTTGTTGGAGTGCCATTGCTCTGTCAGGATCGGCAATCAAATCAGGCCGGAGCTACGCCACCCGCTCTCGCGCAGAGCGGGGCGAAGGCGGAGGAGAGCGACATGCAGGACCGGTTCCCCGCACAGGAACGTTTCGCGGACGGCGCTCAGTACATCGGAGGCCGTCTCACCCACGGCACGTCCGGCCGGACCCACGCCGTGATCGACCCCGCGACCGGCGAGGAGGTCTTCACCTACACGCTGGCGAGCGCCGACGACGTGGACGCGGCCGTCGCCGCCGCCCGCGCCGCCTTCCCGGGCTGGTCCGGCGCCACGCCGGGCGAGCGTTCGGACGCCCTGCACCGCCTGGCCGCCGTCCTCGCCGACCGTGCGGAGGAATTCGCCCGCGCCGAGTCCCTCCAGTGCGGCAAACCGCTGAAGCTGACCCGCCAGTTCGACGTCCCGGGGACGATCGACAACACCGCCTTCTTCGCCGGTGCCGCCCGCCACCTCGCGGGCCAGTCCGCGGGCGAGTACTCCGGTGACCACACCTCCTACGTCCGCCGCGAGCCCATCGGCGTCGTCGGCTCCATCGCCCCCTGGAACTACCCCCTCCAGATGGCCGCCTGGAAGATCCTCCCGGCGATCGCCGCGGGCAACACCATCGTGCTCAAGCCCGCCGAGCTCACCCCGCTCACCTCCCTCCTCTTCGCCCGGGCGGCGACGGAGGCCGGCCTGCCCGACGGTGTCGTCAACATCGTCAACGGGACCGGGAAGGAGGCGGGCGAACACCTCGTCGGACACCCCGATGTCGCCATGACCTCCTTCACCGGCTCCACCGCCGTCGGCAAGCGCGTCGCCGAGCTCGCCACCGCGACCGTCAAGCGACTCCACCTGGAGCTGGGCGGCAAGGCGCCCTTCGTCGTCTTCGACGACGCCGACCTGGAGGCCGCCGCCAACGGCGCGGTCGCGGGCGCGCTCATCAACACCGGGCAGGACTGCACGGCCGCCACGCGCGCGTATGTGCAGCGGCCCCTCTACGAGGCGTTCGTCGAGCGGACGGCCGCCCTGATGGAGACCGTCCGGCTCGGTGATCCCTTCGCCGCCGGCACCGACCTCGGCCCGCTGGTCTCGCACGTCCAGCGCGACCGGGTCGCCGCCTTCGTGGACCGGGCGCGTGCCTACGCGCGCGTGGTGACCGGCGGCGAGGCCCCGCAGGGCGAGCTCAAGAACGGCGCCTACTATCTGCCCACCCTGATCGCGGACGCGGCCCAGGACAGCGAGATCGTCCAGTCCGAGATCTTCGGGCCGGTCCTGGTCGTCCTGCCGTTCGACGGAGACGGCGAGGGCATCGCGCTCGCCAACGACACCCCGTACGGGCTCGCGGCGTCCGCCTGGAGCCGGGACGTCTACCGGGCGAACCGGGCGACACGCGAGATCAAGGCCGGGTGTGTGTGGATCAACGACCACATCCCGATCATCAGCGAGATGCCGCACGGCGGCTACCGGGCGTCCGGCTTCGGCAAGGACATGTCGGCGTACTCGTTCGAGGAGTACACCCAGATCAAGCACGTAATGTTCGATAACACGGCGGTGGTTCGGAAGCCCTGGCACCGCACCGTCTTCGGGGACGCGTAAGCGACGACTGACAAGCGACGACGAACGGCCGCCGACCACGGCCGGACCTCCCGAAAGGGCACCACGCGCATGGAGCAGTACGAGCCCGACCGCCTGAGCCCGGCCCAGGTGGCCGCCATACGGCGCAGTTTCCGCAACGGCAGGGCGGCCATGACCCGCCGGTCGCTGCTGCGCGCCTCCGCCGGCGGCGTGCTCACCCTCGGCGGCCTCGGCGCACTGAGCGCCTGCGGGATCCCCGCGGCCGGCAAGTCCGGGGGCGGCACGTCCGCCGAGGACCACTCGGCGCAGGAGAAGACCGTGAACTTCTCCAACTGGACCGAGTACATGGACGTCGACGACAGCGGCAAGCACCACCCCACGCTCGACGCCTTCACCAAACGCACCGGCATCAAGGTCAAGTACACCGAGGACATCAACGACAACAACGAGTTCTTCGGCAAGATCAAGCCGCAGCTCGCCGCGGGCCAGGACACCGGCCGCGACCTCATCGTCCTCACCGACTGGCTGGCCGCCCGCCTCATCCGCCTCGGGTGGGTCCAGAAACTGGACGCCTCCCACCTGCCGCACGCCTACGCCAACCTGTCGCAGCAGTTCCGCAGCCCCGACTGGGACCCGGGCCGGGCCTACTCCTACCCCTGGCAGGGCATTTCCACGGTCATCGCCTACAACAAGAAGGCGCTGGACGGCATCGAGGTGAAGTCGGTCTCCGACCTGCTCGACAATCCCAAGCTGAAGGGCCGCGTCGGCTTCCTCACCGAGATGCGCGACAGCATGGGCATGACGCTGCTGGACATGGGCAAGGACCCGGCGAAGTTCACCGACGACGACTACGACGCGGCCATCGCCCGCCTGCAGAAGGCCGTCGACAGCGGCCAGATACGCCGCTTCACCGGCAACGACTACACGTCCGACATCACCAGCGGCGACTTCGCGGCCTGCCTCGCCTGGGCCGGTGACGTCGTCCAGCTCAAGGCGGACAGCCCCGACGTCGACTTCGTCATCCCCGACACCGGCTATCTGACGTCCAGCGACAACATGCTGATCCCCAACAAGGCGCGCCACAAGACGAACGCCGAGCGGCTCATGGACTACTACTACGAGCCGGAGGCGGCAGCCGAACTCGCCGCCTACATCAACTACGTCTGTCCCGTCGACGGAGTGAAGGACGCCCTTGCGAAGATCGACGCGGATGCGGCGAACAACCCGCTGATCATCCCCGACAAGGCCATGCAGGCGAGATCCCATTCCTTCCGCTCCCTGAGCTCTAAGGAAGAGACCGCCTACGAAGCAAAGTTCGCGAAGCTCACTGGGGCGTGACGACGATGAAGACAACGGACAACGGCAGCGGCGACGTCCGCCTGGCCGGCATCGGCAAGACCTACGGCTCCTTCACCGCCGTCCACCCGCTCGACCTGACCGTCCCCCAGGGCTCCTTCTTCGCCCTGCTCGGCGCCTCCGGCTGCGGCAAGACCACCACCCTGCGCATGATCGCCGGCCTGGAGGAACCTTCCTCCGGGACGGTCCACCTCGGCGACCAGGACGTCACGGCCCTCCCGCCGTACAAGCGCCCGGTGAACACCGTCTTCCAGTCCTACGCCCTCTTCCCGCATCTCGACATCTTCGAGAACGTCGCCTTCGGCCTGCGCCGACGCGGCATCAAGAGCGTGAAGAAGCAGGTCGAGGACATGCTGGAGCTCGTCCAGCTCGGCGAGCAGGCCCGCAAGAAGCCGCACCAGCTCTCCGGCGGCCAGCAGCAGCGCGTGGCCGTGGCCCGCGCCCTCATCAACCACCCCAAGGTGCTGCTCCTCGACGAGCCCCTCGGCGCCCTCGACCTCAAGCTGCGCCGCCAGATGCAGTTGGAGCTCAAGCGCATCCAGACCGAGGTCGGCATCACCTTCGTGCACGTCACGCACGACCAGGAAGAGGCCATGACGATGGCCGACACGGTCGCCGTGATGAACGCGGGCCGCGTCGAACAGCTCGGCTCGCCGACCGACCTCTACGAGAACCCGATCACCACCTTCGTCGCCAACTTCCTCGGCACGTCGAACCTGATCGAGGCCGAGGTCGACGCCATGAGCGGCGACGACATCGTCCTGAAGGCGGGCGGCGGCAAGCTGGTGCTGCCCGAGGCGCGCTGCGCCGCGCCCACGACGACCGGCGGCAGGGTGCTGGTCGGGGTCCGTCCGGAGAAGATCTCCCTCACCCACGCCGACGACGCCGGCGAGATCCCCGAGGGCCGCAACCGCATCACCGGGAAGATCGCCAACTCCTCGTTCATCGGTGTCTCCACCCAGTACGTCATCGACAGCGCGGTCTGCCCCGAGTTCGAGGTCTACGCCCAGAACATCGACCGCGACGCCCGGCTGGTCCCCGGCGCCGACGTCGTCCTGCACTGGAGTCCGGCCCACACCTTCGGCCTGGACGCGTCCCAGGACATCGACGCGGGCATCCAGGAAGAGGCGGCGGTCTGACATGGCGACACTCGCCGAGGCGCCCCCGCCTCTCACCCCCACGGCCCCCGAGCAGAAGCCGCCCCGCAGGCGCGGACGCCTCACGCCGTACTGGCTGCTGCTGCCCGGGCTGCTCTGGCTCTTCGTGTTCTTCGCGCTGCCGATGATCTACCAGGCCTCCACGTCCGTGCAGACGGGCTCCCTGGAGAACGGCTACAAGGTCACCTGGCACTTCGCGACCTACTGGGACGCGCTGAGCGAGTACTGGCCGCAGTTCCTGCGCTCCGTCCTCTACGCGGGCGCGGCCACGATCCTGTGTCTGGTGCTGGGCTACCCGCTGGCCTATCTGATCGCCTTTCGCGCGGGCCGCTGGCGGAACCTGATCATGATCCTGGTGATCGCGCCGTTCTTCACCAGCTTCCTGATCCGCACCCTCGCCTGGAAGACGATCCTCGCGGACGGCGGCCCGGTCGTCGGCGCCCTCAACACGCTGCACGTCCTGGACGTCACCAGCTGGCTCGGCTGGACCGCGGGGGACCGCGTCCTCGCCACACCGCTCGCGGTGGTCTGCGGTCTGACGTACAACTTCCTGCCGTTCATGATCCTGCCGCTCTACACCTCGCTGGAGCGCATCGACGGGCGCCTCCACGAGGCCGCGGGCGACCTGTACGCCAGGCCGGTCACCACCTTCCGCAAGGTCACCTTCCCGCTGTCGATGCCGGGCGTGGTATCCGGCACGCTGCTCACCTTCATCCCGGCCGCCGGCGACTACGTCAACGCCGAACTCCTCGGCTCGACCGACACCCGCATGATCGGAAACGTCATCCAGACGCAGTTCCTGCGGGTGCTGGACTATCCGACGGCTGCTGCCCTCTCCTTCATTCTCATGGCCGCGATCCTGCTCATGGTCACCTTCTACATTCGCAGGTCCGGGACGGAGGATCTGGTCTAAATGCCCGTCGTCAACTGGCTCAAGCGCCATTTCGTGGTCATCGCGGGACTTCTCACTCTCGGCTATCTCCTGCTGCCGAACATCGTGGTCACGGTGTTCTCCTTCAACAAACCGAAGGGCCGCTTCAACTACCAGTGGCAGCAGTTCTCCACGGACGCCTGGAAGGACCCGTGCGGGGTCGCCGGGCTGTGCGGCTCGCTCTCGCTCAGCCTCCGGATCGCGATCTGGGCCACCATCGGCGCCACGGTCCTCGGCACGATGATCGCCTTCGCGCTGGTCCGCTACCGCTTCCGCGCGCGGGGCGCCGTCAACTCGCTGATCTTCCTGCCCATGGCGATGCCCGAGGTCGTCATGGCCGCCTCGCTGCTCACCCTGTTCCTCAACCTGGGTGCACAGTTGGGATTCTGGACGATCCTCATCGCGCACATCATGTTCTGCCTCAGCTTCGTCGTGACGGCCGTCAAGGCACGCGTCATGTCGATGGACCCACGCCTGGAGCAGGCCGCCCAGGACCTCTACGCCGGGCCGGCGCAGACCTTCCTGCGCGTCACCCTGCCCATCGCGGCCCCCGGAATCGCCGCGGGCGCGCTGCTCGCCTTCGCGCTTTCCTTCGACGATTTCATCATCACCAATTTCAACGCGGGCTCGACCGTCACCTTCCCCATGTTCGTGTGGGGTTCGGCCCAGCGTGGAACGCCCGTTCAGATCAACGTCATCGGCACGGCCATGTTCCTCGTCGCCGTACTGTTCGTCCTGATGTCGATGGTCATCGGAAACCGTCGCCGCAAACAAAAGGCATAAAGCTCTGTAGGGAGTTGAAATCATGGCCCCAAGCGCCATGAACCGGTGGATCACTTCTCTTTCCGACGCCCAGCCGGTCCCGTACTGGCTGGAGGACCCCGGCAAGCCCCACCCCGAGCCCGCGCTCACCGGCGCCGAGACCTGCGACCTGCTGGTCGTCGGCGGCGGCTACAGCGGACTGTGGACCGCGCTCATCGCCAAGGAGCGCGAGCCGCGGCGGGACGTGGTGCTGCTGGAGGGCCGCGAGGTGGGCTGGGCCGCCTCGGGCCGCAACGGAGGCTTCTGCGCGGCCTCCCTCACCCACGGGCTGCCCAACGGGCTGGCCCGCTGGCCCGACGAGATCCACCGGCTGCAGGAGCTGGGCGGGCGCAACCTCGACGAGATCGAGGCGGCGATCGCCCGGCACGGCATCGACTGCGACTTCGAGCGCACCGGCGAGATCGACGTCGCGACGCAGACGTACCAGGCGTGGGAGCTGCGCGACTGGTACGAGGAACTCGACCGCAAGGGCCTCGCCGAGGGCCTGGAGTTCCTCGACGCGGACGCGGTCCGCGAGCAGGTCGCCTCGCCCACCTTCGAGGCGGGCCTGTACGACCGCCGGGGAGTGGCCATGCTCCACCCCGCCAAACTGGCCTGGGGCCTGAAACAGGCCTGTGCCCGCCTCGGCGTCCGCATCTACGAGCACACCCCCGCCCTGGACCTGAAGCCGTACGGCGCGGGGATGGCCGTACGCACCCCCTACGGGTCGGTCCGCGCCCGGCAGGTTGCCCTCGGCACCAACATCTTCCCGAACCTGGTCAAGCGGGTGCGGGCGTACACCGTCCCGGTCTACGACTACGCGCTGATGACCGAACCGCTGACCGCCGAACAGCTCGACTCGGTCGGCTGGAAGAACCGTCAGGGCCTCGGGGACAGCGCCAACCAGTTCCACTACTTCCGCCTGTCCGCGGACAACCGCATCCTCTGGGGCGGCTACGACGCGATCTACCCGTACGGCGGCCGGGTGCGCGCCGAGTACGACGACCGGCCGGAGACCTACGCCAAGCTCGCCGGCCATTTCTTCGGCTGTTTCCCGCAGTTGGAGGGCGTCCGCTTCACGCACGCGTGGGGCGGCGCGATCGACACCTGCTCGCGCTTCTCGGCGTTCTTCGGCACGGCCCACCAGGGCAAGGTGGCGTACGCCGCCGGCTACACCGGCCTGGGCGTGGGGGCCACCCGGTTCGGCGCCGAGGTGATGCTGGACCTGCTGGCGGGGGAGACCACCGAGCGGACGTCCCTGGCGATGGTCCGCAAGAAGCCGCTGCCCTTCCCGCCCGAGCCGTTCGCCTGGACGGGCATCGCCCTCACCAAATGGTCCCTGGCCCGCGCCGACGCACACGCCGGCCGCCGCAACCTGTGGCTGAAGACGATGGACCGACTGGGCCTGGGCTTCGACAGCTGACCGTTCCTAAAGACTGAGCGGGAGTGAGTCCTGTTGCCAGGGCTCGTGCTCAGCCGGGCGCCCCGAACGGTGTTGGGCGTCCTGGTTCCCCGCGTTCGCTCCGCGTCCGGCGCGCACGGATCGTGTCCGTGGTCCGGGGATGCGGGGGCGGGGTTCCTCACGCCCCGGGGTGCCCGGTGCGGCCTGGACGGTCCGATGCCCCACACGATCGCTCTGGTCGTGTGGGGGCGGTGTCGTCCGTCGCCGGATCGGGTGTCCCAGGGCGCGCCTTCCGATCGCCACGGCGGCCGCGTCGTGGCGGGTGGTCTTCCTGGTCGTGGTGGTGAGGGGTTTCTGCCAGTGCTGCGCGCCCCACCTGCTGGTGTAGGCGGGGTCGACGGCGACGACCGTGATGCCGAGTTCGGCGGCCATGGCGACGAGGCGGGCGCGCAGCCGGGCCACGGGCATACCGGAGACGAGGTGGCGGAAGCGCTTCTTGCGGCCGTGTTTCTCGCGGGTGGTCTCGGCGGTGAAGTCGAGGTCCTCGACGGCGATCGCGAGGCCGTGGCGTTTCGCCCAGTGCAGCAGGCGGATGAGGGCGTGGCGGATCTGGGCGTCGCGGTATTCGGCGGTGCCGGTGAGGTCGTAGCCGAAGCGGCGGGGTTCGCCGAGGGGGTTGCCGTGTACGTCGAGGCGCCAGGCCGCCAGGTGATCGGCGTTGGTGTCCACGCCGACCACGCCGTTGGCGCGGGCCGTGGCCAGGGGGACGGTCCGGACCGAGGCGATCGTCCACGACGCGGTCAGGTACCAGCGCCCGCGCTGGACGTCTTCGTGGATGCGGTAGGCGACGGCCCGGTTCGCGGCCACCCGGTCGCGCCACTGCTCACCCCGGTGCGCGAAGCCGACGCGGGCGGCCAGCGTGTACCGGCCGTGCGGGGCGTTGGCCAGGTGCGCCAGCGGCGCGGGCAGCTTGAGGCTCACCTCGCCGTCCGGGGTGACGCGGATCGTCTCGTTGCCGTACCGCTTCCCCGACTCGCCGTCGGCCTGCAGGAACCGGCGTTCGGCCTGCCACCGCTCGCGCCACTGCTCCTCGGTGAGCTGGGCGGCCCCGAGGTGGTGGCGGGTGTTCAGCAGCCGCTTCCCGCCGCGCACCACACGCACGCGCCCGGCCGCGACGTCGGCGCGCGCCGCCTGAAGCCGGTCGGTGAGCACGTGCAGGCGGCGGGTCTTGGCATGCCACTCCCGCCTGCTGCGGTAGCCCCCCGGAGCCCGCCTGCTGCCCTTCTCCCCGACCGGCAGGGACAGCCGGTGGGCGATCGTGCGCACGCCCGCTTCGAGTGTTCGGATGTGCGCGAGCTGGCCGCGCCGGGCGAGCGCCCACTGATCGTGGGTGGCCTTCGTGACCGACCCGGCCCAGCGCGAGGAGGACTCCGGTGTGAGGGCGCGTTTGCGCTCGGCCCACCGCTGGGCGTCGTGATCCAGCCCGGCCACGCACCGTGCTTTGAGATCCTGGGAGGCGAGCGCGCCCAGGTGGTCACCGACCAGCCGCAGCACCTTCTCGTCCTTGGCCGTTAGGCCCTTGAGCCGGTCACGGACCGCCACACCCGACGGGCCCAGGGCGACGAACGGCGCCGCCATCTCCCGCAGCCCGCCCATCCCTTCCGCCCCCTCACCGCGTCGGCCTGAGAACCCCTCACCGCATCCAACGACCATCACCGGCAAAGGTCACCCATTCGACCAAGAAACTCCTGTTCCTTTCCAGGCCCACCGGACCCGCCGCGGCGGCAAGACTCACTCAGGCGCGCCAGAACACGCCCGTGCGCACTCAACCGCCAGCAGTTCACAACCCCTACAGGGCGTTGGAACCCGCGTAATCCTCGCCGCGGACCTCCCCTCTCCCTCGTGACGCGCGTGCGTTCACGAGGGAAAGCGAGGCTTCCTATGGCTGGGGCGAAGACGGCGGTCGAGTGGCTGGCATCCGTCGCACCGGATCCCGAGGCATGCCGGTGGGAATGGGAGCGCAACCCGCTGGGTGTTGTGCTGCTGCCCGCGGGCAGGGCCTGGGACGTGCTCATCCTGCCGGGCGAGCTCGGCTATCCCACCCTCGACGTGCTCAACCGGATCCTCGACCGGCCGGGCCCCGTCCTCGTCGACTTCGGGGACGACCGCATGGGGTTCTTCGTGACGCCGGGCACGGCCGCCCGCTGGCTCGGCGCCGGCATCCGCACCGCCGGGTCCGGCGCCTGGATCGTCGTGCCGTATCCGGGCCGCTCGACCGGGAGTGTCCGCTGGCTGGTCCCGCCGGACGGCTCCGGCACCCTGACCGACCCCGCGCTCCTCGAACTCGCGATGCACGAGGCTGCCGCCCGCCTGGCCGAATAGGCGGCACCGGGGCTGTCATCGGCAGGGCGCGGCTTCGTCGTGGCGTGTCGCGCCCGCGCGGCGGAGCCGCAGATGTCAGCGCCCCGCCCCTTTGCAGGGCCACCGGCCTG
The DNA here is from genome assembly GCF_044460385.1 of Streptomyces sp. NPDC050121. Classification (NCBI taxonomy): domain Bacteria; kingdom Bacillati; phylum Actinomycetota; class Actinomycetes; order Kitasatosporales; family Streptomycetaceae; genus Streptomyces; species Streptomyces sp. NPDC050121. The sequence continues at coordinate 89,561 of NZ_JBITJV010000005.1, read as the reverse complement.
GTCGTGCTGGGCCGACCAGTCGACTAGTCCGACGTCGTCTTCAACGCCAGCCACAGCTCCATCCGGACGTCCGGGTCGTCCAGCGAACGCCCGAGGATCTCCTCCACCCGCCGCATCCGGTAGCGCAGAGTGTGCCGGTGGACGCCCAGGTCGGCCGCCGCCGCGTCCCACTGGCCGTGGCGGGAGAGCCAGGCCCGCAGGGAGGCCACCAGGTCGCCGCGGCCGGTCGCGTCGTGCTCGTGCAGAGCCCGCAGCAGGCCGTCCGCGAACGCCTTCACCGCGTCGTCCGCGAGAAGGGGCAGCACGGAGCCCGCGGCGAGCTGCTCATGCTCCACGAAGACCCGGCCGCGGCGCCGCGCCACCGACAGCGCCTGCTGGGCCTGCTTGTACGCCGCTGCCGCCGCGATCGGCCCGGCCAGCGCCGACAGGCCGACGACCAGCTCGTCCTCGTCCACGCCCTCGCCGGTCCCGCGCCTCGCCTCCAGCGACGCCGCGTACCGCGCGCACGCCGCCACGGCCGCGCCCCCGTCCGTGACCAGCGCCACCAGCTGCTCGCCCTGGGGCACCACGAGCACGGCCTCCCCGGCCCGGGCGGCCGCCGACTCGACGACTTCGGTGAGACCGCCGAAGGGCTCCTGGGTCCTCTCGGCGCCGACCGCCGGACGGGCGTCGACCGACCCGCGCGCCTGCCCACGCCCTTCGGCCGGCCCGTCCGCCGCCGTCGTCGCAGGCCCGCGACCCTGACGCTCGGCGTGCGCCCGGGCGGCCGGTGCCGGCTCGGCGACGATCACCCGGAACGGGGCGTCGAGCAGGTCGCCGTACAGATCCCCGGCGACGGCGCGCGCATGGTCCGGTTCGCCCGCCAGCAGCATGCGCAGCACCGCCGCGCCGATCCGCTGCTGCGCCTCCTGCAACGGGCGGGAGCGTTCCGTGGCGAGGGTGAGCAGCGCGATCGCCGAGTGGACGGCGTACCGTTCGGCCGTGCCCAGAGCCGACGCCGTGCCGACGGCGAGCGCGGCGCGCGGGCGCCGGCCGGTGCCCAGGGAGTGCAGTTCGACCCGGTCGTCGTAGCGCTCGTCGGACCCGGAGCGCTCCGGGCCGCCGGCGCCCCCGACGACCGCCGAGGCCGGCGCCGGCCGCTCCCGCAGCCGCTCCACCTCCGCCGTGAGCCGCGCGGCCCGCCGGCCCGCCCACTCCGGCGCGGCCGCCACGACGGCGCCCGAGGCGTCGTACAGCGCCGCCCACCCGTCGACCTGGGCGGCGAGCGCCCCGAGCAGCCCCTGCGGGCCGTCCGTCAGCGCCTGCTTCGTCAGCTCGCGCTGGGCCGCGAACCCGTCCGTCACCGCCCGGTACTGGTCGGCCGCGATCGCCGCCGACACCGCCTTGCTGATCGCCAGGAACGGGGTGCGGCGCGGCACCTCCAGCAGCGGCAGGCCCTCCTCCTCGGCCGCGTCCACCAGCGCCTTCGGGATCTCCTCGTAGGCGACGCCGACGGCGAAGCCCAGCCCGACCACCCCGGCCTTGGCGAGCCGCTTCACATAGCGCCGCATGGCCTGCGGGTCCTCCGCGTCCAGCTTGAGCGCGGTGATCAGCAGCAGCTCCCCGCCCTCCATGTACGGCACGGGGTCCGCGAGCTCGCTGACGTGCGCCCAGCGCACCGGCACATCCAGACGGTCCTCGCCCGCCCGCACGGTCAGCTTCAGCGCGGAGTGGTGGACGAGCGAGGCGAGCGTAGGAGGCATGGGGCCTTCAGGTCGGAGAGCGAACGACAGCGAGGGGTGAGGTGATCTTTTGTCCGCCGCGTATGAACGGCCTCCCTCGATTCTGCCTCACTGTACGGACCGCAGGTCCACCAGCAGCGGCGGCGCGTGCTCGCCCGCCACGCTCGTCAGGGACAGCACCGCGTGCCCGGGCGGCACCTCGTGCGCCAGCCGCGACGCCGACCACCGCTCCCGCTCGACCTGGCGCACGGTCACCGCGTCCGTGGTCACCGCCTTGCCGGTCACCAGCTTGCGCAGGGCGTGGATGGCGCGGGTCATCGGCTGGTCGGCGAAGACCGTGTGCTTGGCGACCTCCGTGGTCTCCACCCACTCGGTGCCCCAGGTCTGCGCGAACCTGCTGCCGTCCCAGGTGGTGATGCCGGAGAACGCCATCCGGCAGCCGACAGCCCCGTACAGCGGCCCGTGCAGCGCCTCGGGGACGTCGCCGATCGTACGCAGGGCCAGCACCACGCCCGCGTTCTGCGAGCGCAGCCGCTGCAGCCGGCGCACCGACCCGTCGGTCACCGCCCCCGTCGCGTCGTCCAGGACCAGACAGACGAAGTGGTCGCGCCGCTCCCGTACGACGGTGTGGAACTGGGCGAGGACCAGCCGGGTGATCAGCCGGGCGGCCTCCTCGTGGCCCCGCTCGGGCAGGTCGACGCGGACCCGCAGCGGGTGGTGCGCGACGGCGCGCAGCGAGAACGCCCGGTGCGCGTTGCCGCCCGCGCCGAAGAAACCCGCGAACACCGGCCGGTTCAGCAGCGCCAGCCGGTCGGCGAGGGCCCGGCCGACGTCGCCCGGCGTGCCCGTCTGCCGGATGCGCGCCTCCAGCTCACGGCGCATCATCTCGTCCCCGGCCACCGCCGTCCGCAGCGCGGCCAGCGCGCCCGGCTCGCCCTCCAGCAGTTCGCGCAGCTCGGGGAGGGTGGGGAAGCAGCCGTGCACGCTCCGGTACGGGCCGAGCAGCTGGGCCAGCGCGGTGGCCGCGCCCTGGGCGCTCACCGTGTCGAGATCGCCGACCAGTGCCTCGCCGAGGATCGCGGCGGCCTCGTCCGGGTCGTCGGACTCGGCGTAGGGGTCGAGGTCGTGCACGGACGACGGATCGCCGAGCCGGACGATCACGTCGAACGCGGAGTCGGCGCCGAGCGGCCCGCTGCCGGGCGAGGACACCGCGACGACGGCGCACGACCCGGTGAGCGCCTGCAGGGCCAGCGCCTCGGTCAGCGGCTCGATCAGCGTGCGCGTCTTGCCCGAGCCGGACGGCCCGACCGCCAGCAGCGAGGTGCCGAGCACGTCCGGGCCGAGCGCGGCGCCCGCGTCGTGGTACGTCGTCGGCGTGCGCTCGGCGGCCACCCAGCGGCCGATGCGCACCTGTCCGGCGAGCAGATCGTGGCGGGCGGTGCGCCGGGGCAGGTCGCGGGCGCCGGAGGGGTGCGTCCAGGCCGCCCCGCCGTGGCGCAGCACGGTCTCCCGGAAGTCGGGCAGCCCCGCCGTCCAGGCCCGCCGCACCCGCGTGCAGTCGACGTCGTTCATCCGCCCGGCGGCCACCTCACCGGTCAGCAGGTCGGCCGCCTCGTACTGCCCGGCGTCCCGCAGCTCGGGCCACTGGGCGCGGGGCCGCTCCCCGGCGGGGGCGGCCGCCGGGCGCTCACGCAAGGCGCGCCGTTCCTTCAGATACGGCAACCAGCCGCCGAACCGGGCGAACGGCCACACCACGAGCAGTGTGATGACCGCGTACAGCGCGTTGGTGAACAGGGGGGAGGCGAACAGCTCGTAGCTGCCGGAGATCAGCACGATGAGCGAGAACAGCGGGTCGACGACCGGCAGCGCGTCCCAGCCGACCCCGAAGGCGTCGGGGAAGACGAAGCTCAGCGTGGCGAGCGCGCCGAGCAGGGCGAGCAGGGCACGGGCGGGCTGCGGGCGGCGGCCGACGAAGTGGCGTACGGCGTGCGGCCAGCTGCCCAGCCGGCCCATGGCGTAGACGAGGACGGCGAAGAACACCCCGTCGTAGACGACCCGCGCCTCGGCGCCCTCCATGGTCTTCGGTGAGGCGATCGTGCCGCCCCACCACCAGCCGTCCGGGGTGAACAGCCGCAGCAGGGTGAACTGGTAGGGCATGCTGCCCCGCCGCCACAGCGACCACGCGACCAGCGCCACCACCAGCGGGACCAGCATCCCGACGACAGTGACGGGCGCGAGCCGCTCCACCGTCGCCCGCGCCGCCTTCGGCAGCCGGTATCCGAAGCGCCAGATGCCGGGCTTCGCGGCGGGCCGCTCCTCATCGAGCCACTCGGCGACCGCGGACGAGGCCGGCGGGGCATGTTCCGGCGCAGGTGGGACACCCGGCGCCCGGGCCGGGCGCGGCGGCGTCGAGGGCGCCCGCGGCGGCCCCGCCGGGCGCGGCACGGGACTCGCATGCGTGCCCCGCGCGTCCTGCGTCCCGTCGCTGTCCATCGCCCCTGCCCCCTGACCAGCCGTTCCGTCCACCATCAGCGAGTCAATCTAACGCGCCCGCAAGGGGAGTTCACCGCTTACGACGCCGGGCCCGCGACGATCACCGTTCAGGGCGCCGTCACCGGCACTGTCCACGGCGGACAAGCGGCCTCGCCGACACCGCCCACATGGAGCATGCCCACCCTCCGTTCCCCGTCCTAGCCTGCGAGAAAAGAAGGCAAGCGTCCGCAACGCCCCGTTCCCCCCGTTCCCCCCGTTCGCAGAACCACAGGAGCCCCTCATGACCGCCCTTCCGCAGGAGCGCCGCGTCGTCACCGCCATCCCCGGCCCGAAGTCGCAGGAACTGCAGGCCCGCCGTACCGCCGCGGTCGCGGCCGGGGTGGGTTCGGTGCTCCCTGTCTTCACCGCGCGAGCGGGCGGCGGCATCATCGAGGACGTCGACGGCAACCGCCTGATCGACTTCGGCTCCGGCATCGCCGTGACCTCCGTCGGCGCGTCCGCCGAGGCCGTCGTGCGCCGGGCCGCCGCCCAGCTCGCCGACTTCACCCACACCTGTTTCATGGTCACCCCCTACGAGGGCTATGTGGCGGTCGCCGAGGCCCTCGCCGAGCTCACCCCGGGCGACCACGCCAAGAAGTCGGCGCTGTTCAACTCCGGCGCCGAGGCCGTCGAGAACGCCGTCAAGATCGCCCGCGCCTACACCAAGCGCCAGGCGGTCGTCGTCTTCGACCACGGCTACCACGGCCGGACCAACCTCACCATGGCCCTGACCGCGAAGAACATGCCGTACAAGCACGGCTTCGGCCCGTTCGCCCCCGAGGTCTACCGGGTCCCGGTCGCCTACGGCTACCGCTGGCCCACCGGCGCCGAGAACGCGGGCCCCGAGGCCGCCGCGCAGGCCATCGACCAGATCACCAAGCAGGTCGGTCCGGACAACGTGGCCGCGATCATCATCGAGCCGGTGCTCGGCGAGGGCGGCTTCATCGAGCCCGCCAAGGGCTTCCTGCCGGCCCTCAGCAAGTTCGCGTCCGACAACGGCATCGTCTTCGTCGCCGACGAGATCCAGTCGGGCTTCTGCCGCACCGGCCAGTGGTTCGCCTGCGAGGACGAGGGCATCGTCCCGGACCTGATCACCACGGCCAAGGGCATCGCGGGCGGGCTGCCGCTCGCCGCCGTCACCGGCCGCGCCGAGATCATGGACGCCGCGCACGCGGGCGGCCTCGGCGGCACCTACGGCGGCAACCCGGTCGCCTGCGCCGGTGCGCTGGGCTCCATCGAGACGATGAAGGAGCTCGACCTCAACGCCCGAGCGAAGCGAATCGAGGCGACGATGAAGTCCCGCCTCGCCGCCATGGCCGAGAAGTTCGACATCATCGGCGACATCCGGGGCCGCGGCGCGATGATCGCCATCGAGCTGGTCAAGGACCGTACGACGAAGGAGCCGAACGCCGAGGCCACGGCCGCGCTCGCCAAGGCCTGCCACCAGGAGGGCCTGCTGGTCCTGACCTGTGGCACCTACGGCAACGTGCTGCGCTTCCTGCCCCCGCTGGTCATCGGCGAGGATCTGCTCGCCGAGGGCCTCGACATCATCGAGCAGGCTTTCGCGCGCATCTGAGCCCGGATGTCGCACAGCTGATTCCCACCGGCCGCAGAGGGTGTGAAGAAGGTGTGCGGGGAGGATGGCGGGACGGAATGGGGCCTGTCGTACCGCCTGCCCCTGCCGTAGGTTCTACCGAGATGAGAGATACACCCCGCCCACAGGGGACTGTGGGCGGAACCCAGGCCGGGGCCTCCCCAGCTTCGACCTGGTCGTGCCCTCGCGCACACAACCGGAGCTTCCAGCTTCGGATCTCCACACCGATCGGACGGTCGCCCGCCCCAAACCCCCCGGGGCGGTCGGCGTTTCCGGTCCGGACGGCCACCCCGGAATCACCCCCCCTGTTCCGGGGTGGCCGACCTCCTTCTCTGGCGCGTACCACCGAAAGCGGACCCCGGATTCGTTCCGGGGTCTTTTTTCGAGCCGGCCGCGGTCCCGGCCGCGGACCACACCGCCCGGACCCCCGTCCGCGGAGCGATGGCTCCTGACAAGCTGGGGCCCATGTCGTTCCGCGTCCGGCCGCAGACTCTGCTGGGCCTGCCCGCCCTGCTCTTCGTGCTGATCACCTGGCAGGTCGCCGCCGGCGGGCCCCTCCTGGGCCTGGACGAGCGCCTCAGCCGTGCCCTCGTGCACCCCGACCGGACCTCCGAGCTGCTGTCCGACCTGGGCAGCGTGCAGGTTGCGGTGCCGGCCCTGCTGCTGGCCGCGGCGTATGCGGCCTGGCGGGGGAGAACGGCCGGCGATGCACGCTGGTGGATGCCGCCCGCCGCCGCGGTCGCACTGATCGTGCTGGTGCCGCTGATCATCGTCCCCCTGAAGGAGTGGACCGACCGGCCCGGCACGACCGCCGTGCCGCCGGCCACCGGCTACTACCCCTCCGGGCACACGGCGACGGCGGCGATCGCCTACGGCTCGGCGGTGATGATCCTGCTGCCGTGGCTGCGCACGGCACTCGCCCGCCGGGCGGCCGTCGCCCTGGGCGCCCTGCTCGTCCTGGCCGTTTCGTTCGGGCTGGTCCGGCGGGGCTACCACTGGCCGCTGGACGTCGTGGCGAGCTGGTGCCTGTGCACGGTGCTGCTCGGTGCGCTCCGGCTCTTCCTGGCCCGGCACCCGGTACGGGAGCAGCACCGACCGTGCCAAACCGGCGCACCGCCGCCGTCCACCCGTACGACTCGGACAAGCGACCCCCGTGCTCTGCGCCCCTACCGTGGAGCACGGAAACCACAGGACACCCCCTAAGCGGAAGGGCCGGGACTCGCATATGCCCCAGGAAAAGAACGTGGGGGGCACCCACGCCTTCTGGCTCGCCGGCCGCCAGGTCACCGGCGAGGACACCTTCGACGTCACCTCCCCGTGGGACGGCCGCCTCGTCGGCAAGGTGAGCGTGCCGACCGACGCGCAGGTCGAGGAGGCCGTGGCCGCCGCGTACGCCGTACGGGACGAGTTCGCCGCCACCCCCGCCCACGTCCGTGCCGCCGCCCTCGACCAGGTGAGCCGTCGCCTCGTCGAGCGCACCGAGGAGATCGCGCAGCTCATCTCCGCCGAGAACGGCAAGCCGGTCAAGTGGGCGCGCGGCGAGGTCGGGCGCGCGGCCTCCGTGTTCCGGTTCGCCGCCGAGGAGGCCCGGCGGTTCAACGGCGGCGAGGCCCAGCGCCTCGACACCGACCTCGGTGGTCAGGGCCGGCTCGCCCTCACCCGGCGCTTCCCCAAGGGCGTGGTGCTCGGCATAGCGCCGTTCAACTTCCCGCTGAACCTGTGCGCCCACAAGATCGCCCCGGCGATCGCGGCCGGCGTGCCGATCATCCTGAAGCCCGCTCCGGCGACCCCGCTGTCCGGTCTGGTCATCGGCGAGCTGCTCGCCGAGACCGCGCTGCCCGCCGGTTCCTGGAGCATCCTGCCGGTCGCCAACGACCGCATGCCCGCCCTCGTCCAGGACGAGCGGCTGCCGGTCATCTCCTTCACCGGCTCCGAGAAGGTCGGCTACGCGATCATGGACTCGGTGCCGCGCAAGCACTGCACCCTGGAGCTGGGCGGCAACGGCGCGGCCGTCGTCCTCGGCGACTACGCGAGCGACGCCGACCTCGACTGGGCGGCGACCCGCATCGCGACCTTCTCCAACTACCAGGGCGGCCAGTCCTGCATCTCCGTGCAGCGGGTCATCGTGGACGCCTCCGTGCACGACCGGCTGCTGCCGCGCATCGTCGCCGCCGTCGAGGCCCAGGTCACCGGCGACCCGTCCGACGACACGACCGACGTCGGGCCGCTGGTCAGCGAGGACGCGGCCAAGCGCGTCGAGACATGGGTGGACGAGGCCGTCGCGGCCGGCGCCTCGCTCCTCGCGGGCGGCAAGCGCGACGGCGCCTCCTACGCGCCGACCGTCCTCACCGACGTACCGGCGGACACCAGGATCGCCTGCGAGGAGGTCTTCGGGCCGGTCCTCACCGTGCAGAAGGTGCACGGCGAGAGCGAGGCCTTCGCGGCCGTCAACTCCTCCAAGTACGGCCTCCAGGCGGGCGTGTTCACGCACGACGTGCAGGCTGCCTTCCGCGCCCACCGCGCGCTGGAGGTCGGCGGTGTCGTCGTCGGCGACGTGCCCTCCTACCGTGCCGACCAGATGCCGTACGGCGGCGCCAAGCAGTCCGGGGTGGGACGCGAGGGCGTGCGCTTCGCGATGGAGGACTACACCTACGAGCGCGTCCTGGTCCTGACCGGGCTCGCCCTCTGACCCGAGGAGCCTTGAGGGTCCAGACCCTCTAGCTAATGGGAACCATTTTCAGATAGTCTCGGGGTGGCGCGAAAACGCCGTCCCCCGAAGGGGCCCGGCACCGATGCCTTCCGGTGCCGGGCCCCTTCATGCCGACGACTCCAGCCCCTCAACCGGAGAAGCCGACGTGCGCGAGCCGCAGTGGGCCGCGCAGCCTGAGGTGCAGGTCGTGGACGCCCTCGGCGGTGAAGGGCGCCTCGACGTCGAGATAGTCGTACCGTCCCGGCGTGGGCGTGGCGACCGTCACCGTCGCCAGGGCCGGCCCGCCGCCGAGGGACAACTCGACCGTGCCCGACCCCGCCACCGTCACCGTCGCGCGTGTGGCGCCCGTGCCGAAGTCGCAGGCGCGGTAGACCAGTTCGCCCGTTCCGTCCGCCATCCCCGGCGCCGGCGTCACGGCGTCGCCCGAGACCTTCGCGCGGTCGACGATCTCCGTGCCGCTCTGCTCGTCGAAGTCGGCCGCCTCCAGACCGAGCCGGCGGACCGGCCGCGGGGCGGACGGCTCGCCCTCCAGCGTGACGGACCCGCGCAGACGGACGTCCGTGCTCGACGCGCCGACCAGGAGGTCGTAGGGGCCGGACTCCAACCGCCACCGGCCGTGCGCCACGTCCCAGAACGCGAACGCGGACAGCGGGACCTCGAAGGACAGCTCCGCCTTCGCGCCGGGTGCGAGCCGCACCCGCCGGTGGCCGAGCAGCTCGCGGCGCGGCCGGGTGACCGACGGGTCCACGGCGCGGGTGTACAGCTGGGCGACCTCGTCGGCCGTCATGTCCCCCGTGTTGGTGACCGTGAAGGCCACGTGCACCGCGCCGTCCTCGGCGCGCACCGCCAGGTCGGCGTAGGAGAACGACGCGTACGACAGGCCGTGCCCGAACGGGAACAGCGGGGCGCCCTCGAAGTAGAGGTACGTCTGACGGGCGCCGATCACGTCGTAGTCGAGCAGGTCGGGCAGGTCGGCGTCGTCGGCGTACCAGGTCTGGGGGAGCCGGCCGGCGGGGGAGACGTCGCCGGCCAGGACGCGCGCCAGAGCGGTGCCCGCCGCCTGGCCGCCGTGCGCGGTCCACAGCACCGCGGACAGCGGACCCGGCTGGAACGCGTACGGGTACGCCGACACCAGCGCCAGCACCGTGCGCGGGTTCGCCGCCCGGGCCGCCGCCAGCAGCCGCTCCTGATGGGCGGGGAGCCGCAGGGTGGTGCGGTCCTCGGTCTCCCGCCCGTTGAGGTGCGGGTCGTTGCCCGCCACGACCACGACCACATCGGCCTCTGCCGTGACGCGGGTCACTGCTTCCTCGCCGTTTTCCACGACGATGACCTCGACAACCTCGGGATCGTCCTCGGCAACCCGCACGCCGTCGGCGGCGACACTGACGTGGCGACCCGTACCCAAGTGCCGGAGGAGGTGACCGCTCTCATGGGGTTCGAGGCGGAACGTCTCCTGGACGATCCAGCCGCCGGGCTGGTCGGCGGAGGCACGCAGGAAGCCGTCCTCGGCGACGGAGACATAGCGGCCGTCCGGGGCGCGGAGCGTCAGCACGTCATCGCCCCAGTCGACGAGCGCGAACTCCGTGCCGGCCACGCCGTCCGTGGTGAGCGGGGGCAGGTCCGTGCGGCCGGCGAGCAGCGCCGGGTCCAGGGCGCCCTCCGCGCCGCGCGCCTCGTCGGCGGCCCCGGGGGCGGCCGGGACCTTCAGAAACGTTCCCGCGGAGGTCTTCAGCAGGACCCGGTCCGCGCCCTCCGCGAACTCCACCCGCTCGGCGCCGAACCGCTCGTACAGCCCCTCCAGGGGTGTGGAGCGATGGATCAGCGTGCCGCTGTACCAGTCGAGCTTGCACTCGTCGGTGAGCAGACCGACCACCGCGATCCGGGTGTCGGCGGCCAGTGGCAGCACGCCGTCGTTGCGCAGCAGCACGATCGCCTGCTCGGCGGCCTCCTCGGCGAGGGCGCGGTGCGCCGGGGTGTCGAACTCGCCGGTGTCCGCGTGCGGGTCGTAGTGCGGGTCGAACTCGCCCAGCCGGAAGCGGACCGAGAGCTGGCGGCGTACCGCCGTGTCGACGTCGGCCTCGGTCAGCAGGCCCTGCTCCAGGGCGCCCCGGACCCGGGCGACGATCGTCGAGCCGTCCGTGCCGTGGTCGGTGAAGCTGTCCACGCCGGCGACCAGCGAGGCCGCCGTCGCCTCCTCGTGGGTGTCGAAGTAGTGCTCGGAGTCGACCAGGTTGGAGGGCGCGCCCGCGTCCGAGCAGACCAGCAGCTCCTCGTCCGTCCAGGCCCGCAGATGCTCGCGCAGATACGGCGAGACATGGTTGGGGCGGCCGTTGACCAGGTTGTAGGCCGGCATCACCCCGGCCACCGCACCCGCCTCGACGGTCTCCTTGAACGCGCGCAGATCGTACTCGTGCAGGACGCGCGGGCGGACCGAGGAGGACGTGACGGACCGGTCGGTCTCGTTGTTGTGGGCCAGCCAGTGCTTGAGCACCGGGGCGGTGCGCCAGTACGTCGGATGGTCACCGCGCAGGCCGTGGGTGTAGGCGGTGGCGATGGCCGAGGTGAGCTTCGGATCCTCGGAGTAGCCCTCCTCGTTACGTCCCCACAGCGGGTGGCGCAGCAGGTTGACCGTGGGCGACCAGACGTTGAGGCCGACGCGCTCGTCGCGGGCGCGCATCGCCCTGACCTCCTTGGACACCGCCTCGCCGACCCGGCGCACCAGCTCGGTGTTCCAGGTCGCGCCCAGCCCCACGGCCTGCGGGAACACTGTCGCCGGACCCATCCAGGCGACGCCGTGCAGCGCCTCCTGGCCGGTGCGGAACTCGGCGATGCCGAGACGGTCGACGGCGGGGGCGAACTGGTGGAGGAAGGAGACCTTCTCGGCCAGGGTCAGTCGCGACAGCAGATCGTCGATGCGCTTCGCGAAAGGCAGCTGAGGATCGCGGAAAGGCGGCGTGGGCGTCGGGTGTGCGGTCACTTGGGGATCCCTTTGCGGTGGAGCGGCAAGGCTCTTTCGAAGCGCTTCGATGCTCATTCGACGTACGGGCGGGTGTCAAGGGCATCTCGCCGCTATTTCAAGCAGCGCATGCGAACAGGTCACCCGTGATGGGTCGGAGGAATGTTTGAAGCGACCCTTGTGCACCCCCGGGTGTTCACTTAACCTCGCAGCAACATCGAAGCGCTTCGACTGACATTCACCAAGGTCGGAGTATCCGCTTCAGCTCAGCCAGTTCCACTCGAGACACCGCAGCCGACGGCCACCGCCGGGTGTCCTGGTGCGCCATGAAGGGTTGACGCAATGACGCCGAACGCCGCTTCCGCCTCCTCCGGGCCCAGCCGGAGAAGCTTCCTCGCCTCCACGGCGGTCGCCACCGCAGTGGCGGCGGGAGGAATGCCGTTGCTGGCCGCGTGCGGAGGCACGGACGAGGGTTCGCGTGAGGGCACCACGTCGGGCAAGGGCGCAGCGAAGATCCTGCCGGCGTACGTGGCCAGCAACGTGGTGGTGCCGGACATCCCGGCCAAGAACGGCTCCGCGATCGGCTTCACCGGCAAGCTGGACCTGGCCGCCCTGAAGACGTCGGTTCCCAAGAAGCTCGGCAAGGGCGGCAAGGTCACCATCATGTCGCCGTTCTGGGGCTCCCCGCCCAAGAGCGACAACGCCTACTACAAGGGTATGAACTCCCTCATAGGTGTCGACGTCGTGTGGCAGAACCAGGACGGCAACACCTACGACCAGAAGCTCGGCGCCATCCTCGCCTCCAGCGACATCCCGGACGTCGTGGTCGTCCCCGGCTGGAACATGGGCGGCAAGATACCCACGGCCATCATCAGCAAGTTCGCCGACCTCGGCCCCTACCTCTCCGGCGACGCGGTCAAGGAGTTCCCGAACCTCGCGGCGATCCCGACGGACGCCTGGCGGCGCTCCATCTTCGGCGGCAAGCTGCGCGGCCTGCCGATGCCGATGCCCTCGGCCCCCAGCATGGTGCCCCTGTACCGCCAGGACATCTTCGAGAAGGAAGGCTACGAAGTCCCCAAGTCCTGCGACGAGTTCATGGCGCTGGCCAAGGAGATCACCAAGCCCAGGGCCAGGCGCTGGGCGTGCCTGGACATGAAGTGGACCGCCTTCCAGGCCTTCGGTGTGCTCTCCGGCGCCGAGAAGCCGCTGGGCTGGAACCTGGTCGACGGCAAGCTGATCTACCGCATCGAGACCGACGAGTACCTCGAAGCGCTGGAGTGGTCCCGCAAGCTGTTCGCGGCGGGGGTCGTCCACCCCGACTCCAAGATGGGCAAGAACGCCCCCGACCCGGGCCCCAAGTTCGCCAAGGGCGAGTTCCTGATCTACCCCAACAACATCTCCCAGTGGTGGGGCCGCACCGCCGAACAGGCCACCCAGAACCCGGACTTCAAGATCTGGGGCATGGACGTCTGGGGCCACGACGGCGGCAACCCCACCCTGTGGGCCGACCAGCCCGCCGGAATCTTCGCCTTCGTCAACAACAAGGCCTCCGAGTCGGTCATCCGCGACGTGCTCGCCGTCGCGAACGTCACCGCGGCGCCGTACGGCACCAAGGAGTACATGATGACCAACTACGGCGTGGAGGGCACCCACTACACCGTCAAGGACGGCGTCCCCACCAAGACCGACCAGGGCAACATCGAAGTGGCGAACGCGTTCGTCATGGTCGCGAGCCCCGCCGCGACCATCGCGCACCCCGACTTCCCCGAGGTCGCCAAGGGCCAGGTCGAGTGGGAGCAGCGGATGGGCGCCTTCGCCAAGAAGTCCTCCTTCTGGGGCATGCAGATCACCGAGCCGAACCGCTACACCAACCTCTCCAACGACTTCGAGCAGCTGGAGGACGACATCGTCCGCGGCCGCAAGAAGATCAGCGACATGCAGCAGGCCGTCTCCGACTGGAAGAGCAAGGGCGGCGACGGTCTGCGCGACTGGTACAAGAAGATCCTCGACGAGAACGGCTCCGCGGCCGGCTGACCCGGTAACGAGGCAAGGAGAACGGCCGTGTCGCACACCACGGTGCCTCGGAGCAGGTCCGAGGCCAAGACAGCGGGGAAGACCTCGGCGGCATCCGGCGCCGCCGGACCCGGGAAGGAACGGCGCCCGGGGAGGGTGAGCCTGCGGCTCAGGTTCAGACGCGACCGGGCGCTGCTCCTGATGAGCCTGCCGGCCGTCGTCCTGATCCTGCTCTTCAACTACGTGCCGATCCTCGGCAACGTGGTCGGCTTCCAGGACTACGATCCCTACATCAGCGACAACGGCGCCGTCGCCATGCTGCACAGCCCCTGGGTGGCGTTGGAGAACTTCCAGCGCGTCTTCGCGGACTCGGCCTTCTGGAGCGCCCTGCAGAACACGCTGGTGCTGTTCGTCCTCCAGCTCGTGCTGTTCTTCCCGATCCCGATCCTGCTCGCGCTGCTCATCAACAGCGTGATCAGGCCCCGGGTGCGGGCGTTCGCGCAGGCGGTTCTCTATCTGCCGCACTTCTTCTCCTGGGTGCTGGTCATCGCCGTCTTCCAGCAGCTCTTCGGCGGCGCCGGGTTCCTCTCGCAGGTCCTGCGGCAGCACGGCTACGACGGTCTCGACTTCATGACCGACCCCAGCACGTTCAAGTTCCTGATCACCGCGCAGAGCGTGTGGAAGGACGCCGGCTGGGGGATCATCGTCTTCCTCGCCGCGCTGGCGTCGGTCAGCCCGGATCTGTACGAGGCCGCCGCGATGGACGGGGCCAACCGCTGGCGCCGCATGTGGCACGTCACGCTGCCCGCGCTGCGCCCGGTGATCGCCCTGCTGCTGGTGCTGCGCGTCGGCGACGCCCTCACCGTCGGCTTCGAGCAGATCCTGCTGCAACGCGACGCCGTCGGGCCGGGCGCGGCGGAGGTCCTGGACACCTTCGTGTGGTGGAACGGCGTCCGCAACCAGGACTTCGGCTACGCGGCCGCCGCCGGTCTCGTCAAGGGCGTCGTCAGCCTCGGCCTGGTCCTCGCCGCGAACAAGGTGGCCCATCTGATGGGCGAGCAGGGGGTGTACAAGAAATGACCGCGGTCATCGACAAACCTGTGCGCAGGCCGAGCCCGTGGGCCGCCCCGCCGCGGCCGGTGTGGGAGGAGGAGCCCACCAAGGCGGGCCTGGCGGGCAAGGGCGTCGTCCTCGCCCTCGCCTGCCTGGCGGTCATCTTCCCGCTCTGGATCGTGATCGTCACCAGCCTGTCGTCGAGGAAGACCATCGACGAGGCCGGCGGTCTGGTGATGGTGCCCAAGGACATCACCTTCGTCGCCTACCAGGAACTGCTCAGCGGCGGACAGGTCACCCGCGCCGCGGTCATCAGCATCCTCATCACACTGGTCGGCACGGCCTTCTCGATGACCGTGTCCGTGCTCTGCGCCTACGGCCTCTCCCGCATCGGCTCGCTGGGACACCGCTGGATCCTGATGCTGCTGCTGGCGACCATGTTCTTCAGCGCCGGCCTCATCCCGACCTATCTGCTGGTGCAGACCCTCGGTCTGACGGACAGCTATCTCGCGCTGATCCTGCCGAGCGCGATCAGCGTCTTCAACATCCTGGTGCTGCGCGGCTTCTTCATGGGCATCTCGCAGGAACTCATCGACAGCGCCCGCATCGACGGCGCCGGCGACTTCCGCATCCTGTGGCAGATCGTCATGCCGCTCTCCCGGGCGGTGCTCGCGGTGATCACGCTGTTCTACGCCGTCGGGTACTGGAGCGCCTGGTTCAACGCGTCGCTCTACCTGAACGACCAGGACATGATGCCGTTGCAGAACGTCATGATCCAGCTCGTGCAGAAGCAGGAAGCGCCGGTCGGCCTGGGCCAGGCCATCAAGACCGGTCAGCTCTCGGGGCTGGCCGTCCAGATGGCTGTGATGGTGATGGCGTTGCTGCCGGTGGCGGTGCTCTCCCCGTTCGTCCAGAAGCACTTCAAGAAGGGCATGCTGACGGGCGCGGTCAAGGGCTGACGCCCGGCGTCGGGGGCGCGGCAGGCACGGCGGCTGCGGGTTCGTCGTGAGGCGTGCCCACGTCGCGCAGCCGCGCAGCCGCACAGCCCCGCGCCTCGTGGGCCGCGTGTGACCGGCCCTGCGGGGGGCGCGGGGGAACCGCGCGACCAGCGCCCACCACCCGCAGCCGAACGACATGGTCCCGGCCCGTACACCTTCACCCACCGAGGTACCCACCATGCTCCCCACCCGCCGCACCCTCCTCACCGGCACCGCAGCCGCCGCCACGCTCACCGCACTCCCGCTCACCCAGAACCCAGCCCGAGCCGCATCCACCCGAGCCGCATCCACCCGATCCGGCTCGACCGCCGGAGGCTACCGCTGGCGCAACGTCGTCATCGGCGGCACCGGGTTCGTCACCGGCGTCCTCTTCCACCCCACCGTCCGCTCTCTCGCCTACGCCCGTACCGACATCGGCGGCGCCTACCGCTGGGACGACAGAGCCGCCCGCTGGACCCCCCTCACCGACCACCTCGGCTGGGACGACTGGAACCTCCTCGGGGTCGAGGCGCTCGCCGTCGACCCCGCCCACCCAGACCGCGTCTACCTCGCGCTCGGCACCTACGCCCAGTCCTGGGCCGGCAACGGAGCCGTCCTGCGTTCCGAGGACCGCGGCGCCACCTGGACCCGCAGCGACCTCACCGTCAAGCTCGGCGGGAACGAGGACGGCCGGGGCACGGGGGAGCGGCTGCTGGTCGACCCGCGCGACAGCGACACCCTGTGGCTCGGGACGCGACACGACGGGCTGCTCAAGTCGACCGACAGAGGAGCCACCTGGGCCGCCGCCACCGCCTTCCCCGGCGCCCCGAGCGCGAGCGGCCAGGGCGTCACCCTCCTCGTCGCCGCCGGCCGCACCCTGTACGCCGGCTGGGGCGACTCCGACGGGACCACCGCCAACCTGTTTCGCACCGCCGACGGCGCCACCTGGGAAGCCGTCCCCGGCCTGCCCGCCGGCGCCGCCGCCAAGGTCCCCGTCCGCGCCGCCTACGACTGCCACACCCGCGAGCTGTACGTGACGTACGCCAACGCACCAGGACCGGGCGGGCAGTCCGACGGCAGCGTGCACAAGCTGGCCACCGCCACCGGCAAGTGGACCGACGTCACGCCCGCGAAGCCGGGCGGCACGACGAGCGACGGGAGCGTCGACAGCTTCGGCTACGGCGGAGTCGCCGTCGACGCCCGCCGTCCCGGCACCGTCGTCGTCTCCACGAACAACCGGTGGGCCGCCGTCGACACCCTGTACCGGACCACGAACGGCGGCCGCACCTGGACCTCCCTGAAGGACTCGGCGGTCCTCGACGTGTCCGAGACGCCGTTCCTCACCTTCGGCGCCGACCAGCCGAAGTTCGGCTGGTGGATCCAGGCCCTCGCCGTCGACCCGTACGACTCCCGGCACATCGTCTACGGCACCGGCGCCACCCTCTACGGCACCCGCGACCTGAAGCACTGGGCCCCGCAGATCCGCGGCCTGGAGGAGACCGCCGTACGCTTGCTGATCTCGCCCCCGACCGGGCAGGCGCACCTGATCAGCGGGCTCGGCGACGTCGGCGTGATGTACCACGAGCGGCTCACGGCCTCGCCGTCGCGGGGCATGGCGACGAACCCCGTGTTCGGGTCGGCGACGGGACTCGCCCAGGCCGCCGCCAAGCCGTCCTACGTCGTCCGCACGGGCTTCGGCGACCACGGCAACGGCGCCTACTCCAGCGACGGCGGCAGGACCTGGGCGCCCTTCGCGACCCAGCCGGCCCTCGCCAAGGACGCGCCCGGGCCGATCGCCGCGAGCGCCGACGGCAGCGTCCTGCTGTGGACCTTCGTGCACTGGGACGGCACCAAGTACCCCGCCCACCGCTCCACGGACAACGGCGCCACCTGGACCGAGGTCTCCTCCTTCCCCAAGGGCGCCACCCCGCTCGCCGACCCGGCCGACCCGAGGCGTTTCTACGCCTACGACACCGACACGGGAACCCTCTTCGCCAGCACGGACGGCGGTCTCACCTTCACCGGGCGGGCCGGCGGACTGCCCTTTGGCGACAGCCAGTTCCAACTGGCCGCGGCCCCGGGACGCTCCGGCGACCTGTGGCTGAGCACCAAGGGGAACGGCCTGCACCGGTCCACCGACGGCGGCGCGACCTTCACCAAGCTGACCAGCTGCCGGGCCTCGTACACCCTCGCCTTCGGCAAGGCCGCCGACGGCGCCGACTACCCGGCGATCTACCAGGTCGGCTCCACCGAGACGATCACCGCCGTGTATCGCTCCGACGACGGCGCGAAGAGCTGGACGCGGGTCAACGACGACCAGCACCAGTGGGGCTGGATCGGCGCGACCATCGCCGCCGACCCGCGGATCCACGGCCGTGTCTACATCGCCACCAACGGCCGGGGCATCCAGTACGGGGAGCCCGTCTGATGCCGGCCGTCCACCGGCCCACCCTCGCCGACGCCACCCGGGGCCGCATCCTCTTCGGCGGCGACTACAACCCCGAGCAGTGGCCCGAGGAGACCTGGCACGAGGACGTCCGCCTCATGAAGGACGCCGGCGTCAACTCCGTCACCCTCGGTGTCTTCTCCTGGGCGAAGCTCGAACCCGAGCCGGGTGCCCGGGAGTTCGGCTGGCTGGACCGGCTGATGGACCTGATGCACGAGCACGGCGTCGGCGTCGTCCTGGCCACCCCCACCTCCGCCCCACCCCCATGGCTGGGCCGCCTGCACCCGGACACACTGCCCCGTGACGAGAACGGCGACGTCGAGCTGTGGGGCGGCCGGCAGCACTTCTCGCACTCCAGCGCCACCTACCGCCGCTACGCCGCCGCCATCACCGAGGACCTGGCCGCCCGCTACGGCGGCCACCCCGCCCTCACCATGTGGCACATCAACAACGAGTACTGCACCGCCGACCACGGCGACGAGGCGGCCGCCGCGTTCCGCCGCTGGCTGCGCGAGAAGTACGGCACCCTCGACGCCCTCAACACCGCCTGGGGCACGGCGTTCTGGAGCCAGGGCTACGACAGCTGGGACGGCATCCTGCCCGCCCGCCGCACCCACTACCTGAAGAACCCGGCCCAGATGCTGGACTTCCGGCGCTTCACCTCCGACGCGCTCCTGGAGTGCTACCTCGCCGAACGTGACATCGTCGCCCGGCACACCCCGCACATCCCGGTCACCACCAACTTCATGCCGCTCTTCTTCGGCCAGGACGCCTGGCGCTGGGCCGAGGAGGAGGACGCCGTCTCCGTCGACCTCTACCCCGACCCGCGCGACCCCCTCGGCGCCCAGCACGGCGCTCTCGTCCAGGACCTGACCCGGTCCCAGGCCCGCGGCCCCTGGATGCTGATGGAGCAGGCGGCCGGCCCGGTCAACTGGCGCGGGGTCAACCATCCCAAACCGCGTGGCCTGGGCCGGCTCTGGTCCCTGCAGGCCGTGGCCCGTGGCGCGGACGCCGTCTGCTACTTCCAGTGGCGCCAGTCCCGGCAGGGCGCCGAGAAGTTCCACTCCGGGATGGTCAGCCACGCGGGCGAGCACGGCCGCACCTTCCAGGAGGTCAAGCAGCTCGGCACCGAACTCGCCCGCATCGGCGGTGAGGTGACGGACAGTCATATCTCCGCGGACGTCGTGATCCTGCACGACTGGCACGCCTGGTGGGCGGGCGCCCAGGACGGCCGCCCCTCCACCCGGGTCGACCACGCGGCCGTCCTGCACGCCTGGCACCGCGCCCTGTGGGAGGCCCACCTCACCACCGACTTCGCCCACCCCGAGCACGACCTCACCGGCTACAAACTGGTCGTCGTCCCACAGCTGTACGCGATGACCGACGCGGCGATCGACAACCTCCTCGCCCACGTCCACGGCGGCGGCACCCTCGTGACCGGTTTCCTGACCGGTGTCGCCGACGAGGACGACCGGGTCCGCCCCGGCGGCATGGACGCCCGGCTGCGCGAGCTGTTCGGCATCCGCACCCTGCACGAGTGGTGGCCGCTGGAGGCGGGGGAGCGCGTCGAGACCGACGGCTTCCACGGCACCCTGTGGTCGGAGGAGCTTCAAGCGGCCGACCCGGGCGCGGTGGAAGCCGTCTACAAGGGCGGCGAGCTCGACGGACTGCCCGCCGTGCTGCGAGGCGACCGCGCCTGGTACGTCTCCACGCTCCCCGAGCCCGACGCCCTCCGCACGCTGCTCGCCCGTGTCGCCGCCGACGCGGGCGCCCGGCCCGTCCTCGACGGCCTCCCGCCGGGCGTCGAGGCCGTCCGCCGCGGTGACCTGCTGTTCCTGCTCCACCACGGCCGCGAGCCGGTCACCGTCGGCCTCCCGGGCACCCATCACGACCTGCTGACCGGGACGACCCTCACCGACGAGGTCGCGCTGGGCCGCTACGGCGTGGTGGTGTTGCGCTCATGACCCACGCCCCGCCCCGCGCGTACCCCGCCCGCCCGAGCACCGACAGCCCCGTGCACGCGACCTTCGAGTACCAGCCCGCCGTCCGCTGGGAGGACGCCTTCCTCAGCGGCAACGGCCGGCACGGCGCCCTCGTGTTCGGCGATCCCTACGACGACCGGGTCATCGTCACCCACCACACCCTGGTCCGCCCCAACGGCGCCGAACACGCCCGCCCGCCCGAGCTGGCCGCCGAACTCCCCGCCCTCCAGGACAAGTTGCTGGCCGGCGAGTGGGAGGCCGCCGAGGGCTTCACCGACCACCGGCCCCTGCAGTGGGTCCAGCCCTTCCACCCCGCCTTCCAGATACGGCTGCGCAGAGCGCCCTCGGACGAACCGCGCCGATACCGCCGCTATCTCCGCCTCGTCGACTTCACCACCGGCGAGACCGACGCCGCCTGCGTGGGCGGCGCCGGCCGGGTCTTCGTCTCCCGCGCCGACGACGTGATCGTCCACCGGATCACCGGCCTCGACCTGGACATCTCCCTCGACCACCGGCTCCCCGGCGCGCCCGCCGACCTGGCCGTCGGCCAGGGCTGCGTCCTCACCCCGGACGGCGCCCTGCTCACCCTGCGCGCCCGCTACCCCGACAGCGACCGCGCCTACACGGGCGTGACCCTCGTCGTCGCCACCGGCGGCCGCACCCGGCTCTCCCACCCCGGCGTACGGGTCACCGGCGCCCAGTCCGTGCTGCTGCTCACCCGCGTGCACCGGCACACCGGCGAGCTCGACGTCACCGCGCAGCAGCGCGCCCTGAACGAGCTGCCGCACTCCTACGACGACCTGCTCGCCCGCCACCTCCCCCTCCACCGCACCGCCTACGACCGCGTCACCCTCGACCTCCACGCCGACCCCGCCGAGCGCGGCCTCCCCGGCTCCGAACTGCTGGAACGCCCCCGCAGCACGGCTCTTCTGGAGCGCCTCTTCGCCGCGGGCCGCTACCACCTGCTCTCCTCCTCCGGCCTCAACCCGCCCCGCCTGCCCGGCCTGTGGACCGGCGACTGGGACACCGCCTGGTCCGGGGCCTTCACCAACGACGCCAACGTCAACCTCCAGACCGCCTCCGCCGCCCCCGCCGCACTCCCCGAAGTCACCGACGCCCTCGCCACTCTGATCCACCGTCAGTTCGACGACTGGCGGGAGAACGCCCGAGCGGTCTTCGGCGCCCGGGGCGCGGTCGCGCCCGCTCACACCGACGGCGAGTCCGGACTGTCGTACCACTTCAGCCGCGAGTACCCGCTCCACCTGTGGACCGCCGGCGCCGACTGGCTGCTCAAACCGCTCGTCGACCACGACGAGACACGCGGCGCACGCGACCCGCGCACCGCCGCCGCCCTCGCCGAAGTCGCCCGGTTCTACGAGGACTTCCTGACCCGCACCGACCCGGACGACCCCGACGGCCACCTCGTCGTCGTCCCCTCCTACTCGCCCGAGAACCGGCCCGCGGGCGCGAGCTGGGGCGCCCTCAACGCGGCCATGGACCTCTCGGCGGCCCGGCACGCGCTGCTCACGGCCGCCGACTACCACCCCGGCACCCCGGACGCCGGCCGCTGGCGCGCCCTCGCCGACCGCCTCCCGCCCCACCGGATCAACGCGGACGGCGCCCTCGCCGAATGGGCCCGGCCCGGCCTCGACGACACCTACGACCACCGCCACCTCAGCCACCTCTACGGCGTCTGGCCCCTCGACGAGATCAACCCCTACGACACCCCGCGCCTCGCGGCCGCCGCCCACCGCGCCCTCGCACTGCGCGGCGCCGAGAACGACTCCGCGCACGGCCACCTCCACCACGCGCTGATCGCGGCCCGGCTCCGGGACGGCCGGCGCGTCGCGCACGCCCTCGCCCAGGTCCTCGACGGCGACTTCTTCCACGCCTCGCTGATGAGCGCCCACTACCCCCGCCGCGACGTCTACAACGCGGACGCCGCGCACACCCTGCCCGCCGTGCTGATCGAGACGCTCGTCCAGTCGACCCCCGACCGGCTGGTCCTGCTGCCCGCCCCCGACCCCGCCCTCCCGTCCGGCGAACTCCGCGGAGTGCGCACCCGGTTCGGGGCCGAACTCGACCTCGCATGGGGCCCCGACGGCGCGCGGGCCGTCCTGAAACCGCACCGCAGCCACCGCATCGAGCTCCGGACTTCCTCCGGCGACGGCGACGACGCAGCAGAGCCGCTCGACCTCGTCGCCGGAGAAGACCACGTCCTCACCCTAGGGGCGTGGTAACTCCCCCCACCCATGGAAGGGACACCATGGCAACACGCACCCTCGGCAGGGTCGCCAAAGCCCTGCTCGCCCCCGCTCTCGCTCTCGGCGCCACGATCGGCCTCGCCTCCGCCCCCGCATCGGCGGCCGTCTGGAACTCCTGCGACCAGTGGGGCAACACCAGCCTGAACGGCTACACCCTCTACAACAACATCTGGGGCTCCGGCGCCGGCAGCCAGTGCATCTGGGCCAACTCCGGCACCAACTGGGGTGTCTGGGCCAACCACCCCAACACCGGCGGCATCAAGTCCTACCCCAACGCCAAGAAGGTGATCAACAAGTCGATCACCTCCCTCGGGTCGCTCAACAGCAGCTACAACGTCACCGTCCCGTCCTCGGGCTCGTACAACACCTCGTACGACGTCTGGGACACCGGCAACAACCACGAGATCATGCTGTGGGTCAACTACAACGGCAGCGTCGGGGCGCTCGGCAGCCTCCAGGGCAGCGCGACGCTCGGCGGCCACAGCTGGAACGTCTACAAGGGCACGGCCACCCGCTCCGACGGCTCGACCTGGCAGGTCTACTCGTTCCTGCGCACGTCGGACTCGACCTCCGGCACCGTGCAGATCCTGCCGATCCTGAAGTGGATCAAGGACACGAAGCAGTGGATGGGCAACGTGACCATCACCGACGTGCAGTTCGGCTTCGAGATCACCTCGTCCTCCGGCGGCCTGGACTTCCAGGCCAACAACATCACCGTCAGCAGCAGCTGACCCGTCCGGCCGGGCCGGCCCCGCACCGCGCGGGACCGGCCCGGCCGGCCTGTCGCCGTCCCGACCCGGCTAGGGCCTGTCCGGCGGATCATGCCGCAGACGCGGGGAATGCCACGCCCTCCCCCACTCTCGGCTGCGCTCGAGCGGGAGGTGCCCCCACCGGCGTTGTCGTCGGTTGCCGACTCCCCCACTCTCGGCTTCGCTCGAGCGGGGGGACCCCCATAGCGTCGACGCCCTCCTCCGCCTTGCAGTTGGACGCACCATTCCCCGCTCACCTGCGTCGATCAGGCGCCGCTGCTTTCCTGCGACTTGATCCGCCGGACAGGCCCTACTCCGCCACCGGCAGCCGCGCCCCGTCCCGCAGAAACAGCGGGAGCCGGTCCAGCGGGGCGTCGACCGTCACGGCCGTACCGCCCTCGTACGTCTCACCCGTCCACGCGTCCGTCCAGGTCGCGCCCGCCGGGAGATACGCCGTGCGGGCCGTGGCACCCGCCGTCAGCACCGGCGCGACCAGCACATCCCGGCCGAAGAGGTAGGAGTCGTCGACGGACCAGGTCGCGGGATCGTCGGGGAACTCCAGGAACAGCGGCCGCATCGGCGGCAGCCCCTCCTCGTGCGCCTCCCGCATGACCTCCAGGACATACGGCT
This sequence comes from Streptomyces sp. NPDC050121, assembly GCF_044460385.1. Classification (NCBI taxonomy): domain Bacteria; kingdom Bacillati; phylum Actinomycetota; class Actinomycetes; order Kitasatosporales; family Streptomycetaceae; genus Streptomyces; species Streptomyces sp. NPDC050121. Next base: position 65,934 of record NZ_JBITJV010000005.1, on the reverse strand, counting down.
TGATGCGCTCGCGCAGCCGCAGGTACTTCTCCATGACCGCCCCGGCCTGCTCGCCGTACGACCACACCTCGTTGGGGCCGCCGGTCATGTCCGGGCCCAGCGGCATGCCCGGGTCGCGGAAGCCGTGCAGACGCATCAGCGGGGACAGCGCGCCGAACTGGAACCAGCGGACCATCACCTCCTGGTACGCCGGGTCGCCCGGGTCGCCGCCGTGGAAGCCGCCGATGTCCGTGTTCCACCACGGGATGCCGGACAGCGCCGTGTTGAGGCCTGCCGCGATCTGGCGGCGCAGAGTCGCGAAGTCGGTGCCGATGTCGCCGGACCACAGGGCGGCGCCGTAGCGCTGACTGCCCGCCCACGCCGACCGGTTGAGGCTGATGATCTCTTCCTCGCCCGCCGCGCGCAGCCCCTCGTAGAAGGTGCGGGCGTTGTCGGCCGGGTAGATGTTGCCGACCTCCAGACCCGGACCGGCCCAGTACCGCAGGTTCTCCTGGAAGCCCGGCTTCAGCTCGGGCTCGCAGGCGTCCAGCCAGAACGCCGTGATCCCGTACGGGGCAAGGTAGTTGTCCCGGATCTTCGACCACACGAACTCACGGGCGTCGGGGTTCGTCGCGTCGTAGAACGCCACCTGGACCGTCGAGGCGACCCCCTTGTCCGGCCAGTCGGCGTGCGCCATCGGGCCGTACTGGGTGCCGATGAAGTAGCCGCGCTGCTCCATCACCGGGTGGTTCTCGCTCAGCGGCGACACCGACGGCCAGACGCTGATCACCAGCTTCACGCCCAGCTCGTCCAGTTCACGGACCATCGCCGCAGGGTCGGGCCACTCCGCCAGGTCGAACTTCCACTCGCCGAGGTGCGTCCAGTGGAAGAAGTCGCAGACGATGGCGTCCAGCGGCAGCCCCCGACGCTTGTACTCCCGTGCCACGGCGAGGAGTTCGTCCTGCGTGCGATAGCGCAGCTTGCACTGCCAGAAGCCCGCCGCCCACTCCGGCAGCATCGGGGTGCGGCCCGTCACCGCGCTGTAGCGGCGCTGGCCCTCGGCCGGCGTGCCCGCACTGATCCAGTAGTCGATCTGCCGGGCCGAGTCCGCCACCCAGCGCGTGCCGTTCCCGGCCAGCTCCACCCGGCCGATCGCCGGGTTGTTCCACAGCAGCGTGTAGCCGCGGCTGGAGGTGAGCACCGGGATGCCGACCTCGGCGTTGCGCTGGACCAGGTCCAGGACCAGCCCCTTCTGGTCCAGGCGGCCGTGCTGGTGCTGCCCGAGCCCGTACAGCTTCTCGTCGTCGTACGCGGCGAAGCGCTGCTCCAGACGATGGTGTCCGTTGCCGACGGCCGTGTAGAGCCGTGAGCCCGGCCACCAGAAGTGGGCGCGCTCCTCGGCCAGGATCTCCGTACGGCTCTCCGTGCGCAGAAAGCGGATCAGGCCCTCGGCGGACACCTCGACGGTCAGCGCGCCGACCGTCAACTGCCCTTCGTCGTCGCCGACCTTGACGCTGCTCTCGGTGGCCGGCGGCTCGTCGAGCAGCGCACCCGGCAGCCCTTCGAGAATCGGCCCGCCGAGCCGGGCCCGTACCCGGACGGCGTCCGGACCCCAGGGCTCGATCCGCAGGGTCTCCTGACGGCCGCTCCACTCCAGTGCGCCGCCGCGTTCGCGGAACGTGCCGACCGTGGGCGAGGACTGCGCGAGTGAGACCTGGGGCTGGTTGTCGGCAGGCTGGTTCATGTGGGGTGCTCCTTGAAGGAGTAAGGAGTGCAGACATGGCGGTGCCCCGGCAGGGCACGACAGCGGGAACAGCAGGGGTGGGGCAGGCGGCGAGGGGGTGGGTCAGGAAGCGGCGGGCGCCGGTCCCGTGCTCGCCCTGATCGTCAACTCGGGGGAGATCAGCACGACTTCGTCGCTGCCGCGCCCCTCCAGCTTGGCGACGAGGCGTTCCACCGCGTGGCGGCCCATCTCCTGGGCGGGGATGGCGACGGACGTCAGCCGGACCGAGGCCTGCACGGCGACCTGGTCGGGGCAGATCGCCACCACCGACACGTCCTCCGGCACGGCCCGGCCCTGTTGCCGCAGCAGCGCGAGCAGCGGCTCGACCGCCGACTCGTTCTGCACGACGAACCCGGTGGTGCCCGGACGCTCGTCGAGGACCCGGGCCAGGGTCACGGCCATCGCGTCGTACCCGCCCTCGCACGGGCGGTGCAGCAGCCTGAGGCCCAGGTCCCTGGCCCGGTAGCGGAGTCCGTCGAGCGTGCGCTCGGCGAATCCGGTGTGCCGTTCGTAGACCGCAGGCGCCTCGCCGATGACAGCGATGTCGCGGTGCCCCAGCGTCGCCAGATGCTCCACGCACAGCGCGCCGGTCGCCGCGAAGTCCAGGTCGACGCAGGTCAGTCCGGAGGTGTCGGCGGGCAGCCCGATCAGCACCGACGGCTGGTCGGTGGAGCGCAGCAGCGGCAGCCGCTCGTCGTCCAGCTCGACGTCCATCAGGATCATCGCGTCGGCGAGCCCGCTGCCGGTGACGCGGCGCACCGCGTCGGGGCCCTCCTCGCCGGTGAGCAGCAGGACGTCGTACCCGTACGTGCGTGCCGTGGTGGCCACCGCGATGGCGATCTCCATCATCACCGGCACATACATGTCGGTGCGCAGCGGGATCATCAGGGCGATGATGTTCGACTTGTTGCTGGCCAGTGCGCGGGCGCCCGCGTTCGGGTGGTAGCCGAGCTCCCGGATGCTCTGCTCGACCCGCTGCCGGGTGGTCGTGGAGATGGACCGCTTGCCACTGAGGACATAGCTCACCGTGCTCGCCGAGACTCCGGCGTGCTGGGCGACCTCGGCGAGGGTGACCATCCAGCTCTCCAAGTTTTGTGAAGCGCTTCGACAGTGCGCATTGCGAACAGGGGCGGGTGAGGTTGGTTCGACAGTAGCTCTAGCGGGGGTGGGTGTCCATAGGTTGTCGAAGCGCTTCGACAACGAGTTGTGGGGGACTGGTGGAGAAGAGTACGGCAACCCTTCGTCGGGGTCTCACCCCCGCCCGGACACTCGCTCGGGCAGTCGTTCGGGCACTCGTTCGGCGCAGGCCGCCGAGCGGCGACGAACACGCCCCCGGCAACGGGTCCGGCCCCGGTGCCGGCCGGGGGACGGGCCGGGAGGCGGGCAGCGGAGCGGGCCGTCCGGGACGCCCGAACCCGCCCGCGAGGGGTGGCGGGCTCGTCCCGGATCGGGTACCAACGATCGGGTAGCACCCATCGGTAACCAATGTGGTCCGAGATCCCGATTCGCGGCGAGGTGAGCCTCATGTCCGCACCACCCCTCAAGAAACCCACCGTCACCGAGCGTGAGGCCCGCCAGGTCGCCGAGGCCGCCCGGGAGCAGGACTGGCGCAAGCCGAGCTTCGCCAAGGAACTGTTCCTGGGCCGATTCCGGCTCGACCTCATCCACCCCCACCCGCTCCCCTCCGACGAGGCCGTCCGGCGCGGCGAGCAGTTCCTGGCCAAACTCCGCGACTTCTGCGAGACGAAGGTGGACGCGGCCCGCATCGAACGCGAGGCCCGTATCCCCGACGAGGTCGTGGGCGGGCTCAAGGAGCTCGGCGCCCTCGGCATGAAGATCGACCCCAAGTACGGCGGTCTCGGCCTCACACAGGTGTACTACAACAAGGCGCTGGCCCTGGCGGGCTCGGCCAGCCCCGCGATCGGCGTGCTGTTGTCGGCGCACCAGTCGATTGGCGTACCGCAGCCGCTGAAGCTGTTCGGCACCGACGAGCAGAAGCAGCGGTTCCTGCCGCGCTGCGCGACCACCGCCATCAGCGCCTTCCTCCTCACCGAGCCGGACGTCGGCTCCGACCCGGCCCGCCTCGCCACCAGCGCGGTCCCGGACGGCGACGACTACGTCCTCGACGGCGTGAAGCTGTGGACGACCAACGGCGTCGTCGCCGACCTGCTGGTCGTCATGGCCCGGGTCCCGAGGAGCGAGGGGCACAACGGCGGCATCACCGCCTTCGTCGTGGAGACGGACTCGCCCGGCATCACCGTCGAGAACCGCAACGCCTTCATGGGACTGCGCGGCATCGAGAACGGCGTCACCCGCTTCCACCAGGTCCGGGTCCCGGCCGCCAACCGCGTCGGCCCCGAGGGCGCGGGCCTGAAGATCGCCCTGACCACGCTCAACACCGGCCGGCTCTCGCTGCCCGCGTCCTGCGTCGCCGCCGGCAAGTGGTGTCTGAAGATCGCCCGCGAGTGGTCGGCGGCCCGTGAGCAGTGGGGCAAGCCGATCGCCCACCACGAGGCCGTCGGCGCGAAGATCAGCTTCATCGCGGCGACGACCTTCGCCATGGAGGCGGTGCTGGACCTGTCGAGCCAGATGGCCGACGAGGACCGCAACGACATCCGCATCGAGGGCGCGCTCGCCAAGCTCATCGCCTCCGAGATGGGCTGGCGCATGGCCGACGAGCTGGTCCAGATCCGCGGCGGCCGCGGCTTCGAGACGGCGGAGTCGCTCGCCGCCCGGGGCGAGAAGGCGGTCCCCGCCGAACAGGTCCTGCGCGACCTGCGGATCAACCGCATCTTCGAGGGCTCGACGGAGATCATGCACCTCCTCATCGCCCGCGAGGCCGTCGACACCCACCTCACGGTCGCCGGCGACCTCATCGACCCCGACAAGTCCCTCCAGGACAAGGCGAAAGCGGGCGCGGGCGCGGGCGTCTTCTACGCCAAGTGGCTGCCGAAGCTCGTCGCGGGACCGGGCCAACTGCCTTCGTCGTACGGAGAGTTCAAGCACGCGGGCGTGGACCTCTCCCCGCATCTGCGGCACGTCGAGCGGCACGCCCGCAAGCTCGCCCGCTCCACGTTCTACGCCATGTCCCGCTGGCAGGGCCGGATGGAGTCCAAGCAGGGCTTCCTCGGCCGGATCGTGGACATCGGCGCGGAACTCTTCGCGATGAGCGCCGCCTGCGTCCGCGCCGAGCTGCTGCGCTCGCGCGGCGAGAACGGCCGCGAGGCCTACCAGCTCGCCGACGCGTTCTGTCGTCAGTCCCGCATCCGCGTCGACGAGCTCTTCGCCCGCCTGTGGACCAACACCGACGACCTGGACCGCAAGGTCGTCGAGGGCGTCATGGCGGGCGCCTACGAGTGGCTGGAACAGGGCATCGTCGACCCGTCCGGGGAGGGCCCCTGGATCGCCGACGCCACACCGGGACCGAGTGAGAAGGAGAACATGCACCGCCCGATCGGGTGAGGCGCCGCACACCCGTCCGCAGGGTGCCCCCTGTCCCGAGCCTCTCATGAGGGGGACGAGGAGGGGGCACCCTGCCCTGCCGCCCACCCGCCTCGGCAACAATGGGGGGATGACCGACAGTCCAGCCCCCCGCGCCCTCGCCGACCCGCACCTCGTCTACGACCCGGTCGCGGGCGACGGCCCGAAGGACGTGGTGATACTCGGCTCCACCGGTTCGATCGGCACCCAGGCCATCGACCTCGTGCTGCGCAACCCGGACCGCTTCCGCGTCACCGGCCTGTCCGCCAACGGCGGCCGGGTCGCCCTCCTCGCCGAGCAGGCCCGCCGGCTGCGGGTGCGGACCGTGGCGGTCGCCCGCGAGGACGTCGTCCCCGCGCTGCGCGAGGCGCTCACCGCCGAGTACGGGGCCGCCGAGCCCCTCCCCGAGATCCTCGCCGGCCCGGACGCGGCCACCCGGCTCGCCGCCTCCGACTGCCACACCGTGCTCAACGGCATCACGGGCTCCATCGGCCTCGCCCCCACCCTCGCCGCCCTGGAGGCGGGCCGCACCCTCGCGCTCGCCAACAAGGAGTCGCTCATCGTCGGCGGCCCGCTGGTCAAGGCACTCGCCGAGCCCGGGCAGATCATCCCGGTGGACTCCGAGCACGCCGCCCTCTTCCAGGCGCTGGCCGCCGGCACCCGCGCCGACGTCCGCAAGCTGGTCGTCACCGCCTCCGGCGGCCCCTTCCGCGGCCGCACCAAGGCGGAACTGGCGAACGTCACCGTCGAGGACGCCCTCGCCCACCCCACCTGGTCCATGGGCCCGGTCATCACGATCAACTCCGCGACCCTGGTCAACAAGGGCCTGGAGGTCATCGAGGCGCACCTCCTCTACGACATTCCCTTCTCGCGCATTGAGGTGGTCGTACACCCCCAGTCGTATGTCCACTCGATGGTTGAGTTCACGGACGGATCGACACTGGCCCAGGCGACGCCCCCCGACATGCGTGGGCCGATCGCCATCGGCCTCGGCTGGCCCGGGCGCGTCCCCGACGCGGCGCCCGCCTTCGACTGGAGCACGGCGTCGACGTGGGAGTTCTTCCCGCTCGACAACGAGGCCTTCCCCTCGGTGAACCTCGCCCGGCACGTGGGCGAGCTCGCGGGCACGGCCCCGGCGGTGTTCAATGCCGCCAACGAGGAGTGCGTGGAGGCGTTCCGCAGGGGCGCGCTCCCGTTCAACGGGATCATGGAGACCATCACCCGGGTTGTGGAGGAACACGACACGCCGGTGTCGGGAACTTCACTCACCGTGTCGGACGTCCTCGAAGCGGAGACCTGGGCACGGGCCCGGGTCCAGGAACTGACGGCTACCGCGGAGGCGCGTGCATGACAGCCCTGATGATGATCCTCGGCATAGTCGTCTTCGTGGTCGGCCTGCTGTTCTCGATCGCCTGGCACGAGCTGGGACACCTGTCCACGGCCAAGCTCTTCGGCATCCGGGTGCCGCAGTACATGGTCGGCTTCGGCCCGACCGTCTTCTCACGCAAGAAGGGCGACACCGAGTACGGCATCAAGGCCGTCCCGCTCGGCGGCTACATCCGCATGATCGGCATGTTCCCGCCCGGCGAGGACGGCCGGATCACCGCCCGCTCCACCTCGCCCTGGCGCGGCATGATCGAGGACGCCCGCTCGGCCGCCTACGAGGAGCTCCAGCCCGGCGACGAGACGCGCATGTTCTACACGCGCAAGCCGTGGAAACGGGTCATCGTGATGTTCGCGGGCCCCTTCATGAACCTGGTGCTCGCCATCGGGCTGTTCCTCACCGTCCTCATGGGCTTCGGCATCTCGCAGCAGACCACCACGGTCAGCTCGGTCTCGCCCTGCGTCATCGCGCAGAGCCAGAACCGCGACGTGTGCAAGTCGACCGACCCGGCCTCCCCGGCCGCGGCCGCCGGCATGAAGCCCGGCGACAAGATCGTCTCCTTCGCCGGGAAGCAGACGGACGACTGGAACACCCTCTCCGACCTGATCCGCGTCAGCGCCGGCAAGAAGGTCGACATCGTCGTCGACCGGGCCGGCCGGGAACTGACCCTGCACACGACCATCGCCACCAACCAGGTCGCCAAGAAGAAATCCGACGGCAGCTACGTCCAGGGCGAGTACATCAAGGCCGGCTTCCTCGGCTTCAGCGCGGCCACCGGCGTCGTCAAGCAGGATTTCGGCGACTCCGTGTCCTGGATGGGCGACCGGGTCGGCGAGGCCGTCGACTCCATCGCCGCCCTGCCCGGCAAGATCCCGGCCCTGTGGAACGCCGCCTTCGACGGCGCGCCCCGCGAGCCCGACTCACCCATGGGCGTGGTCGGCGCGGCCCGCGTCGGTGGCGAGATCTTCACCCTGGACATCCCGGCCTCGCAGCAGCTCGCCATGGCCGTGATGCTGGTCGCGGGCTTCAACCTCTCCCTGTTCCTCTTCAACATGCTCCCGCTGCTGCCCCTGGACGGCGGGCACATCGCGGGCGCCCTGTGGGAGTCGCTGCGCCGCAATCTGGCCAGGGTGCTGCGCCGCCCCGACCCGGGCCCGTTCGACGTGGCGAAGCTGATGCCGGTGGCCTATGTGGTGGCGGGCATCTTCATCTGCTTCACCGTCCTGGTCCTGATCGCGGACGTGGTGAACCCGGTGCGGATCTCCTAGGGCGGATTTCGGCCACTTCCACGTCACGCGCGGTTCGCTGCGGCCCGGGACGATCCGTCCCGGGCCGCTTCCGTCGGCCGGACCGCGCCGGCGACGGGGGTCCCCCGCCGAGTGGGTTCGAGGCGGGGGAGTGCTCGCGCCCGGGCCGGTGCCGTAATCTCGAAGCCTGGAACCCGCCTGAAGAGCGGGACCTGGGCCTTGATCCACGACTTGGGGTTGCACAGCAGATGACTGCGATTTCTCTCGGCATGCCGTCCGTTCCGACCAAGCTCGCCGAGCGCCGCAAGAGCCGGCAGATCCAGGTCGGCTCCGTGGCGGTGGGCGGAGACGCACCGGTGTCGGTCCAGTCGATGACCACGACCCGCACGTCCGACATCGGCGCCACCCTCCAGCAGATCGCCGAGCTCACCGCCTCCGGCTGCCAGATCGTCCGCGTCGCCTGCCCCACGCAGGACGACGCCGACGCCCTGTCGACGATCGCCCGCAAGTCGCAGATCCCGGTGATCGCCGACATCCACTTCCAGCCGAAGTACGTCTTCGCCGCGATCGAGGCGGGCTGCGCGGCGGTCCGCGTGAACCCCGGCAACATCAAGCAGTTCGACGACAAGGTCAAGGAGATCGCCAAGGCCGCCAAGGACCACGGCACCCCGATCCGCATCGGCGTCAACGCCGGCTCGCTGGACCGCCGCCTGCTCCAGAAGTATGGCAAGGCCACCCCGGAGGCGCTGGCCGAGTCGGCGCTGTGGGAGGCGTCCCTCTTCGAGGAACACGACTTCCGCGACATCAAGATCTCGGTCAAGCACAACGACCCGGTGATCATGGTCGAGGCCTACCGTCAGCTCGCCGCCCAGTGCGACTACCCCCTCCACCTCGGCGTCACCGAGGCGGGCCCCGCCTTCCAGGGCACGATCAAGTCGGCGGTGGCCTTCGGCGCCCTCCTCTCCCAGGGCATCGGCGACACGATCCGCGTCTCCCTCTCGGCCCCCCCGGTCGAGGAGGTCAAGGTCGGCAACCAGATCCTGGAGTCCCTGAACCTCAAGCAGCGCGGCCTGGAGATCGTCTCCTGCCCGTCCTGCGGCCGCGCCCAGGTCGACGTGTACAAGCTGGCCGAGGAGGTCACCGCGGGCCTCACGGGCATGGAGGTCCCGCTGCGCGTCGCCGTCATGGGCTGCGTGGTCAACGGCCCCGGCGAGGCCCGCGAGGCCGACCTCGGCGTCGCCTCCGGCAACGGCAAGGGCCAGATCTTCGTCAAGGGCGAGGTCATCAAGACCGTCCCCGAGTCCAAGATCGTCGAGACCCTCATCGAAGAGGCCATGAAGCTGGCCGAACAGATGGAAGCGGCCGGCACCCCCTCCGGCGAACCGTCAGTATCAGTCGCAGGCTGAAAGCGGGCCGGACTGCCGTCGCGCGGCCGCCGCGGCCGGGCCGCCTCCCGCCCCTACCCGAACGACCCCCGCCGTCGGGCCGACCGCTCCCAGCCCCCCGCTGTATCCAGCCCGGGCCCCTGCACCCGGCCCGTCCGGTGTCCGAGGACGGGTTCGAGGAGGAGGGACGGATGAGGGACGGAGGACGTCTTCGAGGACGGAGGACGTCTCCATGGCGCCGGTCCGGGCATCCCGCCCGTCCGGCCTCCGAGGACGAGGAGACGGTGTTTGAGGCGAGGGACGGAGGACGTCCTTCGCGGACGGGGGACGTCTCCGTGGTGCCGGCCCGTATCAACCAGCCCGTCCGGCGTTCGCGGACGTCTTCGAGGACGGGGGACGTCTCCATGGCGCCGGTCCACATCAACCAGCCCGTCCGGCGTTTGAGGACGAGGCCCCTTCAGGGCCGAAGCGGGGGTCCGGGGGCGGCAGCCCCCAGGGGACGGCCCGACAGCCCACGGCCACAGGCAAACAAGCGGCACCAACCACAGGGCGGCACGGCAAAGCTTCCGCAGGTACAGTGCGGGGATCAGCCAGACCTGAGTGTGAGGCCCCGCGCGTGTTGACCCAGACGACCTCCCGGGTCCTCGAACCGAGCGACCTGGACGCCGCGCTCGCCGTCCTCGACCGCGAGCCGGTTGCCAATGCCTTCGTCACCTCCCGGGTACAGATCGCGGGCCTCGACCCATGGCGGCTCGGCGGCGAGATGTGGGGCTGGTACGAGGACGGCATGCTGACGTCCCTGTGCTACGCGGGCGCCAACCTCGTCCCGATCTGCGCCACCCCGCGCGCGGTCCGAGCCTTCGCCGACCGCGCCCGCCGGGCAGGCCGCCGCTGCTCCTCGATCGTCGGCCCCACCGAGCCGACCACCCGGCTCTGGCGCCTCCTGGAACCCCACTGGGGCCCGGCCCGAGAGGTCCGCACCCGCCAGCCCCTCATGGTCACCGACCGCATGCCCGCCGACATAGCCCCCGATCCCTACGTCCGCCGCATCCGCAAGGACGAGATGGACACGATCATGCCGGCGTGCGTGGCGATGTTCACCGAGGAGGTCGGCGTCTCCCCGATGGCCGGCGACGGCGGCCTGCTCTACCAGGCCCGAGTCGCCGAACTCGTGGGCACCGGCCGCTCGTTCGCCCGCCTCGACGACAACGGCAGGGTCGCCTTCAAGGCGGAGATCGGCGCCGCGACGTCCCAGGCCTGCCAGATCCAGGGCGTGTGGGTGGCCCCCGAATACCGGGGCCAGGGCCTCGCGGCCCCCGGCATGGCGGCGGTCCTGCGCTACGCCCTGGCCGACGTCGCCCCGGTCGTCAGCCTCTACGTCAACGACTTCAACACCCCGGCGAGGCGCACGTACCGGAGGGTCGGCTTCCAGGAGGTCGGCGCATTCACGAGCGTGCTTTTTTGACGCCCCTGTAGGCTCCCCGCCATGGACCTCGTCATCGGCCCCTTGGACCTTCCCGCCCATGTGGACGAGGCACTGGCCGTCCAAGCGGCCGCCTTCGGACTGGGCCCGGACGAGGTCGCCGTCCGCCGTCAGATCGTCCTGCGCCATATGACGAACCCCGGCGCGAGAGCCTTCGGAGCGACCCTCGGGGACAGACTCGTCGGCTTCGTCTACGGCATGCCCAACGACCGCACGCACTGGTGGTCCACGGTCGTCCAGCCCTACCTCCGCGCCCAGGGCAACGAGCACTGGCTGGACGACTCCTTCGTGATCACGGAGCTCCACGTCCACCCCGCCCACCAGAACCGCGGCGCGGGCCGGGCCCTGATCACCACGATCACCGACACCGCGGCCGAACCCCGCTCGATCCTCTCCGCCATCGACACCGAGAGCCCCGCCCGCGCCCTCTACCGCTCGCTGGGCTACCGGGACCTGGCCCGCAGCGTCCTCTTCCCCAGCGCCCCCCGCCCGTACGCGGTGATGGGCGCCCCGCTTCCCCTCCTGCGCCCGTAAGAGCCTGGGTTATATCCCCGGCCGGGCGTGCGACGCCTGGCACGCTCCCCCCAAAGGGGGCACCCCCACCCCCAGAGGGGGGACCCCCATGACGCCGCACGCTGATCCGACCGGGGATATGACACAGGCTCCAACGGATTTCCGGCCCCGCCACGCTCCCGGCTAACCTCCTAGCCATCACCCTTTCCCGGCAGGAGTACGAGAACCATGGCGAACGCACCGGTCCAGCGCATGTCCCAGTTGATGGCGAAGACGCTGCGCGACGACCCGGCCGACGCCGAGGTCCTGAGCCACAAGCTCCTCGTCCGCGCCGGCTACGTCCGCCGTACCGCGGCGGGCATCTGGAGCTGGCTGCCGCTCGGCATGAAGGTCCTGCGCAACGTGGAGCGGGTCGTCCGCGAGGAGATGGACGCGATCGGCGCGCAGGAGGTGCTGCTGCCCGCCCTGCTGCCGCGTGAGCCCTACGAGGCCACCGGCCGCTGGGACGAGTACGGCCCGGAGCTGTTCCGCCTCCAGGACCGCAAGGGCGGCGACTACCTCCTCGGCCCCACCCACGAGGAGATCTTCACGCTGCTCGTGAAGGACCAGGCGTCCTCCTACAAGGACCTGCCGGTCATCCTCTACCAGATCCAGAACAAGTACCGTGACGAGGCCCGCCCGCGGGCCGGCATCCTGCGCGGCCGCGAGTTCCTGATGAAGGACTCCTACTCCTTCGACACCGAGGACGAGGGCCTCGCCCACTCCTACGCCCTGCACCGCCAGGCCTACCAGCGGATCTTCGAGCGCCTCGGCCTCGACTACCGCATCTGCGCCGCGACGGCGGGCGCGATGGGCGGTTCCAAGTCGGAGGAGTTCCTGGCCCCGGCCGGCGCGGGCGAGGACACCTTCGCGGACTGCCCGAACTGCGACTTCGCGGCGAACACCGAGGCGATCACCTACGGGCTGAAGCCGGTGGACGCCGAGGGCGTCGCCGCGCTCGAGGAGATCCCGACCCCCGACACCCCCACCATCGAGACCCTCGCCGCCCACCTCGGCGTACCCGCCTCGGCCACCCTCAAGAACCTTCTGGTGAAGGTGGACGGCGAGATCGTGGCCGTGGGCGTCCCCGGCGACCGTGAGGTCGACATGGGCAAGGTCGAGGCGCACTTCGCCCCGGCCGGCGTCGAACTGGTCACCGCCGAGGATTTCGTGGGCCGCCCGGACCTGGTCCGCGGCTACGTCGGCCCGCAGGGCCTGGGCGAGAAGGTCACCTACATCGCGGACCCGCGCGTGGCCCCCGGCACCGCCTGGATCACCGGCGCCAACAAGGTGGGCCTGCACGCGAAGAACGTCGTCGCGGGCCGTGACTTCGAGGTCGCCGAGTACGTCGACGTCGTCGTCGTCCAGGAGGGCGACCCCTGCCCGAACTGCGGCACCGGCCTGAAGCTGGACCGCGCCATCGAGATCGGCCACATCTTCCAGCTGGGCCGCAAGTACGCCGACGCCCTCAAGCTCGACGTCCTCGGCCAGAACGGCAAGCCGGTCCGCGTGACCATGGGCTCCTACGGCATCGGCGTCACCCGCGCGGTCGCCGCCCTCGCCGAGCAGACCGCCGACGACAAGGGCCTGGTCTGGCCCGCCGAGGTCGCCCCGGCCGACGTCCACGTCGTCGCCGCGGGCAAGGCCCTGCAGACGGAGCTGGCGCTGGACGTCTCCGAGAAGCTGCACGCGGCCGGTCTGCGCGTCCTGGTCGACGACCGGGCCGGCGTCTCCCCGGGCGTGAAGTTCACCGACTCCGAGCTGATGGGCGTGCCGAAGATCCTGGTGGCGGGCCGCCGCAGCGCCGAGGGCGTCCTGGAGCTGAAGGACCGCAGGACCGGCGAGCGCGAGGAGCTCACGGTGGACGAGGCGATCGCCCGTCTGACCGCGTGAGGTACGTGAATCAAAGGAACGTTTCAGAGAGTTCTGGGGAGGCGTACGGCCGCCTCACAGACTTCTCGCAGGCCGTTCCCCGACCGTAGGGCGTGACAGAGCGTCACTACGGAGGGGAACGGTCATGGCGACAAGGGAAGCGGAACGGGGGCCGCGTCGGCCGTCCGCAGGGGGGGCACGGCGGACGGCGGCCGTCGCGGCGGCCGTCACGCCGGCCGCGGCAGCCGGGGTGTTCGCCCTGGTCGGCGCGGCAGCGACGTACCTCGCCGTGGAGGACGGCGCGACCTGGCTGGAGTCCGCTCTCGCCCGGCGCACCGCGGACCCGCTGCCCGTCAAGGTCGTCCGCCTGCCGAAGTCGTTCCTCTCCGGCCAGTCCTCCGCCCTCGCCCGGTACGTCTCCGGCGGCGCGGCCCTGCCCGCCCACCAGCGGCTGCCGGCCCACCTCGCGCTCGTCGCCCGCTACGGCGCCGACTGGTACCGCACCGCCGGCACCCGACCCAGCCCGGCAGCGTCCTGTGCACGGTCCATGTGCAGGGCCGTGAACCCCGGGTCGTGAAGGCCCCCTACGGCCTGCCCATCGCCCGGCTGTTGCCCCTGGAAGATGCCCGGGCGGTCCTGGTGGGCGGCTACCACTACACCTGGATCCCGGCCCCGGAGGCGAGCCGACTCACCCTCGACGCAAGCTGCTTGGGCGCGGGAGTCCTCGCCGCACTGCCCGCCGACCGCTGCGGCCTCGTCGAGACCGCCCGCGTCCTGCGCTACCTCGCCCTGCAGTCGGCTACCGGCCAGTGCGGCCCCTGTCTCAACAGCCTGCCCCGCACCGCCGCCGCCTTTCGCGCCCTCGCCGCCCCCGGCCCCCAGGGCACGGTCCGCGCCGACCTCGCCCGCTGGTCGGGCCTCGTCGAGGGCCGGGGCGCCTGTCACCACCCCGACGGCACGGTCCGCCCGGTCCTCCGCAGCACCCTGACGACCTTCGCCACGGAGAACGACGCCCACGCCCACGGCCACTGCACGGCGACCGACCGCACCCCCCTGCTGGCCGTCCCGGAGGAGAGCTGACCCATGAGCACGGACCAGCACATCGACATCGACCGGACGTCCTGCCGGGCCCACGGCCTCTGCGCGGAACTCCTACCGGACCACATCACCCTCGACGAGTGGGGCTAACCCTCGTGCCGGCGAGGCCCGTCCCGTCGACGACGGTGAAACGCGCCCGAAGAGCAGCAGCGGACTGCCCGGTCCTTGCCTTGGCACTGACGCCGGCCACTACGGACCCGGCCCCGAACCGCGACCGCTAAAGCCACCCGGCGAACTCCAGCAGCAGCTCGGCATCCCGAGCCCGACCCACCCGAAGGGCACGAACCCCCGACTCCACCGCCCGGAAAAGCGTCCAGCCCCGCACCCGCTCCGGATCCAGCTCCAACGACTCCGCCAGCTTCCGCACCCGCCGCCGCGTGATCGACGCCCCCGAGGGCGAGGCGATCAGATCCTCCACCCGGTCCCGCACCAGCCGCGCCAGATCGAACGCGCACTCACCGACCACCGGATCCGGCCCCACCGCCAGCCACGGCGTCCGCTCGCCCGCCAGCACCTTGCTCTGCCGAAACGTCCCGTGCAGCAACCGCACCTCGGGGGCCGTCCCCACCAACTCCTCACGGGCGCAGAGCGCCGCCTCGACCAGCACACCCACGTCGGAGCCGACGGCGGTCCCCCGCATCGCCTCGGCCTGCCGGCCGGTCCGCTCGGCGACGGTCTCGAAGACCTGCCCGGCCGGCGGCTCCACCCACAGCCGCCGCAGCGTCCCCGCCGCCTCCAGCAGCGCCTTCGCCTCCGCGAGCGAGCGCACCGACACATCGGGATGGAGCCGTTCGAGCAGCAGCACCCCGGCCGTCTCCGGGCCCTCCAGCAACTGGACGGCGCCCAGGCCGCCCCAGTGCGCCAGCGCGGCCCGCTCGGCCTCGGGCCGGAACCGGGGCGGGGCCAGCTTCAGCACGGCCGGGGTGCCGTCCGCACGCCGCACGAGCACGACCAGGCTGCTCCGGCCGCCCGGCACCTGCACCCGGTCCACGGTCAACTCGCGTAGATCCACGGCCTGTCGGGCCGCCTCCGGCAGCTTCTCCAACCAGCCGTCACCGTCCGGTGCCGTCTCACCGAGCGCCCTCACCAGACGCTGCGGCGGTTCGAAAGCCATGCGCGAGTCGTTCCCTTCCGTCTCCGGTCAAGCGGTCGGTGTCCCCGAAGCCCCTGCCCCGGCTCCTGCCGCGGCCGGATTCCTACTGGTCGTACCGGACCGTTCCGCGAGACCAGGGAAGGCTACGCTCCCGCCGCGCCAGCGCACCGCGCGGACCGCCGCCTCCCGCAGCGCCGCCGCCGCGTCCCGGCGCCGTGCCCCGGTGGCCGCGCGCACCAGGTCGGAGTACACCCCGGCCACGCGGTCCTCCAGCTCGGCGGCGAGCCGGACCGCCGCGACGGCGTCCGCGACCGCGAACGGCAGCGCGTACCCGGCGCTCGCGGCGACCGGCTCCGCGCCCACGCCGCGTACGTCGCGCACCAGCGCGTCCCGACGCGCCCGGTGCGCGTCGTACGCCGCCCGCGCTTCCGTGCGCCGCTCCGCACCGATGCGCCCGCCGACGACGCCGTACCCGTACACCGCGGCGTGTTCGGCGGCCAGCGCCGCCTGGAGTGCCGTCAGCTCCGCGCTCGTCTCCTCGCTCATCGGGCCCCCTCCGCCAACAGATAGGCGTGCGCCGCGCCGGCCGCCGCCACCGAGGCCAGCAGCCGGGCCAATTCGCCGGGGACGTCCAGCAGTTCAGTAGCCCTGCGGTCGGCGAGCGCCCGCTCGGCGGCGGCCAGCTCGGCGAGGGCGTCCTGCTCGGTCACCGGCGCGGCGGACGGCGCCGCCGAGGCCGCAGGAGCCGAGGAGACGGGGGAGGAGGGCGAGTGGGCCGACGAGGACGAAGGGGTCGACGAGGGCGAGGGGGACGCGGGTGCCTTCCGCGCGCCCCCGAAGGCCTCCACGTGCCGTACGACCTCCGCCCGCAGCGGCGCCAGCCGCGCCGCCAGCGTCGGATGGACGGCGAGGACGGCGTCGTAGCGCGCCACCAGAGCGTTGCTCTGCTGGGCCGCACGCGCGCGTGCCCGCTCGGTGACCGACGGGCCGTCGCTCGCGCTCCCCTCGCCCTCCTCATGCTCCCCGCCGCCGGACGAGCAGCCCACGAGCAGCGCGACCCCCGTGGCCGACGCGAGCAGGGATCTTCTGCGCGGCCCCGACAGGGTGCGCGAGGGAGGGGGGAACGGCACGGCAGACGTCCTCGGGGAACTCGTACGAAAGAAACACCAAGAAGGGCGGCAGGCCCGTGATCACCGTACCCGCGCACCCGTCCGCCATCACTCAGCGGCACCGTTTCGCCGCATGTCCGGCCACCCTCCGTGCACGGGTGGACGGCAACACACCCTGCGACCGGATACCCTTTGACTAGACACGCGCCCCATCCCACAACAGCACACGCGGCCGAGGAGTCACCCGGATGAGCACCACCCAGAGCGAGAGGCTGCGAGAGCTCCTGGAACCGCTCGTCGCCTCCCAGGGACTGGATCTCGAAGAGATCACCGTGGACTCCGTCGGACGCAAGCGGGTGCTGAGCGTCGTCGTCGACTCCGACACCGGAGCGGACCTGGACCAAATCGCCGATGTGAGCCGCGCGCTCTCGGCGAAGCTCGACGAGACGGACGCGATGGGCGAGGGCGAGTACACCCTCGAGGTCGGCACCCCGGGCGCGGAGCGCGCCCTCACCGAGCACCGGCACTTTGTGCGCGCCACGGACCGGCTGGTGCGGTTCCAGCTGA
Organism: Streptomyces sp. NPDC050121; assembly: GCF_044460385.1. Taxonomy (NCBI): domain Bacteria; kingdom Bacillati; phylum Actinomycetota; class Actinomycetes; order Kitasatosporales; family Streptomycetaceae; genus Streptomyces; species Streptomyces sp. NPDC050121. The sequence continues at coordinate 48,902 of NZ_JBITJV010000005.1, read as the reverse complement.
CCGAGGGCGGCGAGCTGGTCGCCCGGATCCTGAAGGTCGACGACGAGGGGCTCGACGTCGAGGTGCCGGGCGTGAAGGGCCGCAAGGCCACCGCCCGCAGACTCGCCTTCGGCGACATCGACAAGGCGCGCGTGCAGGTCGAGTTCAACCGCAAGGACAAGCACGACGGGCACGACGACAACGACGACAACGACGAGAACGAGAAGGAAGAGGAGGCGTAGCCGTGGACATCGACATGAGTGCCCTGCGGGGCTTGGTTCGGGAGAAGGAGATCTCCTTCGACCTGCTGGTCGAGGCGATCGAGTCGGCCCTCCTCATCGCCTACCACCGCACCGAGGGAAGCCGCCGTCACGCGCGCGTGGAGCTCAACCGGGAGACCGGGCATGTGACCGTGTGGGCGAAAGAGGATCCCGAGGACCTCGAGGAGGGGCAGGAGCCCCGCACGTTCGACGACACCCCGTCCGACTTCGGCCGTATCGCCGCCACCACGGCCAAGCAGGTGATCCTGCAGCGCCTGCGCGACGCCGAGGACGACGCGACGCTCGGCGAGTACGCCGGCCGTGAGGGCGACATCGTCACGGGCGTGGTCCAGCAGGGCCGCGACCCGAAGAACGTCCTGGTGGACATCGGCAAGCTGGAGGCCATCCTGCCGGTGCAGGAGCAGGTACCCGGCGAGACGTATGCGCACGGCCTGCGCCTGCGGTCGTACGTCGTCCGGGTGGCGAAGGGCGTGCGCGGCCCGTCAGTGACGCTCTCGCGCACGCACCCCAATCTGGTGAAGAAGCTCTTCGCGCTGGAGGTGCCGGAGATCGCCGACGGCTCCGTCGAGATCGCCGCGATCGCACGTGAGGCCGGTCACCGTACGAAGATCGCCGTCAGGTCCACCCGTTCGGGTCTGAACGCCAAGGGCGCCTGCATCGGCCCCATGGGCGGCCGGGTGCGCAACGTCATGGGCGAGCTGAACGGCGAGAAGATCGACATCGTCGACTGGTCGGACGACCCGGCCGAGATGGTGGCGAACGCGCTGTCCCCGGCCCGGGTCTCCAAGGTCGAGGTCGTCGACCTCGCGGCCCGCTCCGCGCGCGTGACGGTGCCGGACTACCAGCTGTCGCTGGCGATCGGCAAGGAAGGGCAGAACGCCCGGCTCGCCGCCCGGCTGACCGGCTGGCGGATCGACATCCGTCCGGACACCGAACAGCCCGCCGAGCAGCCCGGGGAATAGATCTCGGCCTGTGGAGGCTCAGATCACGACAGATGTAACGCGGCAACTGTTCGATTCCTGGCCCAAAGGGGCGAGGTCGCCGCGGGGAGGTAGACTTAACAGTGTCTGGCCGGACGCACGCCGGAGCATGCCCTGAACGCACCTGTGTGGGGTGCCGGAAGCGAGCGGCCAAGACGGAGCTGCTGCGCATCGTGGCGATCAAGGACGCATGCGTCCCCGATCCTCGCGGTACGCTGCCCGGCCGGGGTGCGTATCTGCACCCCGCCCCGGTCTGTCTCGACCAGGCGGTACGCCGCAGGGCGTTCACGAGGGCGTTGCGAGCCCCGGGAGCGCTCGACACAAAGGTGTTGCGCCAGTACGTCGAGCAGACGACCGTTGCCGAGCAGGCAACACCGTAAGAAGCGTCGCGCGGAACCCCCGCGCGGCTCTGGTACCCCGCGAGTTGGAAGTAGGTCGAGATTGCGATGAGCACTCGATGAGCACGCGATGAGTACGCCCATGAAGTAGCGACGGTCCGGACACACCCGGACCTAAAAGGAGCGAAGTGGCTAAGGTCCGGGTATACGAACTCGCCAAGGAGTTCGGGGTGGAGAGCAAGGTCGTCATGGCCAAGCTCCAGGAACTCGGTGAATTCGTCCGTTCGGCGTCTTCGACCATCGAAGCGCCCGTTGTACGCAAGCTGACAGACGCCTTCCAGGGCGGCGGCAAGCCCGCCCCGCGCAAGGCTGCCCCCAGGCCCGCGGCGCCTTCCCCGGCGCAGGCGGCCCGTCCGGGTCCGGCCGCTCCGCGGCCGGCCGCCCCCAAGCCTCCCGCGGCCCAGACACCGGCGGCTCCGGCTGCCCCGGCGGCTCCGGCCGCCTCGTCGGCCCCCGCGCCGGCTGCTCCCGGTCCGCGTCCGGTGCCGGGTCCCAAGCCCGCGCCGCGCCCGGCCCCGGCCGCCCCGGAGTTCACCGCTCCGCCGGCCGCCCCGGCCGCTCCCGCGCAGTCCGGTCCGGCGCAGTCCGGTCCGCGCCCGGCCTCCCAGGGACCGCGCCCCGGCGCGCCCCGTCCCGGTGGCCGTCCCGCGCCCGGTCAGGGTCAGGACCGCGGTGACCGCGGTGACCGTGGTCAGCGTCCGGCCGCAGCGCAGGGTCCGCGCCCCGGTGGCGCAGGCGCCCCGCGTCCGGGCGGTGCCCGTCCCTCGGGTCCGCGTCCGGGCAACAACCCCTTCACCTCCGGCGGCAACGCCGGCATGGCGCGCCCGCAGGCGCCCCGTCCGCAGGGCGCACCGCGTCCCGGCGGCCCCGGTGGCGCTCCCGGCGCCGGTCCCCGTCCCCAGGGCCCCGGTGGCCAGGGCGGCGGTCCTCGTCCGCAGGCTCCGGGCGGTGCCCGTCCGAGCCCGGGCGGCATGCCTCGCCCGCAGGGTGCCGGCCCCGGCGGTCCGCGTCCGGGCGGCCCGCGTCCCAACCCCGGCATGATGCCGCAGCGTCCCGCTGCCGGCCCGCGTCCCGGCGGCGGCCCCGGCGGCCGCGGTCCGGGCGGCGGCGGTGCCGGTCGTCCCGGCGGCGGTCGTCCCGGTGGCGGCGGCGGCTTCGCCGGCCGTCCGGCCGGTCCCGGCGGCGGCGCCCGTCCCGGTGGCGGCGGCGGCTTCGCCGGTCGTCCCGGTGGCGGTGGCCCCGGCGGCGGTGGCGGCGGCTTCGGCGGCGGCGGTGGCCGTCCCGGCTTCGGCGGTCGTCCCGGCGGTCCCGGTGGCCGTGGTGGCACGCAGGGCGCCTTCGGTCGTCCCGGTGGTCCCGCGCGTCGCGGTCGCAAGTCGAAGCGGCAGAGGCGCCAGGAGTACGAGGCCATGCAGGCCCCGTCGGTCGGCGGCGTGATGCTGCCTCGCGGCAACGGCGAGACCATTCGCCTGTCGCGCGGTGCGTCCCTCACCGACTTCGCCGAGAAGATCAACGCCAACCCGGCGTCGCTCGTCGCGGTCATGATGAACCTCGGCGAGATGGTCACGGCCACGCAGTCCGTCTCCGACGAGACGCTGCAGCTCCTCGCGGGCGAGATGAACTACGAGGTTCAGATCGTCAGCCCCGAGGAGGAGGACCGCGAGCTGCTCGAGTCCTTCGACATCGAGTTCGGCGAGGACGAGGGCGACGACGAGGACCTGGTGGTCCGTCCGCCGGTCGTCACCGTCATGGGTCACGTCGACCACGGCAAGACCCGACTGCTCGACGCCATCCGCAAGACGAACGTCATCGCGGGCGAGGCCGGCGGCATCACCCAGCACATCGGTGCCTACCAGGTCGCGACCGAGGTCAACGAAGAAGAGCGCAAGATCACCTTCATCGACACCCCGGGTCACGAGGCGTTCACCGCCATGCGTGCCCGTGGTGCGAAGTCGACCGACATCGCGATCCTGGTCGTCGCGGCCAACGACGGCGTCATGCCGCAGACGGTCGAGGCGCTCAACCACGCCAAGGCGGCCGACGTCCCGATCGTCGTCGCGGTCAACAAGATCGACGTCGAGGGCGCCGACCCGACCAAGGTGCGCGGTCAGCTCACCGAGTTCGGTCTGGTGGCCGAGGAGTACGGCGGCGACACCATGTTCGTCGACATCTCCGCCAAGCAGGGTCTGAACATCGACTCGCTGCTGGAGGCCGTGATCCTCACGGCCGACGCCTCGCTCGACCTGCGGGCCAACCCCAGCCAGGACGCGCAGGGCATCTCGATCGAGTCCCGTCTCGACCGCGGCCGCGGCGCCGTGGCGACGGTCCTCGTCCAGCGAGGCACGCTGCGGGTCGGCGACACGATGGTCGTGGGCGACGCCTACGGTCGTGTGCGCGCCATGCTCGACGACAACGGCAACAACGTCGCCGAGGCCGGCCCGTCGACGCCGGTCCAGGTCCTGGGCCTGACCAACGTCCCGGGTGCGGGCGACAACTTCCTCGTCGTCGACGAGGACCGCACCGCCCGCCAGATCGCCGAGAAGCGTGCGGCCCGCGAGCGCAACGCCGCCTTCGCCAAGCGCACGCGCAGGTTCTCCCTGGAGAACCTGGACGCCGCCCTGAAGGCCGGCGAGGTCCAGCAGCTGAACCTGATCATCAAGGGTGACGCTTCCGGTTCGGTGGAGGCCCTCGAGTCCTCCCTGCTCCAGCTGGACGTCGGCGAAGAGGTCGACATCCGCGTCCTGCACCGCGGTGTCGGTGCGGTCACGGAGTCCGACATCGACCTGGCGATGGGCTCGGACGCCATCGTGATCGGCTTCAACGTCCGTGCGGCCGGTCGTGCCGCGCAGATGGCCGAGCGCGAGGGCGTGGACGTCCGGTACTACTCGGTCATCTACCAGGCGATCGAGGAGATCGAGGCGGCCCTGAAGGGCATGCTGAAGCCGGAGTACGAGGAGGTCGAGCTCGGCACGGCGGAGATCCGCGAGATCTTCAAGTCGTCCAAGCTGGGCAACATCGCCGGTGTCCTCATCCGCTCGGGCGAGGTCAAGCGCAACACCAAGGCCCGACTCATCCGCGACGGCAAGGTCATCGCGGAGAGCCTCAACATCGAGGGCCTGCGTCGCTTCAAGGACGACGTCACCGAGATCCGCGAAGGGTTCGAGGGCGGTATCAACCTCGGCAACTTCAACGACATCAAGATCGACGACGTCATCGCGACGTACGAGATGCGGGAGAAGCCCCGCGTGTAAGGCCGATGGTCGTTGCCGGCCGGCGGGACATGGTCCCGTCGGCCGGCGCGCCGTCCCGGGGGCTGCGGCCCCCGGCCCCAGGGGGTAAAACCCCGTCGAGCCGTCGGACGGATCGTTGTACCGTTCTTGATGTCCCTGTCCCATGGACGGCAGGGCCATCGATCCCGTACCGGCGGGTGAACCGGTTACACATGTACGTGGGGACTCTGTCCTTCGACCTTCTCCTCGGCGACGTACGGTCGCTGAAGGAGAAGCGCTCCGTCGTCCGTCCCATCGTCGCCGAGCTCCAGCGCAAGTACGCGGTGAGCGCGGCCGAGGTGGACAACCAGGACCTCCATCGCAGGGCCAAGATCGGCCTCGCCGTGGTCTCCGGCGACGCGGAGCACCTGACCGATGTGCTGGACCGGTGTGAACGGCTGGTCGCCGGCCGCCCCGAGGTGGAACTGCTCTCGGTCAGACGCCGCTTCCACGGCGAAGACGACTGACCGACCGAAAAACGCAAGAAGAAGAAAGAACGGGAGACGGACCAGTGGCCGACAACGCGCGCGCCAAGAGGCTGGCGGACCTCATCCAGCAGGTGGTGGCCCAGAAGCTGCAGCGCGGGATCAAGGACCCGCGGCTCGGCTCCCACGTCACCATCACGGACACCCGGGTCACCGGTGACCTCAGGGAGGCGACCGTCTTCTACACCGTGTACGGGGACGACGAGGAGCGTGCGGCGGCGGCCGCCGGCCTGGAGAGCGCCAAGGGCATCCTGCGCTCCGAGGTGGGCCGCGCGGCGGGCGTGAAGTTCACGCCGACGCTGGCCTTCGTCGCCGACGCCCTGCCGGACAACGCCCGCACCATCGACGACCTCCTCGACAAGGCGCGCGCCGCCGACGAGAAGGTCCGCGAGGCGTCCGCGGGCGCCGGGTACGCGGGCGGGGCCGACCCGTACAAGAAGCCCGGTGACGAGGACGAGACGGACGACTCCGCCTGATGAACCGCAAGCCGACCCCGCCCGACGGCCTTGTCATCGTCGACAAGCCGTCGGGCTTCACTTCGCACGATGTCGTGGCCAAGATGCGGGGGATCGCGGGGACCCGCCGCGTCGGCCACGCCGGCACGCTCGACCCGATGGCGACGGGCGTCCTCGTCCTCGGCATCGAGAAGGCGACCAAGCTCCTCGGGCACCTCGCGCTCACCGAGAAGGAGTACCTGGGCACGATCCGGCTCGGCCGGACGACGCTGACGGACGACGCGGAGGGCGAGATCACGGGGTCCACGGACGCCTCGAAGGTCACCCGGGACGCGATCGACGCGGGCATCGCCAAGCTGAGCGGCGACATCATGCAGGTGCCGTCCAAGGTCAGCGCCATCAAGATCAACGGCGTCCGCTCCTACAAGCGGGCCCGCGACGGCGAGGACTTCGAGATCCCGGCCCGCCCCGTCACCGTCTCCTCCTTCTCGGTCTACGACGTCCGCGACGCCGTCGCCGAGGACGGCACCCCGGTCCTGGACCTGGTCGTCTCCGTCGTCTGCTCCTCCGGCACCTACATCCGGGCCCTCGCCCGCGACCTGGGCGCCGACCTCGGCGTCGGCGGCCACCTCACCGCCCTGCGCCGCACCCGCGTCGGCCCCTACAAGCTGGACTCGGCCAGGACACTCGACCAGCTCCAGCAGGAGCTGAGCGTGATGCCGATCGCCGACGCGGCCGCCGCGGCGTTCCCCCGCTGGAACGTGGACGCCAAGCGGGCCCGGCTGCTCCTGAACGGCGTGCGCCTGGAGATGCCCGACGAGTACGCGGGCGTGGGCGCCGTGGCCGTCTTCGACCCCGAGGGCCGCTTCCTGGCCCTGGTGGAGGAGCAGAAGGGGAAGGCGAAGAGCCTGGCCGTCCTCGGCTGAACGGCTCCGGCCAGTCCTTGCTCTGCCCGTGGAGCGGCGAACACGGGGTTGTGCTGCGCCGCCGCTCCACGGTCCCCCCTCGGTTCCCCCACCCCTAGGGTGTATCCAACGTCCCCCGTTCAGTCACCCGTCCGGGCAGGCGCTCGGAGTGAACCGAGGGAGTGCAGGGGGGCGCGTTCGCTGCGTGATCTGTCCCGCTGATCATCCCGCCCCTACCGTCGAACAGAGGGCAGGCAGGCGCGGCGGGGAGGTACCACGATGGCGGGACGAGGCCCGCGGACCGGCGAGGGCCATCGCGCACACACCGAACCCAGGGGCGTCGCTCCCGGCCCCGCTCCTTCTCCCGACGCCTGCCTGGTCCGCATCCGCGACCTCGCCGGCCGCCCCCGCGGCACCGGCTTCGTCGCCGACCACCACGGCACGGTGATCACCAGCCACGAGGCCGTCGACGGTCTGCCCCGGCTCGTCCTGTACGCCGCCGACGACCGCGGCTGCGTGGTGACCGCCGACGCGGTGACGCTGCTCCCGCAGCTCGACCTGGCCCTCGTCCGCACCGAGGGCCTCGGCGTGGACCCGCTGCCGGTGACCGTGCGAGAGGGAGTCGAGCCCGGCAGGTACGTCCGGCTGGCCGCCGGCTGCTGGCGCGAGGCGCGGGTGCTGACCGAGACGCCGGTGACGTACACCGCCACCGACCGGCTGCACGTCCTGGACGAGGCGCTGGAACTGGCGATCGGCACGGCGGGCCGGGACGCGCTGCGGCTGGGCGGCGGCGCGGCCGGCGGCCCGGTCCTCGACGCCGGGACCGGGGCGGTCGTCGCCGTACTCGGCACCGCACTGCGGTCCGAGGACCGCGACGTCGGCTTCGCGGTGCCGTTGCGTCCGGGCACCCGGATTCCGGACGACGACGGCTCGGCGGCGGAGCCGCCCCCGTGGGCGGCGCCCGCTCCGGCCGACGGTCCGCTCACCGAGTTGCTCGCCCGCAACGCGGCGACCGTGCCCGCGTACGGGGCCGACCTCAACCTGGCGGGCATCCTGGAACTGACGGCCACGTCCGTCGGCTCGGACGGCCCGCCCGGCGCGCTGGGGCGCGCCGGGACCGGCTCCCGCGTCGCCGCATCGGAACCGGTCGAACGCGCCCATCCGGCCCGGGAGTTCGCCGCGTTCGCGACGAGCCCGGCGGCCGTCCTCGGCCTCGTCGGCGCACCGGGCAGCGGCCGTACCACCGAGCTCGCGGCCCTCGCGGCCCGCCGCAACCGGGGCGCACGGCCGGCCCCCACCCTGTGGCTGCGCGGCGCCGACCTGCGGGACGAGGACGACTCACTCGCCGACGCGGCCCGCCGCACCCTGATCCGGGCGGCCCGCATCGTCGCGGCTGCGGATACAGCTGCGGACCGTGGTCCCTCCGGGCTCGGGGACGTCAGTCCCGAGCGGCTCGCCAGGCTCGCGCGGGCCGTCGGGCGGCCCCTGCTCCTGCTCCTGGACGGCCCCGAGGAGATGCCCCCGGTCCTCGCGCACCGGCTCGCCGAGTGGACCGAGGGGACCGCGGACTGGCTGCGGGAGACGGGATCGCGGCTGGTGGTGGCGTGCCGGGGGGAGTACTGGGAGTGGGCGGGCGCGGAGTTCCCGCCGGAGATGCTGTACGGGGTCGCGGACGCCGGAGACCCGCTCCCGCCCTGCGTCCGCCTGGGCGACCTCACCCCCGACGAGGCGCGCGAGGCCCGCGCCCGCTACGGCCTGCCGGAGGCCGTCCTCGCGGCCCCCGACGCCCGGCATCCCCTCACCCTCCGCCTCCTCTCCGAGATCCGCGCCGCCCTGCCCGGCCCGCCGGATCAGGGCGGCCCCGTCGACCGGGACGACGTCCTCGCCGCCCACCTGGACCTGATGTGTCTGCGCATCGCCGTCCGCCTCGCCGCCGAGAACGGGCTGCGCGGCACCGCCGTACGACGCCTCGCGGCCAAGGTCGCCGGCCAGGTGCACGAAGCCGCCCGGCGCAGTCTCGGGCCGGGACAGGGCGAGCTGGACCGGGCGTCGTTCGAGGCGGTGTTCCCCTGGGGGCCCGCGCCCGCCCGCCTCGGCGGCGGAACCGGCTGGGCCTCCGCCGTCCTCACCGAAGGCCTCCTCGTGCCCGCGGGCACCGGCTACCGCTTCGCCCACGAGGAACTCGCCGACTGGATCCAGGGCGTCCACCTCGACCTGGACGAGGCCCTGCGCGCCCTGGTCCACGACCGCCGCGCCCCGGAGCAGGGCGGCCACCCGCTGCCCGTTCCGCACCACCGCATCGGCCCGGTCGTCCAGGCGCTGCTGCTCGTCGCCCGCCAGCGTGGAGCACATCAACTCGCCGCTCGACTAAGGGAGTTGGTTCACGCTCTGGAAGCCGACCCGGACTCGTGGTGGGCCGCCCGACTGCTCTGCGAGACCCTGCTGAAGGTCCCCGACGCGACGCCGTACACAGGCGTCCTGCGCCTGCTGGCGGACCGGATCGGCGCGGGGGGCGGGCTCGGCTCAGAGGCGGAGGCGGAGGCGGGGACGGAGGCAGGGACAGGGACAGGGACAGGGACAGGGACAGGGACAGGGACAGGGACAGGGACAGGGGTGGGAACGGGGGCGGGAACGGGAGCAGAGGTGGGGCCTGGGGCGGCTGAGGGCGGCCGGGGCGTCGACTTCGGTCCCTCCTTCTGGACGGAGATCGCCCTGCCGCCCGACGCGCGCCTCGACCTGCTGCGCCGTCTGGTCCTCGCCGACGGCGCCCCGCGCGCCGCGGACGCGCCCCGCTACCTCGACGCCGTCGCCCGGCTCCTCGCCGCCGACCCCACCGCCGTACAGCCGTATCTCACCCATTGGTTCGACGACGAGCGGCCGCTGCCCGCGACCCCGCACGCCACCGTGGCAACGGCCGCGCAGGCGCTGCTGCACACCCACCGGCGCCGGGCGCTGGACGACCTCACGGAGGTGCTCGTCGACTGCGCGCACCACCGCGCCGACGAGCTGCTCGCCGTGCTGGCCGAGGACGAGCCGTCCGCGCTGTGCCGGGCCGTCGACCGGTGGGCGCACGACGAGCGACAGGCCCGCCGGGTCGCGGCGGCGGGCTACGGACTGCGCGCCGCCCCGCACGCGAAGACGGACGCCGACCGTCGGCTGCTGCGCAACGCGGCCCTCGCTCTCCTGGCCCGCCCCGCCGACCCCGCACTGCACGGCGGCGCGCTCGCCCTCCTCGTCCGGGACCCCGAGACCCGGTCCGCCCATCTCCCGCAGGCACTGGAGCGGTTCGAGGAGGGCGATCCGCAGCTGCCGCCGGGCGCACTGCTCGCCGCCCTGAGCACCCACCCCGAGCCGGTCCTGGACGCCTTCCGGAACCGCCTGAGCGGCGCCGACCGCGCGGACGCGGGCAGCACCCTGGCCGCGCTCGCCGACGTCACCACGCCCGAGCGGGCCCACCGGGTCGCCGCCCTCGTCCGGGACGTGCTGGAGCGGCGGCCGGAGAGCGCCGGGCAGGTGGCCGCGTACGTCGACCGGCGGCTCGACCACGGCCCGGCCGCGCGTGCAGTCCTCCTCCCGCTGGTCACGGGCCTGCTGGACGGCGGTACCGAGCAGGTACGGGCCGCGCTGGCCGGCGTGCTGGCCGCGCCCGGCGCTCCGGACTCCGGTCCCCTCCGCCGCGAACTCCTGGAGCATCTCCTCACGCACGAGCACGCGCCCGCCGTCCTGGACGCCGTGCTGCACGGGGCCGCCGGGCGCAGCGGCGAGGACCTGCGCGACCTCGTCCACCGCACCGGCCTCCTCCTCGTCCGCACCCCGGACGGCGCGACTTGCTTCGACCGTGCTCTGGTCGACCTGGGACGGCACGTGCCGGGCTTCGCCGCGCAGGTGGTGCACTGGCTCACCGACGCGCCGCGGGAGTGGGCCGCGGTGGTCGGCCCCAGCACCCGCCGGACGATCGAGAACCTGGCGGGCGTGCGGGTGCCCGCCTGAAGCACGCGCGTGCGGCTCTGCGCGGCGCCCTGCGTGCGGTCGTGCTCGGAGCCCTGCGTGCGGTCGTGCTCGGCGCCCTGTGTGCCGTCGTGCATGGGCCGACGCGCGTGGAGCGGGTCACAGCCTCCATGCCGATGCGGGCACGGGCCACCCGGCATGGCACCCTTAGACCTGCGTAAGAGGCAATGCTAGATACGGACACGGGTTCGAGGAGCGGTCACAGTGCAGCGCTGGCGTGGCTTGGAGGACATCCCCGAGGACTGGGGACGCAGCGTCGTCACCATCGGTTCCTACGACGGGGTCCACCGCGGGCACCAGCTGATCATCCGCCATGCCGTGGAACGCGCCCGTGAACTGGGCGTTCCCTCGGTCGTCGTCACCTTCGACCCGCACCCCAGCGAGGTCGTCCGCCCCGGCAGCCACCCGCCGCTGCTCGCCCCGCACCACCGCCGCGCCGAGCTGATGGCGGAGCTGGGTGTGGACGCGCTGCTGATCCTCCCCTTCACGACGGAGTTCTCGAAACTGTCCCCGGCGGACTTCGTGGTCAAGGTCCTGGTCGACCGGCTGCACGCCAAGGCGGTCGTCGAGGGCCCCAACTTCCGCTTCGGCCACAAGGCGGCGGGCAACGTCGAGTTCCTCGCCGAGCAGGGCAAGGTCTACGACTTCGAGGTCGAGGTCGTCGACCTGGTGCTGTGCGGCGAGGCGGGCGGCGGCCAGCCGTTCTCCTCGACGCTGACGCGGCGTCTGGTCGCCGAGGGCGACGTCGAGGGCGCGGCGGAGATCCTCGGCCGCCCGCACCGGGTGGAGGGGGTCGTGGTGCGCGGGGCCCAGCGGGGACGCGAACTCGGCTTCCCGACCGCCAACGTCGAGACGCTGCCGCACACCGCGATCCCGGCGGACGGCGTCTACGCGGGCTGGCTGCACGTCGACGGCGAGGCGATGCCGGCCGCGATCTCGGTCGGCACGAACCCGCAGTTCGACGGCACCGAGCGCACGGTGGAGGCGTACGCCATCGACCGCGTCGGCCTCGACCTCTACGGCCTGCACGTCGCCGTCGACTTCCTCGCCTTCGTGCGCGGCCAGGCGAAGTTCGAGTCGCTGGAAGGGCTGCTGGAGCAGATGGCGCGGGACGTGAAGCGCTGCCGGGAACTGGTGGCGGCGCAGTAGCGAACGACCGAAGGGCGGCCGGTGTCCCAGGACACCGGCCGCCCTTCGGCGTTCCTACGCCTGGTTCCTACTGCTGCGGGTAGCCGTAACCGGCCGGGGGATACCCGGGGTGCGGCTGTTGCGGCTGTTGCGGCTGTTGTGGCTGCTGGGGCTGTTGCGGGTAGGGCTGACCGGGCTGCTGCGGTGGGTACGGCTGGGCCGGCGGTTGCTGTCCCTGCGGGGGGTACGGCTGGCCGGGCTGGGGCGCCTGGGGCTGCTGCGGATACGGCTGCCCCGGCATCGGCTGACCGGGCATCGGCTGACCGGGCATCTGCTGGCCCGGCATCTGCTGGCCCGGCATCGGCGGGGCGGCCACCGGGGGCGGGTTGCCGTCGCTGGTCCACAGTCCCTGGCGCTGCTGATGGCGGATGAAGTCCTCCGCGACCATCGCCGTGAGGTTGAAGTACGCCTCGCGCACCTTCGGCCGCATCATGTCGAGGTCGACCTCGGCGCCGGCCGCCAGATGCTCGTCGAACGGTACGACGACGACCCCGCGGCAGCGCGTCTCGAAGTGCGACACGATGTCGTCGACCTTGATCATCTTGCCGGTCTCGCGCACCCCGGAGATGACGGTGATGGACCGCGAGACGAGCTCGGCGTACCCGTGCGCCGACAGCCAGTCCAGCGTCGTACTGGCGCTGCTCGCACCGTCCACGGAGGGCGTGGAGATGATGATGAGCTGGTCGGCGAGGTCGAGCACACCGCGCATGGCGCTGTAGAGCAGACCGGTGCCGGAGTCGGTGAGGATGATCGGGTACTGGTTGCCCAGCACGTCGATGGCCCGCCGGTAGTCCTCGTCGTTGAAGGTCGTGGACACGGCCGGGTCGACGTCGTTGGCGATGATCTCCAGCCCGGACGGCGCCTGGGAGGTGAACCGCCGGATGTCCATGTACGAGTTGAGGTACGGGATCGCCTGGACGAGGTCACGGATCGTCGCCCCGGTCTCGCGGCGCACCCGGCGGCCGAGCGTACCGGCGTCCGGGTTGGCGTCGATCGCGAGGATCTTGTCCTGACGCTCGGTGGCGAGGGTGGAGCCGAGCGCGGTGGTGGTCGTGGTCTTGCCCACGCCGCCCTTCAGGCTGATGACGGCGATCCGGTAGCAGGACAGCACCGGCGTACGGATCAGCTCCAGCTTGCGCTGCCGCTCCGCCTCCTCCTTCTTCCCGCCGAGCTTGAACCGCGAGGATCCGGCGGCCGGCCGACCGCTCTTCGCCTTCTGCTTCTTGTTGTTGAGCAGCCGGTCGGAGGACAGCTCCACGGCGGCCGTGTAACCCAACGGCGCCGCACCGGGGTTGACCGGCTGCCGCTGGTCATGCTGAATCGGCTGCGGCCAGGCGGCCCCGGCCCGAGGATCCACGGGCTGCTGCGGCGCCTGCGGAACCTGCGGAACCTGCGGAACCTGCGGAACCTGCGGAACCTGCGGTGCCGACGGGACGTGTGCGCCGTCGGGCGCGGCGGCGTGGTCCTGCGGGGCGTGCGGTGCCGGCTGAGGGAACGGTCCGGGGAAACCCTGAGGAGCTCCCGGCGGGAAACCCTGAGGAGCGGCCGACGGAGCCTGCCCGTCCGCCTGCTGCGGAATCCCGGGCTGCGGGAAACCGGGGTGCGCTTGCGGGGCCTGCGGGGCCTGCGGGGCTTGCGGTGCCGGGGGCTGAGGGAAGCCATAGCCACCGGGGGTGTTGGGCGCGGGCGGCTGAGGGAAGCCGTAACCGCCTGCTGGCTGGGCGTCGGCGGGGGGCTGGGGTGCCGAAGGCACCGGGTGCGGCTGGGGGTTGGGTGCGGCGGGGGGCGCTCCCGGGCCGGCGTTCTGCTGCGGGAAGCCGTAACCGCCGGGCGTGGCCGGTGGGGTGGGGGCCGGTGCTTCACCGGGGTGCGGGAAGCCGTAGCCGCCTGGTGCGTGGGGGTCGGCGGGGGGCTGGAGGTTGGGGGCGGCAGGGGGTGTTGCCGGGCCGGCGTTCTGCTGCGGGAAGCCGTAACCGCCGGGCGTGGCCGGTGGGGTGGGGGCCGGTGCTTCACCGGGGTGCGGGAAGCCGTAGACCGGCGGCGGGGCGGACGGGTGCTGTGCTGCCGGGGCGGCGGCGGCCGGGGGCTGTGGGAAGCCGTAGCCGGGCTGCGGTGCGGGAGGGGCGGGCGGGGTCCAGCCGTCCGCCCCGGGCGGAGACGCCTGCGGCTGGACGGGCGGCTGCGGGGCGGCCGCCGCGGCCTCGGCGGGCTGCGGCTGCGCCGGCCACTGGGCCGCCGGCGCGGGCGCCGCGGGCTGGTACGACGGAGGCAGCGGAGGCAGTTCGCTCTGCGGGGCCGGCGGGGGAGTCCAGGCCGGCGGCGCGGCCGGAACGGCGTCCTGGGGCGCGCCGACCGGGGCGTCGGAGTCAGAGGCCCCCTGGGCGTCCTGAACCGCCGTCTCGTCGTTGGCCACGGCCTCGGAGGCGGCCTCCCCTACCTCGGGCTCGGGCTCGGCAGGAGTGTCATCTTCGTCGAGCGTGTCGTCGACGGCGACGTCCGTGGCCTCCGCGACGACTTCGCCTCCGTCCGATGCGGCCGGGTCCTCGGTCGGCACGGGGGCCTCCGGCGTGGGTTCCACGGCCTCGGCGGGCCGGGCGGGCGGCTCCACGGCCGCCTCGGGCTCGGCCTGCACGGCAGCGGCGTGCTCAGCGATCTCCCGCTTGAGGGCGGCCGCGGAGAAGCGCATGGTGGCGCCACTCTCCAGATCCCCGTTGCCGGAACCGCTCTCCTCGGCACCCGCGGAAGCGGCCGTGGCCTCCCACTGCGCCTCGGCCTGCTGCGGCTGCGGCTGCGGCTGCGGCTGCGGCTCGAACCCGCTGTCCGCCGGAAGGTTGGGCACCGCAGCGGGCGGCACGGCCGGCACCGCCGGAGCAGCCGGAGCAGCCGGAGCAGCCGGAGCAGCCGGAGCAGCCGGAGCGGCTGGGGGAGTCGGGGGAGTCGAAGCAGCCGGAGGTGTCGGAGCAGGAGGACCGACCGGTACACCAGGAGCGGGCGGTGCGGCCGGAGCGAAGTGCTCACCCGGCGCATGGGGCGCGGCCAGCGCGAAGTGCTCGCCCTGCCCACTCGCCGCATCCGGCGCGGGCGGCGCGGCCGGAGTGACCGGCACCCCCGGAACTCCCGGCGCGGGCGGCGCAGGCGGTGCCGCGGACACAGACGGTGCGGCAGGCACCGCAGGCGGTGCGGGGGGCGCAGGCGGTGCGGCCGGTGCGCCAGGGGCGCCGGCCCCGGCGCCACCCCCCGAGCCTGTTCCCGCCCCCTGCGCATCGCCGCCCGCGCCGCCCGTGGTCTGCGTGTACCAAGCCGGCGGCGCGTAGTCGATGGTGAACTCGCCCGTCGCCTCGACGGAGGGCTCCGCGTCGGGCTGATCATCGCCGGGTGTGGCCCAGCCCCCGCGGATCCCGTCCCGATCGCTGCTCACAATTCCTCCTGGTGTGGTCGAGCACCCTCATGCCGTGCCGAAGCGACCATTTGCTTGTCCTGCTTGTCGTCCGAAGTGGTTCGAGGCCGTCTGACGTCGTCCGATGACGTCGTCCGATGCGGCCCTCCCCCGAAGACGCCGACGTCCACCCGCTGGTTTCCGGCATCGCGCCCCGTACCAGCCTAATCATCGGACGGCCCGCCCCGGCAGGCCCGCCCGCCCCTGAGCACCAGTCCACCACGTCACGCACTCCCCGAACGGGCCGCGTGCGCACGCCAAGTTGTCGGACGAAACAGCCATAGTGGTTGAAGTGCCGCATGGGCAACGGAAGAAGCGGCCTCAGTCCATCCGTCTCGGCGTACCGAGCAACCCGATCTCCGCGTCCGTGGGCTGTGTCATCACATACTGCCTGTCCCGGTCGGCGCACCACAGGGTGAAGCCGTCGGCGAGAGTGGGCAGGGCCTCCACGTCGTGCCGGGGCAGAGCCAGGGTCCGGCCCAGTTCCGCGGCCTCGTCCGGCGAGATCCGCTGCACGCCGACGAGGCGGGCCTGCCGGATCAGTCGCGGGGCGACCGGACTGAGATACGGCAGCAGCGTCAACACGGACTGCCAGGGCCCGGAAGCGACCCTCCCGCGCGGTGGACGCATACCGCAGTCGCGCACCACCAGCACCGGCGTACCGGCCGAGGCGCCCTGCGGCGGCACCCGCCCGACCTCGTACACCGCGAGCCCGTTCTGCCCGCCGCCCATCGCGTGCACCATCTGCACCCAGGCCTGCGGCCGCCCCGTCTCCACGGCCACCCGGGCGCCCGTCGCCGCCGCACGGAGCGCGAGGACCTGCGCGGTCCACAGACCGCCGATCAGGACGACGTCGTACGGCGTGGGCCGGTTGATGCCCAACACGGCCGGCCGGCCCTCGCCGCCGACCCCGATGACGACACCGTCGTCCCCGATGGGCAGCGCGAGCCCCGCCAGTTGGTCCACGGACACCGAGTGCCGGCCGTGCCGCGGTCCGAGCAGGCCGAAGCCGCTGCGCGGCGAGCGGCGCCCGGCCCGACCGAGCCGCCCCGGCCGGCCGGCCTGTCCGGACCGGCCGGTGGACGGCTCCGGTTCACCCGAAGCGATGGTTCCACCTGACGTCGTCACCGTCACCGGGCACCTCCGAGGGGCAGTGTCGCGAGCATGCCGGGCACCTGTTCCCGGTCGAGACGGGCGAGGCCGGCGCCGGTGTGCCGGGCCGCGCCCTGCACCGCGCGCCGGGCGGCGACCAGTTCGTCGTCGCTGCGGCCGGTCACCCGGATGTGCCCGGTCAGGGACACCTCCTGCCGGTCACCGCGCGCGAGGGTGACGCTGAACGTGGTGGCCAGCGCCGGAACGGCCGTGACCAGGGCGACGAACTGCGGCAGCGACGGAGCCCCGCCCCCGCCCAGGGTGGGCCACCGGCGCAGCCAGTACGTGGTGTGGCGGCGGTTGTCGCACCGCCAGCTCCGGCTGGTCTCCTCGGTCCGCCGCTCCGTCGTCCCGGTCCGCCCGGCCTCCGCCGTCACCAGCGGGTTGGCGCAGGCCGACGTGGCGATGGCGGCCGTCAACTCTTCCTCGTCGAGGACGGTCGCCCGGAACCCGGCGCCGGTCAGCCGGCTCGCGAGGTGGTCCGCCGCCCGCACGACGCACTTCTGCGCCCCGATCAGCCCGCCCCCGCGGACCGCCACCGCCTCCGGACACAGCTCCGGGTCCAGCTTCAACGCGATCCAGGTGATACGGACCGCCGGCGCTCCCGTCTGCTCCTGCAGCGGCGCGTAGTTGGCCACGGCCACGGACTGCGGGGGCAGATGCAGGGCGGGCGCGGGCTGTGTGTGCAGCACGATCTGCGCGGACTCCAGCCGGATGCCGTCCACCTCGAGGGCGCCCTGCACCAGGGCGAGCGGCAGCGGCTGCCGGCCGCGCTCGGCGCGCAACGCGGTCGCGTCCGCCTCCACCTGGAGGACGGCGGTGACGAACGTGCCGTCCCCGACGAGCCCGACGGGCCGCCGGTCACGGCCGCCGTACGCGTACGTCCGCAGCCCGGGATCGCACTCCACGGCCGGACCGAACCCCGGTTCCGTCCCGGGCGGTATCTCCAGGCGGGCGGCCAGCCGTCGGCGGGCCTTCAACTCCCGTGCCGTGGCCAGCCATTCCGGTAGTGAGCGGCCGCGACGACGTGCGAAGGCGAGGACCACCAGCACGGCGGCGACCACGCCCGCCGCCACCAGCGCCACCGGCCCGCTCACCCAGCCGACCAGCAGCACGGCCGCCGCGATCTCCAGCAAGACCAGGCGTTGCAACCGAAATGCCCCGCCCTGACCCGCGCGTGCCCTGAGCGCGGGCGCACCCGGCGCCGACGGCCGCTCGGACCGCCGGGACCCGGACCGGGATCGCTCGGGCGGCTGCGGACCGGCCGCCGAGGAGCCCCGGTTCCGCGACCGGCCGGCAGAGCGCACGCCCGTTCCCGAAGCCATCACTCCATCCCCCCGTTCCGTTCACGATTCGCCCGTGTTCCAGCACCGCACAGGGCACTCGACGGCCCAGGAACCCTACCCGCTCCCCAAGTCCCCACGGTTACCGGGCATAGTAGGTGGCCGCTCTGACATCGTCGGACGGGGAACCGGGTCCACCCGCGGCGCGGAGCACGCGGATCGGCCGGAAAACGGGGAGTGACGGGCACAGATGGCATCTCGGCGGGACCAGCTCAACGCCTACACCTTCGCGAAGCGCCGGATGCTCGCGGCCTTTCTGCAGCCGTCGCCCGACGGCTCGGAGGAGGGGGCGCCGCGCCCGCTGCGCGCGATCCTGCCCGGTGTGGTCGTCGGGGTGATCGTCATGGCCGTCTTCGGTGCGTGGGGCATGTTCAAGCCGACCGCGCCCAAGGGCTGGGACGTGCCCAACGCCAAGGTGATCGTCGCGAGCAAGTCGACCACCCGTTATGTCGTCCTGAAGACCGGCAAAGAGGTCCAGCTGCACCCGGTCCTCAACATGGCCTCCGCCAAACTGCTCCTCGACGAGGGACAGGGCGACGTGGTGACCGTCTCGGAGTCCGTTCTCGACAACGGCAAGATCCCGCACGGTGTCACCGTCGGCATCCCGTACGCCCCCGACCGGCTGCCCTCGGCCTCCGAGGCGGGCACCGCGAAGCGCTGGGCGGTCTGCGAGCGGCCGAACGCGGGAGGCGGGGACTCCGTCCAGAAGGCCGCGCTGGTCCTGGCCGCCCGGGAGAAGTCGGCGACCGAGGGCGCGGAGCGCCTCCACGGCGGCCAACTGCTCTACGTCGCGGACCCGGACGGCAAGCGCTACGTCGTCGACGCGGACGGCACGGCGTACCCCGTCGACAAGAGCGACGAGTTGCTGCTGCGCGCGGTGGTCGGTTCCGGCCGACAGCCCCAGCGGGTGTCCGCGGAGTGGCTGGCGACCCTGCACCGGGGCGACCCGATCACCTTCCCGGAGGTCCCCGGCCAGCCGGGCAGCGCGGCCGGCGCGCCCGGCCAGCTGGACGAGTCCGCCGACAAGGTCGGCATGGTGCTCAAGGCGTTCGACAACAACAAGGAGCAGTACTACGTGGTGTTGAACGGCCGGGTCGCTCCCGTGTCCGCGTTCGTCGCCCAACTGCTGCTGTTCAGCAAGGAGCTGGCCCCGCTCGGCCAGGCCGGTCACGCCCGGGAGATGAGCCCCGGCGCCATCGTGCCGGGCCAGGCCTTCGGCACCGAGCGCCGCTGGCCGACCGGTGACCCCGAGCCGGTCAACGAGGCGTCGTCGGCGGCCGGGAGCCGCAGCACGATCTGCAGCGTCCTGCGCGGTGTGAACGCCACCTCGGGCGCCACGACCCTGAGCACCTGGGCGGGCACGGAGTTCCCCGCCCCGCTGCCCACCGGCTCCTCCAGCGCCTACGTCACACCGGGGTCCGGCCAGCTCTACCGCCAGTTCCAGGGCGAGGAGACCAAGGCCGGCCCGGTCTTCCTGGTCACCGACACGGGCCTGCGCTACGTCCTGCAGTCCAACGGCGACAGCGCGACGGACGACGCGGGCATCGGCACCACCCCCGAGAAGCGCGAGCAGCTCCAGCAGGAGGCGAAGCAGGCCCAGACCCTGCTGGGCTACAAGGACGTCGACCCGGCGCCGGTCCCGGCCGCCTGGTCGGAGTTCCTGCCCACGGGCCCACGCCTGTCGACGGCGGCGGCCCGCCAGCCCCAGGGCTCGTGAGGAGGAGGACGACGATGGCGCTGCCCACGACAGCGGCCTCGCGTACGACGCCGGCGCTGCGGACGACGCCGGCGCTGCGCACGACGCCGGCACTGCCCACGACGCCGGCACTGCCCACGACGCCGGCCCCGCGTACGACGTCGGCACTGCGCACGACGCTGGCACTGCGCACGACGCTGGCACTGCGCACGACGTTGGCACTGCGCACGACGCTGGTGGCGGCCGCGACCCTCCTCACGACCGCCACGCTCCTAGCTCCCCCCGCGGAGGCCGCGGCTGCGGAATCGGCGCCGACGGCGGGCAAACGCCCCTACTCGGACCAGTGCACGTTCCCCAACGGCGAGTACCCGGGCCGCCCCTGGTCGCTGCAGCGCGTCCTCCTGGACGAACTGTGGAGCCGCTCCAAGGGCAAGGGCGTCCGGGTGGCCGTCATCGACACCGGCGTGGACGTCAAGAACCCGCAGCTCACCGACGCGGTGGACGTGAAGGCCGGCCGTAACCTCCTGCCCAGGAACCTCAAGGACGACAACGGCGACCCGATCGAGCGGGGCAACGAGAACGGCACGACGGACACCGTCGGCCACGGCACCAAGGTCGCCGGCATCATCGCGGCCCGCCCCCTCGACGGCACCGGCTTCGTCGGCCTGGCCCCCGAGGCGACGATCATCCCGATCCAGCAGAACGACGCCGAGGGCCACGGCGACACCAAGTCCCTGGCCGACGCGATCCGCTACGCCGCCCGGGCCGGGGCCGGGGTCATCAACATCTCCCAGGACACGTCGAACGCGATGAAGCCGTCCCCGGACCTGGAACGGGCGGTCGACGAGGCCCTGGCCAAGAAGATCGTGGTCGTGGCCTCGGCGGGCAACGACGGCCTCGGCGGCAACGTCAAGGAGACCTACCCCGCCTCCTACGCCGGCGTCCTCGCGGTGGCCGCCTCCGACCGCAACAACGAACGTGCCTCCTTCTCCCAGTCCGGCGAGTTCGTCGGCGTGGCGGCCCCCGGCGTCGACATGATCTCCACGGTCCCCCAGGGCGGCCACTGCTCCGACAACGGGACGAGTTTCTCGGCGCCGTACGTCGCGGGCGTGGCCGCGCTGCTCAAGGCGAGGCACCCGGACTGGACCGCGCGCGAGATCGTCGCCCAGATCGAACAGACCGCGGAACGCACCATCGCCGGGCACGACCGACTGGTCGGCTGGGGCGTCGTCGACCCGGTCCGCGCCCTGACCGAGGACGACCGTCCCCTCGAGTCCCCGAGCCCCCAGGACGGCCTGGGCAAGGCCGAAGCCCCGTCCCCCGCCAGATTCCAGACCGGCGAGACCCCCGACGAACGCAACGCCCGCCTCGCCACCTACGTTGTCGTGGCAGCGGCAGCCCTGGTCGCGGGCCTGGGCGGTACGGCGGTGGCGCTCCGCGACGCCCGCAGGCGGGCACGGCGGGTGGCGGGGGCGGAGTAGGCAACGGCGGCCATCTCAAGGCGCATCGAGCCGAGTTGAAGCGTGCGGTTGCCACCGATTTATAGAATCATCGCAACAGCAAGCGACTTGTGATGCCGGTGCGACGGGGGACGGAGGTACACCATGGGCGTGCCCGGAGCAGGCTCAGGGCCGGGAGGCGGCCCCGATCTACGGGCGTCCGCAACGGACCTCACCAAACTCGCCGGCGACCTCGACGACATGCAGGACCACCTGGACAAGCAGGTGCAGCGCATGGACGCGATCGTCGACAGCATCGAGGCGGGCTGGCGCGGCCCGGCGGCGTCGGCGTACCGCGACTTCCACCGGGCGGCGGCCGAGGACGCCGTACGCATCCGCGAAGTGATGAAACTGCTGGAGGAGGCGGTACGACTGAGCCGCGACGGCTTCTCCCGGGACGACCTCGAGGTACTCGCCCGGATGCGGCGGATCCAGGTGGACGTCGCCAGCGAGGTCGCCCGCCTGTCCACGCCGAACGCGCAGCCACCGATCTCGGCACCGCGCAGCAGCCTCGACGACCTGTAGCCTGCACGGCCCTTCGCGCAGTTCTTCATGAACCGAGACCGAGACCAGGGGGATCATGTCGACCGGCTCCGCACCCGACGAGCACATATCCGTCTCCTTCACCACACTTCAAGGGCTGGCCGCCGACCTGGAGGACATCCTCAAGAAGCTCAACGAGAAGGTGGAAGCCCTCTACGACCGCGTCGAGCCGGTCGTCCTGTCCTGGCAGGGCGAGACCAGGGAGGTCTTCGTCGGCAAACTCGACGAGTGGGACCGCTCGGCACAGGACCTCGAGGCAGCCCAGAAGTGGCTCCACGAGTACGTCACCACCGGCCACACCAACTACGCGGCAGCGCACCGGGCGGTGCTGCGGGGCTGGGGGGCCGGCTGATGGCGGACCGTCCCAGCGACGCCGAGCGCAAGCGGGAACGGGACCAGCTGACGCCGGCGGCCCCCGACGCGGGCAGCGGGTTCGACGTACAGCCGCCGCATCTGTACTACACGTCGGCAGTCGTGCGCGACGGGCAGTTCGACTACGACAAGGGCGCCACCGACCTGGTGAGCGCGCTCAACCAGTACAGCCAGTCGGCGGGCACCGGATGGGGACCGGACTCCTTCGCCAAGGTCTACCTGCAGATCGCCGAGAAGTACCTCGAGGTCTGGGCGGCGGGTGTGCTGAGCGTCGGCGGGGTGGCGGTCGGCCTGACCGTGACCGCCAACAACTACCAGGCAGCGGACTGGTCCACCCGCGGCATGCAGGGGCCGCCGCCCCGCCGCCCGCCTCCCGTCGTCATCGACAAAAAGCCCGACTACGGGAACATCAACGACATCAAGTGGACGGGGACCGGCGAAGACGCCGACTCGTGGGCGATCTCCGGAGCGATGGGCGAGATTCCGGACTTTCTCGCGGATGTCATCCGTCCGGCCATCGAGTACGGGCTGAACCTCGGCAAGACCCATGAGATCACCCCGGGAGCCCGTGAGGACGACCTCAAGGGCATGGCCACCGCCTGGCGGGAAGCCGGCAGCGCCGCGCTGAAGGCCGGGGACACCTTCACCTCCGCCATCGCCTACATGACGGACCCGCACGGGAACAATGAGTGGCAGAGCGCTATGAAATCGTTCTGCCAGTCGATCTGGGGGACCACCGCCTGGGGCCGCAGCCGGAACGCGCAGGGCCAGATCGCCCAGCCCCACCAGGGCGGCCGCAGTTGGAAGACCTCGGGAAACGTGGCGCCCGCGCAGCGTCGGCCGATCCTCGAGGTGCTGCACACCACCGCCGACACCGTACAGAAGACCTGCGACGACCTGGCCCAGGCCGCCCACCTGTGCAGGGAGACCACCTCCAACCTCGCCAAGACGGCAGCCAAGAAGATGGTCGAGGACCTGACCGTCGGACTGGACGCGCTGGAACTGATCCAACTCGCGGGCTCCGCCATGCTCGGGAAGTTGGTGATGACCTTCCGGCAGCACATGGACCGGGCGGCTGCGGACAAGGCTGTCGAGGCCTACCAACAGAAGTTCAGTGACGCCGCCACCACGCTGCTCGCCCTGGAGTGGGAGCTGGACGAGGCGTTGAAGAGCACCCCCACGTTCCTCGCGGAGGAGGCCAGGGCCGAGGCGTTCGCAGGCCGCTCGCTGAACGAGTTCAAGAGGGAACACAAGATCCTCAACGGCGAGAACCCGATCCCCTACAAGTACACGCTCGACCTGGCGATGGCCGAGGACCTCGGCGGCGGCCACACCATCGACAAGCACGTCGGCAAGACCGACGCCCAACTGCTCCAGCGGCTGCGTGATCAGAGCGGGATCCCGGCGGCCTCCAGCTTCCCGGACCTGGCCTCGGCCCAGAAGTACACCCAGGCGTGCATCCGGCAGAACTCCGGGGCCATCGACGCGTGGCTGGCGACAGGCCCGCCGCCGCAACCGGCCAGCCCGATCTTCCAGGTCAACTCGGTGAGTTCCGACGTCAACAACCCGCTTGCGGTGACACCGGTGACCGGGCGCACCTCAAGGATGGTCAATGGCCAGGCGGGCCCGGTGACCGACGCGCATGGCGTCGCCACCCGCCTCCGATACGACGCCGGCCTCGACCCGCCCTTCATCGTGGTCACCTCCATGCCCAAATAGGCTGGATCCAGTCGCTCAGAGAACACGATCGTCAAGGGAGCCGTGATGTCGACGCCGGACGCCGAGGCATGGGCCGAGGCACTCACCATGTACGAGCAGCGCTACTCGTACGTTCTGGTGGGGCCCCGCGCGCACCAGGACTGGGTGCAGGACGTGGCGGCGGTCATGCGTCGGCGGGCGGTGGATCCCCGGAACTGGAGGTGGATCGACGTCGACGAAGACGAGGAGGAGCGCATGGAGGATCCCTACTTCCCCTTCGCTCCACCGCCCTCGGACCTGGAAGGCGCGGCGGCCTGGCGGGCCGCACTGCGAACCGTGCCCCGGACGTCGGTCGAGCGGCTGCTCGTCATGCTGTCCACCACATGGCTGGACGTCCCGGACGAACGCGCCCGGAATCACTTCGAGGCCCGTCGGCCGGAACTCGAGCGGAAGGCCCGGGTGATCCTTTCCCGCTTCCCGGAAGAGACGTCCTTCTACGCCAACACCGGCTTCCCTGACGTGCGGACCGGCAATCGCGTCGACGATCCGGACTTCTACGAGATGACCACCGGTTGCAACCCCCGCTCCCGCTACGACTGGGACCTGGGTATGGTCGCGGTCTCCGACACCGAAGTCGGCGTCTTCTGGTCCTTCGACGCCACCTGAGCGCTCCCTAGCAGGCTTCCGTCGTCCCGGAGTTCGAGCTGGGAGTCCTCCGGGCCACTTTCGAGGACTGAGAGAGATCTATCCATGCGTACCCGTACCGCCACCTACCCCGACCGCGTCACCGCCCAGTGGGCCACCCAGCAGGTGGTCACCGCCAACGAGCAGCTCATCCACCGCTGGCTGGCGCAGTCCACCCGGCAGCGGCTGACGATCGAGGCGTCGTGGCCGTCCCGTGAGGAGCCCGTCGGACGGGTCCTGTTGCAGGCGATGATGCTGGCGGGCCGCGGTGCCGTCGATGTACGCGCCGCCCGGGTCGTACTGCGCCGAGAACCGTCCGCCGCGCACGGCTTCACCGTCCACGCCACCTTCCCCGTCTACCTGTAGAAACCCTGTAGAGGCTGCCCACCGTGCCCTTGAGCCCCCTCGAACACGACCGCCGCTACGGCGAGCTGGACCAGGTGATCCGCGCCTACGCCGGCCGGCCGGCGGACGACACCCCCGACAAGCCGAGCACGGCCCTGACCGCCTATCTCCGCCAGACCTGGCACACCCGCCCCTGGGCCCTGGCCGTGGCGGAGCGCCAACTGCGCGAGTACGCAGACAACCCGCCGGGCCGACTGCGCCTGCGTCTGGGCGAGTTCTACGCGATCCCGGACGTCGGTCTGGCCGAGACGGACATCCAGCAGTGGCTGTACTGCCTGGCCGACCACATCAAGCACAGCATCGAGCAGGGCGAGGTCCCGCCCCCGGCCATGCCCGCCACCCACTGGGAGTGGCAGACCCGCTTCCCGGAACTGGCCCAGCTCCTGGGCGGCTGGTTCTCGCAGGACATGCCGGACGAGTTCGACGACCACGACGCGGCTGTCGACGACTACCGCACCACCACCGACCCGCACCTCGTGGCCCGCCTCGTCGGCGAACTACGCGAACTGCTCGCCCTCACTCTGGACGAGTCCGACTACGCCGTGGCCGTCGCCGAGTTGGGCATGGAGGTCGACCCGCCGGCCCCGTACTCACCCAGCGGCTGGCTTGCGCTCGTCGCGAGTCGGCTGAGTGCCCCGCGAGCCGACTATGGGCCGGGGGCGCAGACGGACGCGCCGTGACCACGTGACGTGCAACCCCGGTCATCCCGCGGTCAAGTACTGATCTGGCCACGGCCAAACACCTGTATGGGTTCCGCATGCTCTGCCCACGTCAACCTGAAATAGCCGGACTTACCCGAAAGTTCCCTGGCTACGGTGGTGCAGCCACACCATCCGCAAGTCCACGGGGAACAGGAGACGGCGGTGGGCACACCAATCCGTTCACGCCTGCTCGACTACATCGAGGCAGAGCCGCCCGCTGAGCCGTCCGCAGGGGCGGTCCCGGCGTCTCCGCCGACGCCGGAGCCGGGCAGATCACGCCTTCTCGAGTACGCCGCAGAGTGCGCAGGGACCGAAGCGGCCCAGCCCGGGCCCCCGGGCCCCCAACCCGGCGTCCCCGCCTACCACACCCCCGTGTTCGTCCCGGCCCATCCCCGGTACGCCGACGTCACGGACGCGGACGGCCGTCCGACCCGCGTGCCCTTCATCGCGTACGAACTCTTCGAGCACCAGGCGGCCGGAGCGGGAACCGGAACCGGGACCGGGACCGTGGCCTTCGCCTTCACCACACGCGACCGGCTCGTCGCCGCCCTCGGCGACGCCCAGCCCTGGGTCGCCACCTCGATCGGCCCCCTGGCCGAGACCGTCGCCGAGTACGACGTCACGGTCCTCCTCGACCCGCGAGTCGCCCCGGGCCACCACAACTGGCAACCGGACGACCTGGCCGCCTACGCCCGGCAGGTGCGCTGATGCCGCCCGACTTCAAGGCCGTCCTCGGCGACCTCACCTCGATGTCCAAGACCTTCCACGACGAGGCCGTCAACTACCGCAAGCTGCACGCCGACGTAGCCCCGCCCCTCGTCAGCGGCGGAGACGCCGGGCTCGACCACGCCCTCAAGGAGGTAGCCGACCTCATCGTCGCCCTCCACATCGGCTTCGCCGACCGCCTCGACGACCACGGCGACAAGGTGACGTACGCCCGCGACTCCTTCCAACGGCACGACATCGACGTCCACGGACTCTTCGAGGACCTGATGGCGGGAGACGGCTGATGACCGACAGCTGGGTCGGCGGCGACATCGGCGGACTGCGCACGATGGCCGAGACGTACAAGAACGCCAAGGACAAACTCGACGACGTCATCACCCCGATCAGCCGCGCCGTCGAGGCCCTCGTGGGCGACGCGGCCTGGAAGGGCGAGGCGGCCGAGACCTTCCGCGCCACCTGGAGCGAGGACGCCCTGACGGCAGGCGCCTTCGCCAACCTCGTCCACGACGCGGGCGACATCCTCTCCGACCTCGCCGACGCCCTCACCACCTGTGAGACCGCCCTGCAGAACGCCGAACACGTCGCGACCCGCAACGGCGTCCCCATGGCCGCGATGGGAGCGCCCCAGACGATCGTCACTGCGAACCCGCCCAGCGCCGAGGACCAGAAGACGATCTCCGCGATGGGCGAGTACGACAAGGTGCGCCAGGAGGTGCTGCACACGGCGCAGCACGCCCGGCTGGTCGCGGCGGACAAACTGCGAGGTCTGTACGCACAGGTGACGGCGCCCGCGTCAACCGGCGACAAGATCACCATCGCCGACTATCTGCGCGGGCTGTACGCCTACGACGCCGAGGACGCCCGGGCCGACGGAGCGAAGGCCCGCACCAAGATCGACGACGCCAAGACGGAGGCGAACGCCGCCAAGAAGGAACTCCGCGCCGAGCGCAAGGCATACCAGAAGGCGGGCCGCGCCCTGCCCCACGACCTCCCGGCCAAGGGCGCGTACGCCGACGCGGTCATGAAGGTGGACTCGCTCGAAGAGGCCATGGCCCGCGCCGACCACGGCAGCACGGCACTGCCGTACGACCGGGCTCTCAACGTCAAACTGGCCGATGCAGCGGACGCGCTCCGCGCAGGCAAGAGCCTGGAGAAGCTGCCGGACTTCCTCAAAGAAGTCCCGGTCCTGGACGTGGCCGCGGCCGGCGCCTGCGGGGTCCTCGAAGCCTCTGACGACCACGACAAGGGCTGGTCGTGGCAGAAGTCGGTCGCCGTCGACGGCGGCGCGAACGTCGCCGGCCTGGTGGCCGGTACGGCCATCACGGCGGGCGTCGTGGCCGCCCTGCCCTTCGAGGCGCCCGTCGCCGCCGTGGCCGTCGCCGGCGGCCTGGTGGTCATCGGCGCCACCGGCATCATCGACCACTCCTTCCACGAGCACTGGAGCGAGGACATCCACGACCACGGCGTGGTCGGCGGGGTGCTGCACGGCACCGGACATGTCCTCTCCGAGACCGGGGACGACTTCGTACGACTCAAGGATGACGTCTGGCATGGCATCAAGAGCATCTTCTGACGTTCCCGCCTCCGCGACCCCGGTCCGGATCCCCAAACTGCCGGGACTCGGCACCAGTTGGTACGAGCGAGGCGCGCGCTACTGGGCACGCCGGGTCTGGACGGCCGTCCTGCTCCTTCTCGTCCTGGCCTTCGTCTGCTACATCGCGCTCAGGCTGTATCTGGGCGTTCCCCGCAGTGACCTGCCACCGACCGCGCGCACGGCGTGGGACTGGGCGCAAGCTGTCGCATCCTGCGTGGCCGTGGTCTGGGGGTGGACGGTGCAGCGTCGCCGCCACCGCAAGGACCTCCTGGATCCGCCGGACCCCGACGAGTTCCGCAGGCGCAAACGCGACGAGACCCGCCGTTCCACGGGTCTGGCCGTCGCCGGCCGCGCTCTCGTGCTGATCGCGGCTCCCGTCATGCCCGCGCTCGCCGCGTTCGCCCTGGGGTGGACCGCGGCGATGCTCACCGTCCGCGAGTACCCCAGCGAAGTCGGCGCCCGGCTCTGGCTGCAAGGCAGAACATCTCGAACATGAAGGTTGAGGCTGTCGGCGGTAGCACGGTTGTTGCATAGGGCAGTTGGGACTGTCAGAGGAAGTCATTACAGTGGTTGTGTTGCGGTCATGAACACTTGAGAGGCGTGGGCTGAGCTGCTCAGGACGGGCAGCGGAATACGGGGAGATGGGCTGTCGTGATTCCTGCGGACATGGGCGGGGGCGCCCCCGACGTACGGCGTGGCTACATGGCGCTCTCGACGTTCAAAAAGCGGGTGGACGACCTGCTCACGGCCTTCGAGAAATCCGCGGGCGGCTCGGCGAAGGTCGGGGACCACAACCTGTCGGAGGCGACGTTCGGCGCGGGGCACTTCCCGGAAGCACAGGCACTCCACCTCCAGTACGCGCGCGTGCATGAGCGCATCACGGCCCTGTCCAAGTCGCTGGGACTCCAGTTGGAGGCGATGCAGATCGCCGTGCACGGCGTGGACGTCACCTTCGACAACCTCGAAGAGGAGCTTCGGTACCGGTTCCACGAGATCCGCACCGAGGTCAACCGGGACCGGGAAGAGGCGCTGAACAAGCAGATCCAGCGGACCAACGACGCCGACCACACGGACGCGGGGTACTGATGAGCGGCGACAAGAAGAAGCCGGCCCACCCGGACCACTACCAGGCCGAACGCCAGGACGCCGCCCAGCAGAACTCCGGCGTGGACGATGCCGTCAACAAGGCCGCGGTGATCAGCCCGGCGCCCGCCGGCAGCCCCGGCGGCTTCGGCAAGACCAGCTTCGAGGGCTACGACCTCAACGCCATGATCGACATCGTCGAGTCGGCGAGCCCGGAAACCATGGAGAACGCGGCGACGGCCCTCGTCGACGCCCGGGACGCCATCAACGACGCCGCCAACGAACTCAGCCGCAACCTCGGCAACGTCGACTGGGAGGGCGAGGCCCACACCGCCTTCTACACCTGGGGCATGAACCTCACCACCACAGCCCTCGCACTCGCCAGCTACACCGACGAGGTAGGCACCCAGGTCCTGGCAGCCAGCTCCGGCCTCGCCTCGGTACGCAAGTCAATGCCCCCACGCGACAACCGCACCGACCCCAAGAAGGTCGACGACATCCCGACACCACAGCGGGTCGAAGGCAACGCGGAGTACGCGGCGGCGGTCGCGGCCGAGAAGGACCGCCAAGAGGCGATCAACCAGATGTACCGACTGGCGTCCTTCTACACGGTGTCCAGCGGGATGATGGAACTGGCGGAGGAGCCGGTGTTTCCGGAGATGCCGGGGGTGGGGGTTCCGGAGCCGCCGCCGTCCTTTGAACCTCCGGAGACGCCGATCTCGAGACAGCGGTCACTTTCGGCTGCAAGTGATTTGGGAACCACGCGACATCATTCTGTGTCAACTGGAGTGGAGCGACCGCATGCGGAGGACTTGGCGTCATCCCATAAAAGCGGGGACGAAACCAACAGGCTTCCCGAGCGGCACGTGGGCACGGAGATCGACAGCGTCGGCTCATTGCCGCCGTCGGACACAGTGAAGCCGATGATCGTCACCCCGCCCTCGACGACAGGCCCCAACGCGACTCCAGCGGGGATGGCCCCTCCTTTTGCCCCCACTGGTGTATCTCCCACTTCCCGAGGGGCGGTCGGGCGTTCCTCAGGGTTCGGCGGCGTACCGGTAAGTAAGCTTCCTTCCTCGGCGCAGGGGCGCGTAGGCGGTACGCCGGGCGGTACCGCGGCAGGGCGTACGGGATCTGGCCCAATGGGGCAGACAGGGCGTACCGCCGCAGCAGAGAAAGCAGGCGGTCGCACCACTGGTCCCATGGGACGAGGTGTAGTCGGAGGGGCACCGAAGGCCGCCGGGCAGGAGGTAGGACGCACTGGCGCTATCCCACGTGGTCCCGTCACCGGCATGGGTGCCACGAACCCCGGACGTCCGGGCGCTGGGCGCACTGGCGCCGCACGTACCGGCGATGGCGTTGTCGGCGGGAGGCCTGTCCCCGGCGGTGCCCCAGGCGCCAACGGCTCCAGGTTGCCGCGTGGCACGGTCGTTGGAGGTGAGGGTGCGTCCCCCTCGCGTGTCCCGGGCGAGAGGCCCGGCCAGCGTGGGGTGATCGGGACTCCAGGCTCGAAGACGGGCACACGCGGGGGACAGGAGGCTCGCCGCCCCGTCGGTAGCCCAGATGGTGTGGTCGGAACGCCGAAGGGACGCGTGTCCGGAAGCAGGAACAACGGAAACATGCCCGGCGGCTCGGGCGCGGCGCGGCGTTCTGCGCGCAATAAGGGTCCAGACGAGACACTGTCGCGCCGCGACGAGCGGCGCGATGACGCGTCGGCGACCGACTGACCGGACAAGAGCGAGGACAGACAGAGGCATGGTGGCAGGGATCAGCCGACGCAGCGGGCCGAGTGCGTCATTCGCGGGACGAAATGGGAGACGTGTTTCCGCCGTCTGTTCAGCGGTCGGTGCATTGGTTGTCCTTTCGGCCGGTCTGGCTCCGAGTGCGTCGGCCGCTGACGCTCAGCCCCAGCAGTGGTACTTGTCTGCGATGAAGGCCGACGAGATGTGGAAGGTGAGCACCGGCAAGGGCGTCAAGGTGGCCGTGGTTGACACGGGGGTCAACCCCAACACTCCTTCTCTGAAAGGGCAGGTGCTCGTTGGCGAGGTACCGAAAGCCGTCAGCTACAAGGCGACTGAGGACTACACGGGGCACGGGACAAGCATGGCGGAACTCATTGCTGGCACTGGTGCAGGTGGTGGGCTGAAGGGCCTTGCTCCAGGCGCGAAGATTGTTCCCTACCGGATCTCGCTCAAAGGCCTGGAGAGCAAGGCCGAACGGGCAAAAGCCCCTAATAAAGCAGCGGTGATCAGAGCTATCGCTGATAGTGATGTCAAAATCATCAACCTGTCTTATACGGGTAACGTCTCCTATCCCGACATGGAAGCTGCGATCAAATACGCGCAGTCCAAGGGGAAGTTGATGATTGCGGGCACGGGCAATGACGCCGGAGAGAAGAATTCAATCGGGTACCCAGCTGCTTTCCCGTATGTAGTCGGCGTTGCCGCTTCGGACGAGTCAGGAGCAGTCGGAAAGTTTTCGGAGTACGGCAACTACGTTGACCTGGCGGCTCCTGGGCTCGACGTACCTGCCTGGTGTGATGAGACGTTCCGCTCTTATTGTGTCGGTGAGGGAACGAGTATGGCCACTGCCATCACCTCCGCCTCCGCCGCCCTAATCTGGTCCGCCCACCCCAAGTGGACCGCCAACCAGGTCCTCGCCAGCCTGATCGACACCGCCGGCCGCGACTGGGCGAAGGACAACCCGAGCACGTACCTCGGATACGGACTGATTCGCCCCCGCATGGTGCTGGAGAAAAGCGACTTCAACCCGGGCCCGGCCAACACCGACCCGCTCGCCAAGGAAAACGCGGCAGGCGTCACGGGCGAGATCAGCAACTCACCGTCCGCTTCGGCATCAACCTCGCCACAGCCCTCGAAGGGCACTTCAACCGGCGAGACTTCGGCAGCATCTACCTCCGACACTTCCGACAACTCCACGATGTGGGTTGCACTCGGAGCCGCAGCAGCGGTCCTGGTGATCGGCGGCGGCGCCTTCGCGGTGATCCGCTCGCGGCGAGGCGCCTGAACGACCCACACACGACGACCGGTCACACGCACAAACGATTCTCGCGCAGCGAAGCGCGTAGAAGCGACCACAGCTCACGAAAGGGAGTGCCGAAATGGTCGACCGCAAGCTCAATGACGGCGACGTACAGAAGCTCCAGAAGGAAGTCATCGATCGATACGACAACATCAGGGGCTCCCTCGCGAAGCTGCAGGGCACGATCGACATGATCGAGAAGGCGTGGACCGGCCAGGGTGCCAACGCGTTCAACACCAAGCAGACGGAGATCAACGGCCACATGGCCGCGATCGGCAAGATGCTCGACGACTTCCTCGAGGGCATCCACATGACCAAGACCGACAAGCAGAACCTCGAAGACCAGATCACGGCCGACATGACCAAGATCTCGGTCGAGGACCTCGGTGGAAAGACCTCGGCGCTCAACAGCTATTGACGAGCTCCGGGCGAGCCACTGGCGGCGCTGAACCACGCCGTTCTCCGGACCGCGAAGTCCGGCTGAAATCTTCAGAGAAACGAGGGAAGAAATGTCCGGAGCCCACTACGAGGAACTCGCCGTCACCTACGGCACCATGGACGCGCTCGCCACCGAACTCGGCGACCAGGCCAAGAAGCTCGAGGAAGACCTCGAGGCGCTGCGCCAGGCCGTGCTCAACGTGTCTGCGGGCTGGGGCGGCGAGGCGTTCCAGCAGTTCCAGAGCAAGAGCGAAGAGTGGAACAAGCACGCCCGAGGCATCCACGCGGCGCTGCTCCAGATCTCGCACAAGGTCCACGGCGCCGGCGGTGACTACCGCGGCGGCGACCTGAAGGGCGCCAGCTACTTCATGTAGTAGCAAGCACGTACTTCGGAGCACAGGGTGGGCACGCACGGGAGGTGCCCACCCTGTGCTCCGCCGCGAGCGCAAGAGGCGGCGGCGAAGGTGGCAGAGCCGCAGGAAACGGGGGATACGAGGTGGTGTTCGCCTCCCGGCGCCTTGAAGCAGTGACCTGCCCGTCAGTCGTCGGCCTTGCCGTCCTCAGACGTATCGGCGGGCACGGCGATGACGAACACACCCTTGCCCTGGACTCCTTGAACGATTCCCTCGGCCTGTAGTGCCTCGACGGCGGACTTGATGGTGCGGCGGCTGACTGCACCGCCCGTCTCCTGCTCCAGTTCGTGCTGAGAAGGGATGCGGCGGCCAACCGGAATCTCGCCGCGCCGGATGCGCTCGCGCAGGGCGGAAGCAAGCTGCACGTACATCGGAACAATGCTCTCCCGGTCGATTTGTATCATGCCCTGGAGCGTAAAAGGCCAGCTCAAGCCAGCATAGGGCGACTTAGCACGTAAAAATACGTACCAAGACGTGCCAAGTGGGCGTACAGTCGATGTCAGTAGAAGACCCCCGCGACGGTGGGCGCCGTCCGGGGGCATGGCCACCAACCCTGTGGAGGTTGATGACAGTGAGCATTATCCATGCGCTGCTGCGCTGGATCCTGGGCGTGTTCGCGCCTGGCACCGGCAGGCGGAGGGCGGGTACACACTCCGCGCTACCGGTCCCCAACTGCATCCCCAGGAGTCCCGGCGCAATGGTCGTACGGCTCCCCGCACCACGATCTCCGTACGGGCTGCCCGAGCCCCTCGATGGCGCCTCCACGGCCCCAATCCGCCCGTACGTGCTTGCGGCGGAGCGGGCTCACCGGGAACGGGAGTGTGAGCAGGCAAGGCAGTCAGAGCGTCGTGTGGCGGTGGTCCCGGCGGCGGACTTTGGTATCGACCTCGACCGGCATGTCATCGGTGCGGAGAGGGTGGCGTGATGGCGACAGGAAACAAGGCAACGCGCCCGCCGGTGCGGATGTGCGTGCGCTGCCAGGTGACGACCGAGGCCCCAGTCGTGGTCGGCGTGGTCCACCAGAACTCGGGGCCGGGCTTCGTCGTGTACGCCTGCCAGACGTGCGCCGCGCACTACCCGCCGCAGCCGGATGTCCTCACCGTCCTGCCCCCGTCTCGCCGAGCCGGGGGTGAGCAGTGAGCGTGAGGTCTGGCAGAACGACGGGGGAGGCGCGGGAGCTGTCGCCGGAATGCACGCTGGCACGTCGGCCTGGGTACGAGGACGTGCACGCCTCGTGCCGCCGCCTGCGGGACATTCCGCTCCCACATGGCGGGGGCCTGCTGCTGGTACGCAGTTGCAGCTGCGCCTGCCATCGCCCGTCGGCGGAGGGGGCTCAAGTGAGCGCCGGCACCCCATCCCAGCGGAGGCCTGGCGTCCCACGCTGAGCATCTACCGCGTGGGCTGGATCGGGCCGCTACGTCGGCCCGATCCAGAGCCTGGCGGTGGTGCCGATGCGAATGTGCTGCGGTACTGCCTTTGGTGGCCGTCCCGCTGCTGTCTTCGCTGTAGGAGCCTGGGCGCTGTCGCTCGTGCTGGTACTCAAGCGGTTCAGGTGTCCGTGGAAGGGGCCTGAGGGAGAGGCGGCGGCGGAGGAGGCGGGATCGGTGGCCGAGACGGGACCCTGAGCGCGGGCGGGGCCACTGATGGGGGCAGAGGAGGCGGCGCCGGCGGTGGGGGCGGCACCTCCACGAACTCCGGCAGAACCGGGCCCCCTGCGCGCAGCCGCTCGATGGTCTGCTCGGCCCGGCGGCGGGCGAGCGGGCCGTCGTCACGTACGAAGTGGAGCCCGATGCGGCCGCGTCCGAGATTGTGAGTGGCGAGCAACCTGTAGCCGAGGGCGTGGGTGATCTCCTCGATCCGGCGCTTGCGCGATGCTCGGGTGCGCAGCTCGACACGACCACGCCCGTCGAAGTGCGCGATGATCTCCTCGTCCCTCACCGGCTCACTCCTCTCAGTCGTTCTCGTAGCGAGGCAATTGCTGGGGAAAGTCGCGAGGGTCCTTGCACTCGGCCAGCTTGTAAGCGTGCTCGGTGAGGCGGTAGGCGAAGTCGGTCAGGGTCTGCCGCAGCGGTCCGTCCGAGATCTTCACACTTCCGTCGACACGGGCCTCACCGATCACCGCATAGGGCTCTGAGGCGTTGTACTCGGGGACGGCGGGCGGCGTGCAGGGCACATACACGGATGAGGTGCCGTTTTCGGAGTTGATCTGCGCCAGAGCTTCAATGGCACCCACGGACACACGAATGATTGTTTTCTGACCACCGGTTTCCTGATAGTACTTGAGCCACTCCTCACTGGAAGCGGACTGGACTTGTGCTTCGCCAGACAGGCCCGAGTCGTTGCTCGTGGTGACGTAGCAGGAGAAGGAAAGGTCGTCCCCGACGCCTCTGCTGTGGGAGCCATTATCCACCGATCGCGCATTCGGCAGGACCTTAGTGACCACGCTCCGCTCCAGCGTGCCTTCACACATTTTCTCCGGGAGCATATACAGGCCCTTGATGAAGAAGAGCCAAGTGGCACCACCCAGGAGACTCAGGACCACAAGGCAGAGCACGAGACCCTTCCCGCTCTCCCACGTGGCGATTTTTTCCCGGCTCCACGTCGACTTGTCCACTAGGGTCGCTCCTTCGTGCGGTTCAACAGCTCACTGGCGCCGTCCCAGCCTTCGTTGACAGCGTTGCGGACCAGATCGGCAGTGCCGTCCCTGGGCAGGTCCACGTGGCGTCGATCGAGCGCTTCCAGGGTCGACCACTGTGCCTGCTGGTTGACGGATTCCCGCATCTCGTAGAGGTCCTTGGCACTCGCGTACAGTGCTTCGTCCTTGGCGCCCTTGAGTTCCTGGCCTTCGAGTAGACGGTCAACGGCCGATCCCGCGACAGCTCCTAGCATTCCTCCGCCCACGGCCCCCATCGCTGCTCCTCCATATGCGTCGGGTACCGAGAAGTTGGCCAACCCGATGGCGACCCAAGTCTTGGCGAAATCCCCCTTCGCCTTCAAGGCGTCGTTGTAGTCTTTCTCTCCCTCGATGGCACCGCTTACTTCCGCGTCGGCGGCGGAATGCCCAACGATGCCCTCGATCATTCCCGCGTTTCTGCCGATGTCCGCAAGGACCTGACTTCGGGGACCGTCGAACAACGACGGGTCGGAGAGGTGTGCCTCGAGGAGATTTCCGGTGTAGATGCTCTCTCCGTACACGATCCCGGCCCGGCCAGCGGGGTCCGCGGACACCGCGGAAAGGAATCGCATCACATCGCGAACCTCCCCCAGGCCATCGGGATTCTCGCTGTTCGAGAGGAAAACTGCTCCTGATTCAGCGCCCAGTTTCTGGCTGATCTCCGGCATGTAGGAAGCCGCCATGTTCCCGAAGCTGTCGCCCAGCCCCTTGCTCACCAGGCTCGCGCCCTCGCCAGGCTGTGCCACCGCGCTCATGATGTTGGCCATGATCCCCACTTGCGCGGCGCTGTGAGGTGGTGCCGGCGATGTGAAGTCACCAGCGGCGATCCCGGTGACCGCCGCCTCCAGTGCGTGCCCCAGAGACTCTCCCCGGCCCGTGTACATCGTGGTGCCCAGCATGTGATCCAAGTCCGACTTGGACTTGAACGCGTGCGTTGCCGCCTCGGGGTTGTGGGAGAGGCCTTCGAACAACCCCTCCAGCGGGTCCCGTCCGTTGCCGTCGCCGAAGACAAGGTCCAGAGCGTCATACCCCTTGACCCACAGGTCATGGGTGCCCGCGTCCCCCGCGCCCTTGTCCGCCTTGAACACCTTCTCCCGGTAGTCGTCCAGGAACTCGGTGTCGTACTGCCCCTCCCGCATCAGGCTGCTGATGACCTGGGAGCCCAGAGCCCCGATCGGGCTGAAGGAGTCCGCGGCGCGCAAGTTGGTGTTCCGTTCGGCGATGAGGTCCTTCTTCCAATCCTGCATGGCGTCCGAGTCGGAGAAGGACGCCGTGGCCAGGGTGAGGCTCAGATTGTTCTGGAGGCTCTTCATCGTCTCGAGCTCTGAGCCCCTGGCCCCGGCGTGCGCCGAGGTCATCTCGGTCCAGAACTGGAGTGTCCCTTTGGGCCCGAGGCGCGTGGCGAACTGTTCCGCGAAGAGGGAGTCGCCGTTGTACAGCTCCATCGTGCGGTTGAAGTCCTTGATGTCGTCGAGGCTCATGTCGGCAGGGTTCTTGGCCATCTTCGCCAGCTTCTCCGCTGCCGCGACGGCCTTGGCCGCGGAGTCCCGGTCGGCGTAGGAGGCGTCGGTGAAGCCGTACTTGGCCTGGTCGACGAGAAGCCGCAGGACTTTCGCGGCGCTGTTGTCGCTCTGCGTCGCCTTGGTCAGGATGCCCTGGATCTCGTCGCGGAAGGCGTCTACCACCTTCTGATCCGTCACGCCGGTCTTTCCGCTGGGGTCGGACGCCCAGTCGGGCCGGGTGTTCCCGGCGACGGTGAACGTGCCCTCACCGGTGTCGACCACAGTCAGGTGCTGCTCCGCGGCCCGCCTGATCGCGTCGTTCAACTGAGTCCGATATCCGATGAGTTCACCGCAAGTGTCGCTGAGGATCTTGGTGATGGAGTCGGCCTGGGTGTGCGCGTCGGCGAACTCGGCCGCTGTCTTGGTGATGAACTCGCGGGAGACAGTGGCGTTGACCCCGGCCCACTTGGCCGTGTCTGCCTTGGCCTTGAGGTTGCTCTCCGCGTCTTTCTGTAGATCCGCGAGCTTCTTCGTCATCTGCTCCCAGTCGGTGACCGCTTCACCGAGCTTGGAGAAGTCCCCGTGGCGCAGAGCGTCGAGGTCCATCGGTGTCAGTGGCCCTTCCGGTCGTCGAAGCCCTCGTCCAGCAGAGCGATGCTGCTGACCGCGCCGGCGATGTACGAGTCGTCGGCAGCGTGCTGGTTCTTCGTGAACCGCAGGTGGTTGGAGATGTGGGCGCAGGCGTCCAGCAGGGTCTTCGTCTGCTCGCTCCAGCGCTCCGTCGCATGCTCCAGCGCGGCGCCCAGCGCGAATCCCTCACCCTTGAGTCCGCCTGCCGCCGCCGCGGAGGCCACGCGCGCGTGCCCGCTGTAGGTCGTGAAGTCCTCGAACAGGTCGTGGGCCGCCTTGCCGACCGCTTCCAGGTCCTGGTGGCCGGCCACCAGGTCGCCCTGTGTGCCGTCCCCGCCCTGGTCGGCCGGGTACTGGTTGAGCTGCATCCGGGTGGCATGCTGATCGGCCGCCGCGGCCTTCACCTGCTCCCACTCGTCCCACGCCATGCGCGAGCCCCTTCCCCGTGTCCCCGTGAAGCCCGTCCGCCGGACGGGACAGTTGCGCCAAGCTACCAACACGCCAGATTCGTGAACTCGGTTCAAGTCAGTTCACGGATCTCACCGTACTTTCGCGTCCTTGCCCGACCAGACCACGACTCCCGGCCGACTGCCGGACGTCTTACCCTTGACTTTCGGCAGATCATCGATGCGGCCTTGCCGAGACTTGCCTACCTCTCCTGCAACTGCCCCTATCGCCGAATCCAGAGCCGCGCGGTGGCACGCCGGAAACTCATCCCTGCTCTGAGTCATTCGCCGACCGAAAGCGCTTTGAGTACAGGTTTACCTCAATGAGCGGCTCGTGGCCGTCCAGTCCCTTGAGCCAGGTGATTTCAGCCTGACTGAGCGTCTTTTCGTGGACAGTCAGGATTTGCATGTTCTTGTTCTTGCTGCCGTCGTTGCCGACCTTATCGATCTTCCAGCCCTGGTGGGGGAGCCCCTGACGTAGATTGGCCATGCCCTTCTCCATGACGTCGTTCCCCGCCCCATACCCCGACCAGGGGTGCCGGATCCTGTACAGCTTCCCCGAGTCGCCGTCACCGGAGTCACAGGGCTGAACATTCGGCCCCGGTTTCGTGGCCTTGCTCTTGATGCTCATGGCATCGAAAATCCGGCTGGAAAGCTCCGAGATTTCGGTCTTGACCGTATCGGTGGACCGGGACTTCGGCTCGTAGTCCAACGAGTTCTCACTCGCCTGTGAGCATGCCGCCAGCAGAGCGCAGGCCGCCATCACATACATGAGTTTTGCAACGCTGCTACGGGGCGCGCTGGCGGCCACGGGCTGATCTGTCAAAACCTCTCGACCTCTTGGCCGTCGGGGACCTTGTAGCACCCGGAGATGAGGTCCAGGCTCAACATCGGTGGGTCGTCCTTCGCCATGGCGACGACCTTGACACTGACCTTCTTCTTGTCATTGTCAGCGGTGAGATTCATGTTCTTGTTCTTGCTGGTGTCCGGCCCGTAGTTGACGATCTCCCACCCATTCTTCGGCAGTTGCTCCTTGAGTCTTTTCATCGCTACGTCGAGGTCGCTCACCGACACCGGGACGAAGCTCCAGGGGTGCAAGATTCGAAAGTACGTCTTCGTGTCTTTTCCCGAACAGTCCAGGACTGTCGGACGGCTGTCGGATGCCTTTCCCTTGACGCCGATCAGGTCGTAGATACCGCTGGACACCTTTTCCAGGGTATCCGAGGCATCACGCGAGGTGCTCGTGCCGACGAACGGGATTTCATTGGCGTCGTCGTCCGTCGTGCTGCATCCGGTGAGGACGAGAGGTACGGCGAGCAAGAGAGCGCCCAGCTTGATGTGTTGGCTCACTTGGACCGATAACAGGCAGATTCGACCGTTACCTCGATGAGTGAAGGATCATCGCCGTACTTTCGCTCATCGAGCAATCGCACATCCACCGCGAATTCCTTCCCGCTGGACTCGGCGACGATCTGCGGACTCTTGGCAGAGCTGTCATCGACGCCGTCCTTGACGATCGTCCTGCCCTTCTTGGGCAATCCTGCACGGAGGCGGTCCGTGGCCTTCTCCGTGTCCGCCACGGGAACCCGGTTGATGCTCCACGGATGGCGGGCGCGGTAGACCTCCTCATCCGAGTCGTAGTCCGTGCACCGAGAAGTCATGGCCCCGGTGTCGGTCACTTTTCCCTTGAGTGCCATGATCTCCAGGATTCGGCTGGACGTCTGCTCGACCTCCGCCTTGACCGCATCCCCGTCGCGTACTTCCATACCGGATGTCTCACTCCCTTGTGAGCGTGCCGCCAGCGGAGCACGGGTCGCCATCACATACATGAGTTTTGCAACGCTGCTACGGGGTGCGACGGCGGCCACGGACTGATCTGTCAAAACCGCTCGACCTCTTGGCCGTCGGGGACCTTGTAGCAGCCGGACACGAGGTCCAGGCTCAGTTTCGGCGGATCGTTCTTCGCCATTTGGGCGATGTGGACGCCCACCTTCGCCTTATCGTTATCAGCGGTCAGGGTGATGTTCTTGTTCTTGCTGGTGTCCGGGCCGTATTCGACGATTTTCCACCCATTTTTCGGCAGTTCCGTCTTGAGTCGCTCCATAGCAACGGCGAGGTCACTCGCCGAGGCGGGATAGAAACTCCAAGGGTGGAAGACCCGGAAATAGGTCTTCGTGTCCTTGCCCGAACAGTCCATTACCCCTGGCTGAGTGTCGGACGCTTTACCCTTGACGCCGATCAGGTCGTAGATACCGCTGGACACCTTTTCTAGGGTATCCGAGGCATCACGCGAGGTGCTCGTGCCGGCGGACGGGATTTCATCGGAGTCGTTGTCAGTCATGCTGCATCCGGTGAGAATAGTGAGGACGAATGGTACGGCGAGAGCGCTGAGCTTGGTCTTCACGTAAGGGGGCCTTACTTCGGCGGACAGGGTTGCCGGCTTATCTACTTCACGTGTGCCCATGGGTCCGGTGGTGGCTTCAGAGGCGCGTCATCACCCTTCCCGGCAACGACCAGGGCCTGATTCTTCAAACTCTGCGAGCTCGTTCCGGAGTCTTCGTCCCTGTCCCAATAGCCACTGTGTCCTTCGGTGTCCGTGGTCAGCTGGTTGGCGCCGAATTCGGGGTCGCTGGGGATGATGAAGTCTTTCCCGCTGTGGCCCAAGCGGCCGAGGTCCGGAACCACGTCTCCGTCAGCCTCCTCGTTCCACACATGACCGCTGGGGACGTCCAGCTCATCGGCACCGGACACCTTGACGCCAGGGCTGCCTGCGAAGACGAGGTCATCGGCGTTGAGATGGCCCGTCTGGGCCGCAGCACCTACGAGGGTTGTTCCGTACGAGTGCGCGATCACGGTGGTGTGGGACGGTGAATCACCGGAGTGAGATGCGTCGAGTCCATCCATGAAACCGCGGAACGCCGGCGCGCCGTCATACGCGTAGTGTTCGAACGGTGCGTCCTTCACGACGTCATCAGGTGCGTCGTAGCCGAGCCAAGTGATCGTGGACACAGTTTTTCCGTCGGCTTCGTCATGGGCAGCACGCCAGACGTTTTCCATCCGGTTCATGTTCCCCTCGATTCCCGGCAGGTCCGACGTCGTACCGGGAACATAGACCGCCGTGTGATCCGCGGTGTCAGGGTTTCCGTTGGCGACGATCGCCCGGCCGTCTCCTTCGGTGCTGAATCCCAGCAGATACGCTTCGGGCAGTCCGTTCGTGCCGGTCTTGTCGAAGCGCGTCTGGATGCTCTGCATTCCCTTGAGATTGTTGGTCAGCAGGTTGTACCGATCGCCGTACTTGTTGTGCCACTCCATCCACTCATCGGTGTGAACCTTGGACGGGTAGCCCCCCGCGGTGATGTAGGTCCACTCATTGGGCGGTGGCTTCGGGATGGAGTTCAGCTCTGTCTGCATAGCGCCCCGCGCCTCGTCGAACACGATGCGGTTGGCCTCGTCCCGGACCGTGGCCGGCAGTCCGTCGAGCGCGCCCACGGAATCGGGACGCATGGAGATCCATGCCGCCTGCTGCTCCGCGTCGAGTCCCTTCCACCACTCCGCGTTGTCCTTGGGGCTGCCGTCCTTGGGCGGCTGGGGCAGCGAGTCGAGGTACTTCTTGCCCGCCTCCTTCACGCCGCTCGTGTCCGAGGACGCGTCGGCCCAGTCCTTGTCTGAGACGGTCAGGTCGTCGTCCGCCTTCAGCGCGCGCAGTTTCGGGGCCCACTTCTCGTCGGCCTCCGTTGCTTCCTTCAGCGCCGCGGCGATCTGGTCGGCGTAGTCCTGGGCGAGGCGGTGGTTGGGGTTGGGGTCGACGTTGGCAGCCTGGCGGCCGATCGCTGCGGCTGTGCCGTCCGTCAGGCCGCTCACCGTGCCGCCGTCGGGGATCTTGCCGTCGGCGTCCTTCTCCCCGCCCGCCGGATACGACACCGAACCGTCGGCGTTCACCGTGAGCTTGGCGGCCTGGGCACCCGCGAGCGCCCCGTCGAGCTTGGACTTGGCGGCTCCCACCTCGTACGAGAAGGCTTCCAGCGCGGTGCTGACCAGGCCACATTCGACCTGGACGTAGTGGAAGTTCTTACCAAGTTCCCCCAGTTGCGTGATCGCCGCAGTCGCCGCCTCGCCCTTCAGGGAGTTCCGCATCGCTACGACGATCTGGTTCTCGATGCGGTCCTTGGCAGCGCTCGCCATGTCAGAGGTGCTGCGATAACCGTCGGCCGCTTCCGAGTACTCCGTCGGCTTGAGGGCCTTGAGCGTTGCGAGGTCCATGATGTCTCGTTACTGCCTCTCAGCTCTTGCCGCCGACGGGCGGAGTATCCGCGTAATCCACCTTCAGGTTGCCGATCTCGACCTCGATCGCCTCGTCGGTCTTGAGCTGGTCGTTGCCCGCCTTCTCCAGCAGACCCGAGAGCTTCCCGCAGCGCGCGCTCACGTTCTTGACGTAGGTCTCCCACGAGTCGTGGACGTCCTTCTGGGCCGCAGCGGTCAGGCAGCCGGCATCCTCGCCAAGGCCCTTCTGCCCGCCCACCAGCTTCGCCACCGCCTTGCCGATGTCCTCGCGGAGCGAGCCGACGTCCTGACCGGCCTTGGACCAGGCGGGCTTGTTCGACACCAGCGTGCCGGTGCCACCGCCCGGGTCCAGTGGTACGTGGTTCAGTTGCATCTGGGCCGCGTGATGCTCGGCCGCCGCACTTTTGAGCTGTTCCCACTCTTCCCACGCCATGCGTGAACCTCTTCCCCCGTGTCCCCGTGTCCCCGTGTCCCCGTGTCCCCGTGTCCCCGTGTCCCCGTGAAGCCCGCCCGCCGGACGAGACAGTCACGCCCGCTGCCAGCAGCCAGCCCCGTGAACCCAGTTCAAGTGAGTTCACGGAGCTCACCATACTTTCCCCAATTCACCGCGCACGGCTTGACGGCGAGTGAGGCGAGGTCCGCGAGGCCCGCGAACTACGCCCGCTCATCGGCCCCCTCCTCCACCCACCCCACCTGCACCAACGGCTTCCCCCGCCGCCGCGAAACAAAGACCCCCCGCCCCGCAGGCATCGGACGAGGCCGTACGCCCCCCAGGAGGTCCCCCTCGCCGGGGTCGCCCGCCAACACCACACCCTGCGCGCCCAGTTCCTTGATGCGCTGCATGAACGCCTCGTACCCGGCCCGCCCCGCAC
Organism: Streptomyces sp. NPDC050121; assembly: GCF_044460385.1. Classification (NCBI taxonomy): domain Bacteria; kingdom Bacillati; phylum Actinomycetota; class Actinomycetes; order Kitasatosporales; family Streptomycetaceae; genus Streptomyces; species Streptomyces sp. NPDC050121. The sequence continues at coordinate 5,724 of NZ_JBITJV010000005.1, read as the reverse complement.
CCGCCGTCGACCGGGCGACGATGAACCGCACGCCCACGTCCCGGGCGAACGGCAGCAGTTCCGTCAGGCCGGCCAGCGGGTTGCCGCTCGACGTCGCCACGAGGTCGTAGTCGTCGACGACGACGTACACCGTCGGTCCACGCCACCAGCTCCGGTCGCGCAGTTGCTGTGCCGTCACGTCGGCCGTCGGCGTCCGGCGCTTCATCAGGTCCGCCAGCGCGGCCATGTGATGCTCCATGGCGTTGGACATCGGGATGTACTCGGCCAGGTGGGAGGACGGGGTCACGTCCAGCAGCGACCGCCTGTTGTCGACGACGAACAGCTTGCACTCGTCGCCCGAGTACCGCTCCGTCAACTGCTTGATCAGCAGCCGCAGCAGGTTCGACTTGCCGGACTCGCTCTCGCCGAAGACGAGGAAGAACGGGTCCTGCTCGAAGTCGACGAAGACCGGTTCGAGGGCGTTCTCGTCGAGGGCGAAGGCGACGCCGCGGCGCGGGAACCGGCTCCCCGGCGGCAGCGAGGCGGCCGGGAACTCGCGCGGCAGCAGCCGTACTTCCGGAGCGGGCGGCGCCTGCCAGTGCCGGGCGACCTCCGTGGCCAGCGCCTGGGTGGCGTCGGAGAGCTCGGTGTCGGAGGTGAGGCCGTCGATCCGCGGCACCGCCGCCATGAAGTGCAGCTTCTGCGGCGACTGGCCACGGCCCGGAACGCCCGCCGGGACGTTCGCGGCGACCTTGCGGTCGATCTCGGAGTCCATCGTGTCGCCGAGCCGCAGCTCCAGGCGGTTCATCAGATGGTCCTTGAGGGCGGCCCTGACCTCCATCGAACGCGAGGCGGTCAGCACCAGGTGGATGCCGTAGCCGAGGCCGCGCGCCGCGATCTCATGGATGATCTGGTCCATGGCCTCGTAGTCCGCGCGGAAGTTGCCCCACCCGTCGATGACCAGGAAGACATCGCCCCACGGCTGGTCCGTCACCGAGATGTCGCCCCGCGCCCGCCTGGCCCGGAAGTCCGCGATCGACGGGATTGAGGCCGAGCGGAAGTACTCCTCGCGGCGGGTCAGCACGCCGTACACCTCGGCCACCGTGCGCCGCACCCGCTCCGGGTCCAGCCGCGAGGCGATCCCGCCGACGTGCGGCAGGCCGGCCACCGTCGCCATGCCGCCACCGCCGAAGTCGAGGCCGTAGAACTGGACCTCGTGCGGGGTGTGGGTGAGGGCGAACGCCGAGATCAGCGTGCGCACCAGCGTCGACTTGCCGGACTGCGGGCCGCCGACGATCTGCATGTGGCCCGCCGCGCCGGAGAAGTCCACCCAGAGGGAGTCGCGGCGCTGCTCGAACGGCTTGTCGACCAGACCCACCGGCACGACCAGCCGGCCCGCGCCCTCGTAGCCGGGCTGGGTGAGTCCGCGGCCCTGCGCGGCCGTGAGCCCCGGCAGCAGCGCGTCCAGCGACGGCGGGCTGTCCAGCGGCGGCAGCCACACCTGGTGCGCCGCCGGGCCCTGCGCCTCCAGCCGCCGCACGATCACGTCGAGGACGGTGTCGGCGAGGGCCTCGTCGACCTCGGGACCGTCCCCGGAACGCAGTTGCTGCGGCACGGCCGCGTACCGCACCGGCACCTCGGCCGAGGTGAACAACACCGGCCGCCGGTCCACCGGCAACGGGCCGCCGCCCGCCGCGGCCCGCTGACCGCCCGAGCGGTAGACCCCGGACACGTATGCCGCCTTGAACCGCACCATTTCGTCCGTGCCGAACTTCAGGAACCCCGAACCCGGCACGTTCGGCAGCGAGTACGCGTCGGGCACGCCCAGCGCCGCCCGCGACTCCGCCGCGGAGAACGTCCGCAGACCGACGCGGTACGACAGGTAGGTCTCCAGGCCGCGCAGCCGGCCCTCCTCCAGACGCTGAGAGGCCAGCAGCAGGTGCACGCCGAGCGAGCGGCCGATCCGGCCGATCTGCACGAACATCTCGATGAAGTCCGGCTTCGCCGTCAGCAGCTCGCTGAACTCGTCGATCACCAGGACCAGGGAGGGAATCGGCTGCAGGGCCGCGCCCGCGGCCCGCGCCTTCTCGTAATCGTGGATGTTGGCGTAGTTGCCCGCGTCCCGCAGCAGCTCCTGACGGCGGTTGAGCTCGCCCCGGATGGAGTCGCCCATCCGGTCGACCAGCGTCAGGTCGTCCGCCAGGTTGGTGATCACGGCCGCCACGTGCGGCATCTGCGCCATGCCGGCGAAGGTCGCACCGCCCTTGAAGTCGGCGAGCACGAAGTTCAGGGTCTCGGAGGAGTGGGTGACCGCCAGGCCCAGCACCAGGGTGCGCAGCAGCTCGGACTTGCCGGAACCGGTGGCGCCCACACACAGACCGTGCGGACCCATGCCCTCCTGCGCCGCCTCCTTCAGGTCCAGCATCACCGGACGACCGTCCTCGCCCACCCCGATCGGCACCCGCAGCCGCTCCGCAAGCGAACGCGGCCGCCAGGTGCGCGACGGGTCCACGGACGCCGCGTCCCCGAGGTTCAGCAGGTCGGTGAACTCCAGGTTGGCCAGCAGCGGTTCGTCGTCGTCCCCGCCGGAGGCCATCCGCAGCGGGGCGAGCTGCCGGGCGAGCGCCTCGGCGGACTCCGGCGAGAGGGCGTCGGGCGTCCCCTCGTAGACGGCCCCGTGCGCCGACTCCAGCCGCAACACGCCGGGCTGTACGACGATGTCCAGCTCGCCGCCCGTCCCCGTGAGCTCCCCGGGGACGATCTCGAGGACCGTCACGCCCTGCAGCCCCTCGGGGTTGGCCAGGACCGAGTCCGGGGGGAGGGAGACGCCGTCCAGGACGACGACGAGGTGCGGTTCGTCGGGCAGCGGCGCGGCGTTCGGGTGGAACCGCGGCCGGCCGGCGAGCCGCGCCCCGAGCAGCTGCTCCAGCTCACGGGTGTCGGCGCCGATCAGCCTGCGGCTGCCCGCCCCGTCCACGGCGCCGGACGCCTGGACGTGCGGCAGCCACTTGGCCCAGTCCCAGTGCGGCAGTTCCTCCCGGCCCGCCGCGACGACGAGGACCAGGTCCTGAGGCGAGTGCAGCGCCGCCAGCGAACCGGCCAGGGCACGGGCGCAGGAGCGCGCCGACTGCGGCTCGCCGCTGACCGTGACGTGGTAGAAGGCGCGCAGCGACACGGCCATCGGCAGGTCGTCCAGGCTGTCGTGGACGGCGATGAAGCGCTGCAGGGCGCCCGCCGTCAGCGGCTCCAGCTGCTCCACCGGGCCGGTCTCGGGGGGCAGGAGCGGGGTGGCCAGCGCCTGGACGCCCAGGCCTACGCGGACCTGGGCGAAGTCCTCGTCCCCGGGCCGCCGTTCCCACACCCGGCTGCCCTCGGCGACCAGCGCCCACAACTGCTCGGGGGAGGGGTGCAGGTAGTACTGCGCGTCCCGCTGGGCCCGCGCGGTGTCGAGCGCGGTGCGCCGGGTCTGCGCCAGGTAGCCCAGGTAGTCCCGGCGCATGTCCGCCAACTGCCCCTGCGAGCCGCGGCGGAAGCGCACCACCATCGCGATCGACATCGCCACCGTCGAGGCGATCATGACCATGCCCATGATTCTCATGAACGGCTGCCCGCTCGTGAAGAAGAAGACCACCGAGCCGCCCATGCCGAGCGTCGGCAGCAGTTGCATCAGCACGCTCTCCTGATGCCCCCGCGGCAACTCCGGCGGAGGCTGCAGGACGACCTCGCCCGTGGGCACCTCGGACGGCAGCGCCCGTGGCGGGCGCTTCACGACGATATGGCTCACTGCTCACCAATCCCCTTGCGAGGCCCCCGAAATACCGTCCGCCACCCCGTGTCAGGCGGACGCAGGCCGCCGCGTGATCCTACTGACTGTCGCTGCGACCAGAGGGCGGTAGGGTGCCGGATGTTCGCGTGAGCACACCCGCGGGCCGCCCGGCGCACGCACCGGAGCGGGACTCCACACCGCACTTTCACACCGTCGACGCGGAACCATCACTGAGGGGGAGCAGCAGGTGAGTATCGCGGCCTCCGCGGCAGCCACCGGAGAAGGGCGCGGCAACGGAACCGCTCCCGCGGCGGCGACGGGCCTCGGCTTCTGCCGGGTCACCATCGTCGCCCCCGACAGCCGGATCGACGTGGCGCTGCCCGACGACGTCCCCGTCGCCGACATCTACCCGGAGATCCTCAGGCTCTCCCGGCAGAGCCCCGCGGAGGGCGCCCCGGTCGGCTACCACCTCGTCCGCCGGGACGGCGCCGTCCTCGACAGTTCACGCTCGTTCGCCGCCCAGCACATCCTCGACGGCGAACTCCTCACCCTGCGCCCTTTCGCCGAGTCGCTGCCGCCCGCCGTCTTCGACGACGTGTCCGAGGCGGTCGCCTCCGCCGTGACGCGCGAGCACACCCTGTGGAGCGGCGACCTGACCCGCGCCGCGGGCCTCGTCGGCGGAGGCGTCCTGCCGGCCCTGCTGGCCTTCGTGGCCTGGACCGGCGACCCGCACCACGACATGAACAGCCTGCCCGGCGTCCTCGCCGCGGTCGTCGGCGTCCTGCTGGTCGCCCTCGCCTGTGTCCGGGCCCGCGTCTACGACGACCGCGGCTCCGCCGTCGCCCTGGGACTCGGCGCCCTGCCAGGCGTGGCGGTGGCGGGCTCCGGGCTGCTCCCGCTCGCCGACGGCCAGGGCATCGGCAGACTCCAGTTCCTGCTGGCCTGCGCCGCGGTCCTGCTGGCCTCGGTGCTGCTCACCCTGTGCTCCCCCCGCGGCGACGGCCCCTTCGTCGCCTTCGTCGTCGCCTCCGGCGCGGGCCTGGCGGCCGTGTTCGCGGCGACCCTCGCGCACTGGACCCCGGCCGAGACCGCTGCCCTGTGCGCGCCCGTCGGCGTGGGCGCCCTGGCCTTCCTGCCCGGCCTGTCCATGCGCTTCGCCCGCCTGCCGATCGGCTTCGACGCCCCGGACTCCGGCACGCGCAGCGCCTACGGCACCGACCCCACCCCCCGGGAACCGGTCGACGCCGAGCGGATCGCCGCCCAGGCCCGCCGCGGCCACGAACTCCTGGTGGGCCTGGTCGGCGGCTGCGCGGTGATCACCGTCGGCGCCTGCACGGTCCTCGGCTTCTCCGACGACGTCTGGGCCCAGCTCCTCGCGCTGGCCACGGGCATCGCCCTGCTGATGCGCGCCCACCTCTTCCGCTACACCGCCCAGGTCGCGCCCGTGCTGGCCGCCGGCCTCGCCTCCCTCGTCCTGCTCGGCCTCGGCCTGGCCCTCGACCCGCCCCACTCGGCGATCCGCGCCGCCCTCACGGGAGACCGCGCCGACCTGGACATCCGTACGATCTGGCTGGTCGCCGCGATCGCCGCGGCCTCCGCGATCGTCACCGCGGTCGGCCTGATCACCTCGCGCGGCGGTCTCACGCCGTTCTGGGGCCGGTTCACGGAGATCGCCGAGGGCTTCGTCCTGCTGACCCTCGTACCGCTGGCCCTGGCCGTCTTCGACGTGTACGCGACCGCCCGCTCGATGACCGGCTGAGAGCCTGTGTCATATTCCCGGCCGGGCGTGCGACGCCTGGCACGCACTCCCCCAGAGGGGGGACCCCCAGCCGCGTTGCCGAAACACCCACGTGACTCCTCCCCCACTCTCGACTGCGCTCGAGCGGGGGGTGCCTCTATGTCTTTCGTCAAGCGAGGCGTGGGGTTCGGGGTTCGTAGAAGGTGCCGTCGCGGAGCATCGCGAACAGCACGTTGATCCG